>JAQGNJ010000280.1 GCA_028291885.1 Ramlibacter sp. | reverse complement strand
CATGGGAGTGGCGGGAAGTTCGCCCGTACTGTTGCACAAAACCGAAGGGCCCGCCGGCTACCGGGCCAGGGAAGCTCTGGACAGGTGGCGTCCCGCGGTCAGCCGGGTTGGACGCGCGCCGTTGGAGGACCGGGCGCAGCAGTGGCCACCTAGATCTCGATCTTGGAGCCGAGCTCGACCACGGAGTTGTTGGGCAGCTTCAAAAAGTCGGCCGCGCCGCTGGCGTTGTGGTGCATCTGCGCGAACAGCTTCTCGCGCCAGCTCGCCATGCCGCTGCCGATGGTCGGGATCACGGTGTCGCGCGACAGGAAATAGCTGGTGGTCATCGGCTCGATCTCGCAGCCGCGGTTGCGGATCTGCTCCAGCGCGCGCGGCACGTCCGGGTCGTTCTTGAAGCCGTAATGCAGCACCACCTGCCAGCAGTCGTGGCCCAGCGACTCGATCTCGGCCCGCTTGGACATGCCGATCCACGGCACCTCGTGGCTGCGCACCGTGACGAACAGGTTGTGCTCGTGCAGCACCTTGTTGTGCTTGAGGTTGTGCAGCATGGCGTTGGGCACCGTGCCGGGCTCGGCGGTCAGGAAGACGGCCGTGCCCTCGACCCGGGTCGGCGGCGTGACGAACACCGCCTCGAGGAAGCTGGGCAGGTCGATCGCATCGGCCTTGAGCTTTTCGTTGAGCAGCAGCCGGCCTTCCTTCCACGTCATCATCAGCGTGAAGATGCAGCCGCCGATCAGCAGCGGGAACCAGCCGCCCTGCAGCAGCTTGAGAAGGTTCGAGGCCCAGAAGGTGAAGTCGACGACGAAAAACCAGCCGGTGGCCGCGATGCACAGCCACAGCGGGTATTTCCAGCCGTGGCGGATCACGAAGAAGGTCAGGATGGTCGTGATCAGCATGTCGGTCGTCACCGCGACGCCGTAGGCCGCGGCCAGCGCGCTGGACGAGCGGAACATCACGACCGCCAGCACGATGGCGACGAACAGTCCCCAGTTGACGAACGGGATGTAGATCTGCCCGGTGTCGCGAACGCTGGTGTGCTGGATGTTCAGCCGCGGCAGGTAGCCCAGCTGGATCACCTGCTTGGTGACGCTGAAGGCGCCGGTGATCAGGGCCTGCGAAGCCACGACACCGGCGGCCGTCGCCAGCACCACCAGCGGCAACTGGAACCAGTCCGGCGCCATCATGTAGAAGGGATTCTTGACCGCTTCCGGATTGGCCAGCAGCAGCGCGCCCTGGCCGAAATAATTCATCGTCAGCGCCGGCATCACGACGCTGAACCAGGCCAGCCGGATCGGCCGCTTGCCGAAGTGGCCCAGGTCCGCGTACAGCGCTTCGGCGCCGGTCACGCACAGCACCACGGCGCCCAGCAGGACGAAGGTCGTGCCCGGGTGGTGGAACATGAACAGCACAGCGTAATGCGGGCTGAGGGCGTACAGGATCTCCGGATGCCGCACGATGTGCGAAACGCCCAGAACCGAGATCGTCAGGAACCAGACCAGCGTCACCGGGCCGAAGAATTTGCCGATGCCGGCCGTGCCCCGCTTCTGCACCGCGAACAGCATGAACAGCACGATCAGGGTGAGGGGGACGACCCAGTCCTTGAACCTGGGAGAGACCACCTCCAGGCCTTCGATCGCCGACAGCACCGTGATCGCGGGCGTGATGACGCCGTCGCCATAAAACAGGGAGGTGCCGAAGATGCCGACCGCCAGCAGGACCTGGCGCAGCTTGGGCTTGTCCTTCACGGCCTGGGAGGCCAGCGCCAGCATCGCGATCAGGCCGCCTTCGCCGTGGTTGTCGGCGCGCAGCACCAGCACCACGTACTTGATCGAGACGATGACCGTCAGCGTCCAGAAGAAGATCGACAGGATGCCGTAGACGTTCGGGACGGTGAACGGGACGTGGCCGGAGCCGAAGACTTCCTTGACGGCGTACAGGACACTGGTGCCGATGTCGCCATAGACGACACCGATGGCGCCGATGGTCAGCGCCGCGAGCGAGGATTTCGAGCTTTGCACTAAGTGTCCCCGTCTTGGCGGCCAGCCGGCCGGCGGGGTTGCGTTGTAGCCTTTGGGACCGCTATTGTGCGCTCGGCCGGAAGCTCGCGAGCGGGATTGTTGCAGCGCAGCAACCCCGGGGCGTGACTCAATCGTAGGTTTCGGCGTCCGGGTCCGTGGCCTCGAGTTCGTAGCTGGCGGCCAGCATCGCCAGCCGGCCGATCACGCCGTACATGTAGAAGCGGTTCGGCGCGCTCGCACCCGGTTTCTCACCCGGCTGAGGTAAGCGCGTACTCTCGGAAAACGCCAGCGGGACAAAGTGCGCGCCTGGCGCATTGAGGTTCTCGTCGATGCCGCGCTCCGCATGGACCCGATAAAAACCGCCGACCACGTAGCGGTCGACCATGTAGACGACCGGCTCGGCCACGGCCTCGTTGATCCGCTCGTTGGTCAGCACGCCTTCCTGGATGATGACCTGGTCCACCTGGCCGCCCTTGCTGGTCGCCATCCGGGCGCGGGTCTTGCCGCTCAGGTCGTCGAGGTCCTTGACGTCGCGCACGGTCATGATGCCCATGCCCGAGGTGCCGTTGTCGGCCTTCACCACCACGAACGGCTTCTCGTTGATGCCGTATTCCTTGTACTTGCGGCGGATCTTGGTCAGCAGCGCGTCGACGTTGGTGCGCAGGCAGTCCATGCCCGCGGCCTGCTCGAAATCGACCTCGCCGCACTTGTTGAACATCGGGTTGATCAGCCACGGGTCGATGCCCAGCAGCTTGCCGAAGCGCTTGGAGACCTCTTCATAGCTGTGGAAGTGGTTGCTCTTGCGCCGCACCGACCAGCTCGCATGCAGCGGCGGCAGCAGGTACTGCTCGTGGATTTCCTCGAGGATGCCGGGGATGCCGGTCGACAGGTCGTTGTTCAGCAGGATGGTGCAGGGGTCGAAATTCTTCAGGCCCAGGCGGCGGCGCGAGCGCACCACCGGCTCCAGCAGCACCGAGCCGCCGCCCGGCAAGGGCAGCGTCGTCGGCTCCTTGATGTCCGGATCGATCGAGCCGAGCCGCACGTTCAGGCCTGCCATGTGCAGGATGCGCTGCAGTTGCGCCAGATTGCTCAGGTAGAAGGTGTTGCGGGTGTTGTTCTCGGGGATGACCAGCAGGTTCTTGGCTTCCGGGCAGATCTTCTCGATCGCGGCCATGGCCGACTGCACGGCCAGCGGCAGCATCTCGGGCGTCAGGTGGTTCCAGCCGCCGGGATACAGGTTGGTGTCCACCGGCGCCAGCTTGAAGCCGGCATTGCGGATGTCCACCGAGCTGTAGAACGGCGGGGTGTGCTCCATCCATTCGAGCCGGAACCAGCGCTCGATGGCGGGCATCGAGTCGAGCACGCGCTGCTCGAGTTCGTTGATCGGGCCGTTCAGGGCTGTGACGAGATGCGGAACCATGCGGCCTTGCCTTCGCGATTTGGAATTCTCATTGGAATTGTAGGGACTTGGGGGCGGCGCCCCCGGTTGCAAGCCCGCGCCGCGCTTACGAAAGGCGGCCGAGCGGAAGGTTCAGCAGCAGGTTCTGCGGTTTGAGCTTCAGGCGCCTGTCCGCGTCCATCGCCATCGCCAGGTAGACGGGCCGGCCGGCGATCTCCGGGCGCATCACCGAGGGCTCGTCGAAGACCAGCCGGAACAGGCACAACATGCGCTCCATCCGCTCCGGCGCCACGTCCTGGCCCCGGTAGAGGTCGTTGAGGACGCCGCTGGCCTGCGCGTCCAGCCCCACGTGCCAGACCCACTGCTCGTCGTCGATCTCGCGCTCGGTGACGATCGTCACGCCCGCCCCCAGGAAGTGGCGCACCCAGCGCTCCAGGACCGAGCACAGGGCAGCGAGCGCCGGCTGGCCGTGATTGAGGCTGACGACCAGGTCGTGGCTCTCGTCGCGCTCCCAATAGACCGCGGCGTTGTCCTCGTTCAGCACGTCGAGTTCGGCGGTGCGCAGCGGTGCGCCGCCCTGCTTGAGCAGCTCGCCGATGGTGCCGAAGCCGGCCGCGACCGCATGCCGCTCCACCGTCTCGTCGTCGGCCGCCATGACCTGGCCATCCTCCAGCACCGAGACCTTCTGGGTGCGGAACAGCATTTCGGCGGCCCGCACCTGGATCGCGGTGGCCTGGTCGCCCAGCACGTGGCGCAGCAGGATCTGCGTGAGCTGCTGCACCAGCAGCGGCGGCACGTCGACGCCCTCGCCGCGGAACAGCGCCATGTAGCTTCCTTCCAGCGTGGGCTGCGCCAGCAGGCGCTGGCGGAAACGCAGCCAGACCGTGTAGTTGGCGCGCGCGTCTTCGTCGCCGACGGCGGCAAGCTGCTGCGGCGTCACCTCGGCGCGGGGATGGTCCAGCAATCCGTGGTGCAGCGCGAGCTCGCCGGCGCAGGACTCGGGCACGGGAGCCAGCTCCGGCCGCTCCAGCAGGCTGCGAAGGAAGGCGTCGGTGACCACGAGGTGGCCCTCGGGAGTTGTTTCCAGCAGGCCGTAGCCGCACTGGCGCCAGTAGTCGCGCATGGGGATGAGCGGTGTCAGGAGCGGACTTCGCCCTCGCCCAGCACCACCCACTTGAGCGAGGTGAGGCCTTCGAGGCCGACCGGGCCGCGGGCGTGGAACTTGTCGGTGCTGATGCCGATTTCGGCGCCCAGGCCGTATTCGAAGCCGTCGGCGAAGCGCGTGCTGGCGTTGACCATCACGCTGGCCGAATCCACCTCGCGCAGGAAGCGCTGCGCGTGCATGTGGTCGCGCGTGAGGATCGCGTCCGTGTGGTGGCTGGAGTAACGGTTGATGTGGGCGATGGCCTCGTCGACGCCGTCCACCAGCTTGATGCTGATGATGGGCGCCAGGTATTCCTCGGACCAGTCCTGCTCGGTCGCGTCCTTCAGCAGCCCGCTGGCGCCGGCCAGGCCGTCGCCGAGGATGGCTTTCGCCTGCGCGTCGCAGCGCATCTCGACACCCTTGGCGGCGAAGATGGCGCCGATCCTGGGCAGGAACTCGCGGGCGACGCCGCGGGCCACCAGCAGGCTCTCGCTGGCGTTGCAGGGGCTGTACTTCTGGGTCTTGGCGTTGTCGGTCACCTTCACCGCCATCTCGATGTCGCAGGGATCGTCGACATAGGTATGGCAGTTGCCGTCCAGGTGCTTGATGACAGGCACCTTGGCCTCGCGGCTGATGCGCTCGATCAGGCTCTTGCCGCCGCGCGGGATGATCACGTCCACGTACTGCGGCATGGCGATCAGCTGGCCGACGGCCTCGCGGTCCGTGGTCTGCACCAGCTGCACGGCGTCGGCGGGCAGGCCGCTGTCCGTCAGCGCCTGCTGCACCAGCAGCGCCAGCGCCTTGTTGGATTCGATCGCTTCCGAGCCGCCGCGCAGGATGCAGGCGTTGCCGCTCTTGATCGACAGGCTCGCGGCCTCGATCGTGACGTTGGGACGGCTCTCGTAGATCATGCCGAAGACGCCGAGCGGAACCCGCATCTGGCCGACGCGGATGCCACTGGGCTGCTGCTTGAGGCCGCTGATCTCGCCGATCAGCTCCGGCATCGCGGCAAGCTGCTCGCAGCCCTGTGCCACGGTCTCGATGATCTTCGGCGTCAGCTTCAGGCGGTCGACCATCGGCGCCGCCAGGCCCGCGGCCATGGCTCGCTCCAGGTCCTTGGCATTGTCCGATTGCAGCGCCTGCACGCTGGCGCGCAGCAGTTGCGCCAGCCGCCTGAGCGCCCTGTTCTTGGTCGCAGCGTCCGCGCGCGCCATCCGGACGGAGGCCATCCTGGCCTGCAGGCCCAGGGTCTGCACGTATTCGGAAATGCTGGCTGCGGTCATGCCTGCATTTTACGGGCGGGGGCATTCGGCTGCACCGCGCATTCCCGGCACAGCGTCAGCGCCAGCCGGTGCAGCGCCTGCCAGCCGTCCGTCGGCCAGTCCGGCACCTTCAGTCCCTTGACGATGCCGTCGACCAGGTGGGCCGAATGCAGCAGGTTGTCCAGCATGGTCGTCGTCAGGCGCGGCAGGACGCGCTCGAACAGCCGCTCCTTGAGCCCCCAGATCCGCTGCTCGCGCAAGGCCATGGGCAGGGGCCGGCCGGCGGCGATCGCGTCCTTGACCCGCTTGAGCGCCCGGATGTCCTCGGCCAGCGTGTAGTGCACCAGGACCGCGGCCTCGCCCTCGGCCTCCAGGCCGTCCAGCATGCGCTGCACCCGAGCCGCCTGGCCGGCGAGCACCGCCTCCGACAGCTTGAAGACGTCGTAGCGCGCCACGTTGAGCACCGCGCTTTCGACCTTGTCCAGGCTCAGCTCCCCCTCGGGAAAAAGCAGGGCCAGCTTCTGGATCTCCTGGTGCGCGGCCAGCAAATTGCCTTCGACGCGGTCGGCGAAGAACTGCAGGGTCCGCTGGCCCTCCTCGCCGGCCGCGACGCGCTGGCCCTGCTGCTGCAGGCGCTGCGCGATCCATTGCGGCAGTGCGTTGCGTTCGACCGGCTCGACCTGGATCGTGACGCCGAAGTTCTCGAGCGCGCCGAACCAGGCGCCCGTGCGCGTCATCTTGTCCAGCCGCGGCAGCAGCACCAGCGTCAGCGTGGAATCGTTGCCCTGGGCGCTCTCGGCCAGCTGCTGCAGCGCCGGACTGCCTTCCTTGCCCGGCTTGCCGGACGGGATGCGGATCTCGACGATCTGCTTGTCGGCGAACAGGCTCAGGCTGCCGCCGGCCGCGAGCACCTCGCTCCAGTCGAAGTGGGCCCCGGCCACGGTGTGGACGGTGCGCTCGGAATAGCCTTGCGCGCGGGCCGCGGCGCGGATCGCGTCGGCCGCTTCCTGGATCAGCAAGGGCTCGTCGCCGTGCAGGGTGTAGAGCGACCGCAGGCCCTTTTGCAGGTGCGGGCTCAGTTGGGATGCGGCAAGCTGCATCCGCCAAGTTTAATCACTGGGGCGATCAGGCCGGCTCCAGCGCCGCGTCCGCCAGCGGCGTGGGGCGCGCGGCCTTTGCGCGCGACTTCGCCTGAACGATCGCGCCAAACACGTCCACCGCCCGGTCGATCAGCCCCGTCGTGATCGTCAGCGGCGGCGCGAAGCGGATCACGGTCTCGTGCGTCTCCTTGGACAGCACGCCGGCCCGCGCCATGCGCTCGACCAGCTCGCGGGCGCTTGCCTGCCCCGGGTCGATGTCGACGCCGACCCACAGGCCGCGGCCGCGCACGTCGCGGATCAGCTCCGGCGCCATCGCCTGGACGGCACGCAGGCGGCGGATCAGGTGATTGCCCATCTCCGCGCTGCGGGCGACCAGGTCCTCGTCCTCCAGCACCAGCAGCGCCTCCAGCGCCACGGCCGCCGCCAGCGCGTTGCCGCCGAAGGTGGAACCATGGCTGCCGGGGTTGAAGACGTCCATCACGAGCGCATCGGCCAGGAAGGCGCTGACCGGCAGCAGCCCGCCGCCAAGCGCCTTGCCCAGGATCAGCGCATCGGGGCGGATGCCTTCGTGCTCGAAGGCGAAGAGCTTGCCGGTGCGTCCAAGCCCGGCCTGCACCTCGTCGTCGATCAGCAGGATGTCGTTGCGCGTGCACCAGTCGCGCAGCTCGGCGAAGAACCCGGGCGGCGGCAGGACGACGCCCGCCTCGCCCTGGATCGGCTCGACGAGCACCGCGCAGGTGTTGGCGTTGCTTGCAGCCTTGACGCTGGCGATGTCGCCGAAATCGAAGTGGCGGAAACCCGGCGCGAAAGGGCCGAAGCCGGCGCGGTAATCCGGCTCGCTTGAGAAGCCGATGATGGTGCTGGTGCGGCCGTGGAAATTCTGCCGCGCCACCAGAATCTCGGCCTGGCCGTCCGCAATGCCCTTGACCCGGTGGCCCCAGCGCCGGGCGCACTTGATCGCCGTCTCCACCGCCTCCGCGCCGGTGTTCATCGGCAGCGCGCGCTCGAAGCCCGCCATCGTGCAGAGCTTTTCGAGGAAGGGGCCGAGCGTGGTCCCGTGATACGCCCGGGAGGTCACGGCCACGCGCTGCAACTGGCGCTGCGCCGCGGCGACGATGCGGGGATGCAGATGGCCGTGGCTGACTGCCGAATACGCACCCATCATGTCGATGTACTCCCGGCCTTCGACGTCCCAGACCAGGCAGTCGCGCGCATGGTCGACGACGACCGGCACCGGCTGGTAGTTGCGCGCGCCGAAACGCGCCTCTTTTCCAATGAAATCCCGCGTGATGTCGCTGCCCATGATGTGCTCCCGTTGACCGCTCCAGTCTAGGGTCGGGGTGGGCGTCGCGGACGACGATCGCTCCTGGCGCAGCAACCGCGACCGCTGCTTTGCAGCGTCGCCACTTCCGATTCGGAAGCGGCGTAGGACGCTGTCCCGGCGCACTGAACGTCAGCGGCCCGCGCGCGGCTTTGGCAGGGGGAAGCCGGCGAACTCCTTGATCGTCGCCAGTTCGATGTTGGTGACGATCTTCTCCACGCCCAGCGCGGGATCGTCCAGCCAGGCGCTGATCAGCTTGTGATAGTGGTCGAGATCGGGACAGGCCAGCCGCACGAGGTAGTCGTAGCGGCCGCTGATGATGTGGCAGGCGACCACCTCGGGCGCGGACGCCATGCGCTTTTCGAAGCGCTGCACGACCGACTGGCGCTGGTCCTTCAGCGCGATCTCGGCGAACACGCAGACCTGGGGGCCCAGCGCGGCGCGGCTGACCAGGGCCCGATACCCCTCGATCAGCCCCCCGGATTCGAGTTTGCGGACCCGGTTCAGCGTGGCCCGAGCCGACAGGTGGATCGCCTCGGACAGGGCCTGCACCGTCGTGCGGCCGTCCTGCTGCAGCAGTTCCAGCAGCTTGAGGTCGGCCCGGTCCAGGTCCACGCCGCGCCGTCAGATCGTCTTGATCGCGGCCAGGCGCCGCATCAGCTGCTGCACGATGTCGGTCTGCATGTCGCGGTACAGCAGGTTCTCCTCGGCTTCCTTGGAAAGGACGGCCGATTCGTTGAAGCTGATGTCGCGCTGCTGCAGCAGCTCGGTTTCGGGGATCAGCTCCTTGCCCTGCGGCGTGCGCAGCTTGAAC
>JAQGNJ010000263.1 GCA_028291885.1 Ramlibacter sp. | reverse complement strand
CCTCGATCTCGGCATCGCTGAGCATCCGGAACGTCACGCGCACCGGCGCCAGGTCCTCCTGCCGGAAGGCCGTGGCCAGGCAGACCACCGCCAGGGCGGTGTGGAACACCACGGTCTTGCCGCGCATGCGCCGCAGTTGGTCGGTGGCGCGGGCATGGTCGCCAGGTTTGCCGAGCGCTTCGCCGTCGAGGTCCGCAACCTGGTCGGAACCGATCACGATCGCGTCCGGGAAACGGCCGGCCACCGCCAACGCCTTGGCGAGCGCCAGCCGGCGTGCCAGGACCGGCGGCGTCTCTCCAGGCTGGGGCGTCTCGTCGACGAGCGGCGCCGCCACCTCGAACGGCAGGCCCAGCCGATCCAGCAGTTCGCGGCGGTAGAGCGACGTCGAGCCAAGGACCAGAGAACGGGGCTTCACGAGGGCTTCAGGCATGGATCGATTCTCTTACACTGCCCCGGATGAAACGGCAGTTCACCCCCGCACGGCTGGATGTGCGGGCGTTCGCGGAAGACGGCTCCTTGCTGTCCGGCCAGGCCCGCGTCGGTGATTTCGCGCGGTTGGCGGCGGAGGCCAAGGGCGAAGGCCAGGACCGGCCGCTCACATGGTCGGCGCAGGGCGAACTGCGCGATCCCCAGCATGTGAATGCGCAAGTGTGGGTGCACCTGAAGGCGCAGGCGGTGCTGCCCATGATTTGCCAGCGCTGCCTGGAGCCGGCGGACATCCCGCTGGTGGTGGACCGCTCGTTTCGCTTCGTCGCCGACGAGGAAACGGCAGCCGCCCTGGACGACGAAGCCGAGGAAGACCTGCTGGCGATCAGCCGTGCGTTCGACCTGCCGGGCCTGGTCGAGGACGAGCTCCTGATGGAAGTGCCGGTCGTGCCCCGGCACGACGTCTGCCCCACGGCCGTGCAGCTGTCGGTGGAAGATCCGGATTTCGAGCAGCCGCGGCCGGAGAACCCCTTCGCCCGCCTGCGGGTGCTCAAGGGCGGCGGCTAGCTGGCCTGGAGTCCGGCGCCCGGGTTGTCCTATAATGGAGGGCTTCGCGCTGGCGGGTTCTTCCTGGCCGGCGCGGTTCCACACCCACCCAAGTAGCAACCGTCCCATCGCCCTGCGCATGCATCGCGCCCGGCGCAAGACCTGTCCAGGAGCCCGACATGGCTGTCCAGCAAAACAAGAAGTCCCCCTCCAAGCGGGGCATGCACCGCTCGCACAACGCGCTGACGGTGCCCGGCATCGCCGTGGAACCGACCACCGGCGAAACCCACCTGCGGCACCACATCAGCCCCACGGGCTTCTACCGTGGCCGCAAGGTGCTCAAGACCAAGAACGACGCCTGATTGGCATCGCATCGGGCCCGGCGCTGCGCAACGCGGCCGCGGGCCCTTCTTTTGACGCCGGTCGCCCGCTGCTGGCGATTGCCATGCGGTTCGCCCTACATTTGAGCCCATGACTACTCTGGCCGTCGATTGCATGGGGGGAGACCACGGCCCCCGCGTCACACTCCCCGCGTGCCGGCAATTCCTCGAGCGTCACCCCGAAGCCCAGCTGCTGCTGGTTGGCGAAGCGCAGGCTTTGGCCGCTTTCAGCCACCCGCGCGCCCGTGTCGTGCCTGCCAGCGAAGTTATCGCGATGGACGACGCGGTCGAAGTCGCCCTGCGCAGGAAGAAGGATTCCTCGATGCGGGTCGCGCTCCAGCTGGTGAAGGACGGCCAGGCCCAGGCGGCGATTTCCGCCGGCAACACCGGCGCCCTGATGGCGCTTGCCCGTTATCTGCTCAAGACCGTCGAGGGCATCGATCGCCCGGCGATCGCCTATCCCATGCCGAACGCAAAGGGCGGCGCCACCACCGTGCTGGACCTGGGCGCCAACGTCGATTGCACCGAGCACCACCTGCTGCAGTTCGCCGTCATGGGATCGGCCCTGGTCTCGGCCTTGTCGAACGAGGAACAGCCCTCGGTCGGCCTGCTCAATATCGGCGAGGAAACGATCAAGGGCAGCGAAGTGATCAAGAAGGCCGGGGAACTGCTGCGATCCGCCGCCAATTCGGGCGATCTGAACTTTTACGGCAATGTCGAGGGCAATGACGTATTCAAGGGAACCACGGACATCGTCGTCTGCGACGGTTTCGTCGGGAACGTGCTGCTGAAAACCAGCGAAGGGCTTGCGACCATGATCGGCAGCTTCCTGAAGCAGGAGTTCTCGCGCAACGCCATGACCAGGTTTGCCGCCATCGTCGCCTATCCGGTTCTATCCGCGTTCAAGAGCCGTGTCGATCACCGCCGCTACAACGGCGCCGCGCTCCTGGGCCTGCGTGGCCTGGTGTTCAAGAGCCATGGCTCGGCCGACGACTTCGCTTTCGAGCACGCATTGAGCCGGGCGTATGATGCGGCCCGGAACCAGCTGCTGGACCGGGTCCAGGCTCGCATCGCTCACGCGAGGCCGCTGCTGATGGGGGCCGACGTCCAGGCCCGACCCGTCGAGACCGCCACCAACTAAGACAATGAGACGCTTTTCCCGAATCACGGGCACGGGCAGCTATCTGCCGCCGCGCCGCGTCAGCAACCAGGACCTCGCAGTCGAACTCGCGACCAGGGGGGTGGAAACCTCCGACGACTGGATCGTCGAGCGCACCGGCATCCGGGCCCGGCACTTCGCCGCGCCCGACGTCAGCAGCAGCGACCTCGGCGTCGAAGCCGCGAGGCGGGCGCTGGAGTCGGCGGGCGTCGCGGCAGCGGAGATCGACCTGATCATCGTCGCCACCTCGACGCCAGACATGGTGTTTCCCTCGGCTGCCTGCATCCTGCAAAACAAGCTGGGCGTGGCCGGTTGCGCCGCGTTCGACGTTCAGGCGGTGTGCAGCGGATTCGTCTATGCGCTGACCATCGCCGATTCCATGATCAAAACCGGGGCCGCCAACAAGGCTCTGGTGATCGGCGCCGAAGTGTTTTCCCGGATCCTGGATTTCACCGACCGCACGACCTGCGTGCTGTTCGGCGACGGCGCCGGCGCCGTGGTGCTCGAGGGGTCGGAAACGCCCGGCATCCTCGCCAGCGACCTGCATGCGGACGGCAAGCACGTCGGCATCCTGTGCGTGCCCGGCACCGTGTCGGGCGGCAAGGTGTTGGGCGACCCGCTGCTGAAGATGGACGGCCAGGCGGTGTTCAAGCTCGCCGTCGGCGTGCTGGAAGACGCCGCCCGCGCGACGCTCGAAAAAGCGGGGCGCACCGCGTCCGACATCGACTGGCTGATCCCGCACCAGGCCAATATCCGCATCATGCAGGGCACGGCCAAGAAGCTGAAGCTGCCGTTCGACAAACTGGTCGTCACGGTCGACGAGCACGGCAATACCTCCGCCGCGTCCATCCCGCTGGCCCTCGACACCGCCGTGCGAAGCGGCAAGATCCGGCGCGGCGACACCCTCATGCTCGAAGGCGTGGGCGGCGGCTTCACCTGGGGTGCAGTGCTGCTGGACTTCTGAGCGCGCGTCGCTCCGGCTTCCAACCACCATCCATATTCCGAGCAAAGCATGAAATCCTTCGCCTTTGTCTTTCCCGGCCAGGGCTCGCAGTCCGTCGGCATGCTCGACGCCTGGGGCGGGCATCCGGCAGTGGCCGCGACCCTTGCCGAAGCTTCCGACGCCCTGGGCGAAGACCTGGGCCGCCTGATCAAGGAGGGCCCCAAAGAGGCCCTGGCGATGACCACCACCACCCAGCCCGTGATGCTGGTGGCGGGCGTCGCGGCTTATCGCGCCTGGCAGGCCGAGGGCGGAGCGGCCCCTTCCGTGGTCGCCGGCCATTCGCTCGGCGAGTATTCCGCCCTGGTCGCGGCCGGCGTGCTGACGCTGGCGCAGGCAGCGCCGCTGGTGCGCTTCCGCGCCCAGGCGATGCAGGACGCGGTTCCGGCGGGAACCGGCGCGATGGCGGCGATCCTCGGCATGGACGCCCAGGCCGTCATCGAAGGCTGCGCCGAGGCGGTGCGCACTTTCGGCGTCGGGACCGACGAGGTCGTCGAAGCGGTCAATTTCAACGACCCCGGCCAGACCGTGATCGCCGGCAGCAAGGCAGCGGTCGACAAGGCCTGCGAAGTCCTCAAGGCCAACGGAGCGAAGCGGGCATTGCCGCTGCCGGTGTCGGCGCCGTTCCACTCCAGCCTGATGAAGCCGGCGGCCGAAAAGCTGCGGGAAAAGCTGGCGGCGATTGCCTTTTCCGCGCCGCGGATCCCCGTCGTCAACAACATCGAGGCGAAAGTGGAAACCGATCCCGAGCGGATCCGCGGCGCGCTGTACGAGCAGGCGTTCGGCCCCGTGCGCTGGGTCGATTGCGTGCAGGCGATCAAGGCCCGCGGCGTGACCACCATCGTCGAGTGCGGCCCCGGCAAGGTGCTGGCGGGCCTGTGCAAGCGCATCGACCCCGAGCTCACCGGCGTGGCCTTGCATGACCCGGCCAGCCTGGCCGACGTGAAGGGACTGCTCGCATGAGCGCCGTCAAATTCGAGGGCCAGGTGGCCCTGGTCACCGGCGCGTCGCGCGGCATCGGCGCGGCCATCGCGCTCGAACTGGCGGCCCAGGGCCTCAAGGTGATCGGCACCGCCACCACGGCCGAAGGCGCCGCGAAGATCGACGCGACGCTGTCGGCGCATGCCGGCTGCCGCGGCGCGGCGCTCGACGTCAACGACGTCGCCGCAGCCGAGGCCCTGATCGACGCCATCGTCAAGGAGCACGGCGGGCTGCAGATCCTGGTGAACAACGCCGGCATCACCCGCGACATGCTGGCGATGCGGCTGAAGGACGACGACTGGGACGCGGTGCTGGACACCAACCTCAAGGCGGTGTTCCGCATGAGCCGCGCCGTGATGCGCACGATGATGAAGCAGCGCTATGGCCGCATCATCAGCATCACCTCGGTCGTCGGCGCCGCCGGCAATCCGGGGCAGGCGAACTACGCGGCGGCCAAGGCCGGCGTCGCGGGCATGACCCGCGCCCTGGCCCGGGAGCTCGGGAGCCGAGGCATCACGGTCAACTGCGTGGCGCCCGGATTCATCGAAACCGACATGACGGCGGCTCTCCCGCCCGAACAGCAGAAAGCACTGCTTGGCCAGATCCCCCTGGGGCACCTGGGCAAGCCGGCCGACGTCGCGCACGCCGTTGCCTTCCTCGCTTCGCCGCGGGGCGGCTACCTGACGGGACAGGAAATCCACGTCAACGGCGGCATGTACATGGCCTGACGAAGTCAGCGCCGGTTATCCGCCCGGCAGCCGGGGACGGGGGCAAGACCCTGTCCCGGGTAAAATTGCGGATTCATTCACAACCCTTTGAGGGAACCATGAGCGATATCGAAGCACGTGTCAAAAAAATCATCGCCGAACAACTCGGCGTGGAAGAGTCCCAGGTCACCAACGAAAAAGCCTTCGTGGCGGACCTCGGAGCCGACTCGCTGGACACGGTGGAACTGGTGATGGCGCTCGAAGACGAGTTCGGCATCGAGATTCCCGACGAGGACGCGGAGAAGATCACGACGGTGCAAAACGCCATCGACTACGCCAACACGCACCAGAAGGCCTGATCGCGCATGAGCGGAGTGCAGAACCGTCTCCCGGAGGTGCCATGAGTCGCCGGCGCGTCGTCGTGACGGGACTGGGCTGCATCAGCCCGGTCGGAAACACGGTGCAGGAGTCGTGGGCCAACCTGCTCGCGGGCAACGGCGGCATCGACCTGATCCGGAGCTTCGATGCGTCGAATCTCGCCTGCAGGTTTGCCGGCGAGGTCAAGGGCTTGAAGATCGGCGACTGGATCCCCGAGAAGGAAGCGCGCCACATGGACCGCTTCATCCACCTCGGGCTGGTCGCGGCCATCGAGGCGGTGCAGGATAGCGGCCTGCCCACCGGCGAAGCGCTGACCCCCGACATGGCGGACCGGATCGGCTGCAACATCGGTTCCGGCATCGGCGGGCTGCCGATGATCGAGGAAATGCATGGCGAGCTGGTCAATCGCGGGCCGCGGCGCATCTCCCCCTTCTTCGTGCCCGCGTCGATCATCAACATGATCTCGGGCCATGTGTCGATCAGGTTCGGCTTCAAGGGCCCGAACATCGCGGTTGTCACCGCCTGCACGACCGGTTTGCACGCCATCGGCCTGTCGGCCCGGTTGATCGAGTCGGGCGACGCGGACGTGATGGTCGCCGGCGGCGCCGAATCCTGCGTCTCGCCGCTCGGCGTCGGCGGCTTTGCCGCGGCAAGGGCGCTTTCGACCCGCAACGACGATCCGAAGACGGCGTCGCGTCCCTGGGACAAGGACCGCGACGGTTTTGTCCTGGGCGAGGGCGGCGGCGTGCTGGTGCTGGAAGAGTACGAACACGCCAAGGCACGCGGCGCCAGGATCTATGCCGAGCTCGCCGGGTTCGGCATGAGCGGCGACGCCTTCCACGTCACGGCGCCGGACGTCGACGGCCCGCGACGCGCGATGGTCAACGCGCTGCGCAACGCGGGCGTGAACACCGGCCAGGTGCAGTACCTCAATGCGCACGGCACGTCGACGCCGCTGGGCGACCTGAACGAAACCAATGCCATCAAGGCCGCTTTCGGCGCCGACGCGAAGAAGCTGGTCGTCAATTCCACCAAGTCCATGACCGGCCACCTGCTGGGGGGCGCCGGCGGGATCGAATCGGTCTTTACCGTGCTCGCCATCCGCGACCAGAAGAGCCCGCCGACCATCAACATCATCAACCAGGATCCCGAATGCGACCTGGACTACTGCGCCAACGAGGCGCGGGACATGAAGATCGATGTGGCCGTGAAGAACAACTTCGGCTTCGGCGGCACCAATGGCACGCTCGTCTTCAAGCGCATCTGAGCTGCGCGCCCGGCGCCTTGCGGCGCCGGTCTGAGCCCCATCCCATGCACAACGCCCCATCGGTGACCTATCCGGTGGGGCGCCCGCTGTCCGCCGGGCTGCTCGGCGCCGTCTTGTGGTCGGCCGGTGTGGCGGTGACGCTGTTCTGGGTGCACGAAGCCGACCAGCCGGGCTGGCGGCAAGCCGCCGCCGGCCTGGCGCTGGCTGTTTTCGGCGGCTGGGCGCTGCTGTCCTGGCTGCGCTCACCGCGCGGCGACCTGCATTGGGACGCAAGCGGCTGGACAACGCCGCTCTGCAGCGCCGCGGGCGCCGTCGAAGTGACCCTCGACTTGCAGCGCCTGCTGCTGGTTCAATGGCGCGGGCCGGAGTCATCGCAGTGGCTCTGGCTCGAACGGCGCCGCTACCCACAACGCTGGATGGATCTGCGCCGTGCGGTATATTCGCGCGCCAGACCGCAAGCGCTGCCTCCGGCCCGCCCGCCGGCAGCGACACCATGACCAAAGCGACTCCCGCGCCCCCGACTTCCGCCGACACGGACCTGATGCTGGTCGAGCGCACCGTCGCGGGGGACCAGAAGGCGTTCGAGCTGCTGGTGATCAAGTACCAGCGCCGCATCGAGCGGCTGATCGGACGCATGGTCCGCGACGTGGACCTGGTGGAAGACATCGCGCAGGAAACCTTCATCCGGGCTTACCGGGCGCTGGCGCAATTTCGCGGCGACGCCCAGTTCTACACGTGGCTCTACCGGATCGCCGTCAACACCGCCAAGAAGGCGCTGATGGACCTCAAGCGCGACCCGCTGGTGTCGGAAAGCGCGATGCGGGGCTCCGGCGACGACGAAGATGAAACTTCCGCCGTGGAGAACGAACTAACCTCCTCGGAAACGCCGGAAACGGTGCTCGCCGCCAAGGAAATCGCGGGGGCGGTGAACTCGGCCATGGAGGCCCTGCCCGAGGAATTGCGCCAGGCGGTCACCCTGCGCGAGATCGAGGGCCTGAGCTACGAAGAGATCGCGGAAGTGATGAACTGTCCGATCGGCACGGTGCGCTCGAGGATTTTCCGCGCGCGCGAGGCGATTTCGGCGAAAGTCAGGCCCATGCTGGAAAACCAGACAGGCAAGCGCTGGTAGCGGTGGTGAACAGGCAAGGTGACGCTATGGACAAGATACAAATGCAGGAAATGATCTCGGCGCTGGCCGACGGCCAGTTGCGGGGCGAGCCGCTGGAGCGCGTCATCCAGACCGTGGCGACGGACGCCCAGGCGCGCACCACGTGGCATACCTATCACCTGATCGGCGACGTGTTGCGGACCGGCGACCTGCCCACCGGCACGGCTCCGGCGAAGTTCCTGGCCGGCTTCCAGGTCCGGCTCGAGCAGGAGCGAGCGCGCGACCTGGTCGAAGAAGCGGCTGCCACCGTGGCGCCTGCGGCGCTTGCGGCGCAGCTTCCGCTGGCCGTCGGCCCCCGCCCGGAGGCGGCGAACGACTCCAGCTTCCGCTGGAAACTGGTGGCCGGCTTCGCCTCGCTTGCCGCGGTGGCCGCGATCGGCTGGACGGCGATCGGCGACTTCGCGCGTCCGCAGCAGCCCCAGCTTGCGGCCGCCGGCGCGCCGGCGGCCGTGGCCCAGGCCGGGCGCCCGCCCGTGATGATCCGTGACCCGAGGCTCGACGAGATGCTCGCCGCCCACCGTCAGCTGGGCGGGGGCACTTCGGCCCTGCAGACGCCCGCGGGCTTCCTGCGCAACGCCACCTTCGAGGCTCCGGCCCGCTGACCCCGCCATCCGCATGCTCCAAACTTCGCCTGCGCCTTCGCTTCGTCTGTTCGGGCGGCTCCTGGTCCTCCTGTGCACCGTCGGCGTCCTCGGACTGGCCTCGGCCCAGCCGCGGTCGAACAGCCAGGGCGCTTCCTCGGGCAAACCGCCGGCCGAGCGCGGAATCAGCGAATGGCTGCTGCGCATGCACGAGGCTTCGCGGCGCCGCAGCTATGTCGGCACCTTCGTCGTGTCGTCGTTCGCGGGCGCCCTGTCCAGTGCACGGATCTGGCACGCCTGCGAAGGCGACCTGCAGATGGAGCGGGTGGAAAGCCTGACCGGCGCGCCGCGCGCGATCTTCCGCCGCAACGACGACGTCATGATCTTCCTGCCGGAAAGCCGGGTCGTGCGCAGCGAGAAGCGCGAATCGCTGGGTCCTTTCCCGCACCTGCTCAACGCCGGCGAGAACTCGATCCCCGAGTTCTACAGCGCGCGCGGCGCCGGCAGCGACCGGGTCGCCGGCTACGACGCGGACGTCGTGCAGCTCGCGCCGCGGGACAACCTTCGTTTCGGCTACCGCATCTGGAGCGAGAAGAAGTCCGGCCTGGTGGTCAAGCTGCAGACGCTGGACACCGAAGGCAACGTGCTGGAGCAGGCGGCCTTCTCGGAGCTGCAACTGGATGCACCTGTGCGGATGGACAAGCTGGCGCAGATGATGGCCAGCACCGACGGCTACCGGATCGAGAAGACGGAGGTCGCCAGGACCACGCCGGCCGCCGAGGGCTGGGCGCTGCGGACCGCCGTCGCCGGTTTCAAGCCGATGAGTTGCTACAAGCGACCGGCCGCCGAGAACACCATGCAGTGGATCTTTTCCGACGGCCTCGCCTCGGTGTCGCTGTTCGTCGAGCCGTACGACCGCCAGCGCCACACCCAGGAAGGGCTGTTCGCCGCCGTGGGCGCGACGCAGACCCTGACCCACCGGATCCAGGACTGGTGGCTCACGGCCGTCGGCGAGGTGCCGCCGCACACGCTCAGGGCTTTCGCGCAAAGCCTTGAGCGGCGCAAATAAGCCCCCATCTGTCAGCCCGGCAGCGAAATGGCGAACCATTTCGCTGCGCCGCATTCACAGCAATATCTTTCAACAAGAGGTCGATATGTTCCAGCTCGATTGGAAAAAATTCCGCACCCATCTCCTGGTCGGCGCGCTCGCCGTCTCGGGGACCGTGGCGCTGATCCCGGCCACTCCGGTGGTGGCGCAGTCGGCGCCGCAGGTGCGAGGGCTGCCTGACTTCACCGATCTGGTGGAGCTGGTCGGTCCCGCGGTCGTCAACATCCGCACGCTCGAGCGCGCCCGGCCTTCCGCGGGCGGCGGCAACGGCCAGATGGACGAAGACATGCAGGAGTTTTTCCGCCGCTTCTTCGGCCAGCCGGCGCCGGGAGCGCCGCGCCAGGCTCCGCGCCCGAACCGGCCGCAGCCGCAGGACGAGGAAGCGCAGCCCCGCGGCGTCGGCTCGGGCTTCATCCTGACCTCCGACGGCTACGTCATGACCAACGCCCACGTGGTGGAGGGCGCCGAAGAGGTGCTTGTCACGCTGCCGGACAAGCGCGAGTTCAAGGCCAAGGTCGTCGGCTCGCCCGACAAGCGCACCGACGTCGCCGTCATCAAGATCGAGGCCACCGGCCTGCCGGCGGTGAAGATCGGCGACGTGAACCGCCTGAAGGTCGGCGAGTGGGTGATGGCGATCGGCTCTCCGTTCGGCCTGGAGAACACCGTCACCGCCGGCATCGTCAGCGCCAAGCAGCGCGACACCGGCGATTACCTGCCCTTCATCCAGACCGACGTGGCCATCAACCCGGGCAACTCCGGCGGTCCGCTGATCAACATGCGCGGCGAGGTGATCGGCATCAACAGCCAGATCTATTCGCGCTCGGGCGGCTTCATGGGCATTTCCTTCGCGATCCCGATCGACGAGGCAATCCGCGTCAGCGAACAGCTGCGCTCCCCGGCCGGGCGCGTCTCGCGCGGCCGCATCGGCGTGCAGATCGACCAGGTCACCAAGGATGTCGCCGAGTCCATCGGACTGGGCAAGCCGCAGGGCGCTCTGGTGCGAAGCGTGGAGAGCGGCTCGCCGGCCGACAAGGCGGGCGTGGAAGCGGGCGACATCATCACCCGCTTCGACGGCAAGACGATCGACAAGGCCAGCGACCTGCCGCGGATGGTCGGCAACACCAAGCCGGGCAGCCGGTCGACCCTGACGGTGTTCCGCCGTGGCGGCTCCAAGGACCTGGGCGTCACCATTGCCGAGATCGAGGCCGAGAAGCCGGTCAAGCGCGTCTCCGAGAAGGAAGCGGAAAAGCCCAAGGGCTCGGCTGCGGCGCAGTCGGTGGGCCTGGTGGTCAGCGACCTGAACGACGCCCAGAAGAAGGACCTGAAGATCAAGGGCGGGGTGAAAGTGGAAACGGTGGCGGAGGCGGCTGCACGCGCCGGCATCCGCGAGGGCGACATCATCGTTGCCATCGGCAATACGGAAGTCAATTCCGTGCGTGAATTCGACGCGGTCATTGCCCGTGTCGACAAGAGCAAGCCCGTGCCCGTGCTGCTGCGCCGTGGCGAGCTGGCCAGTTATCTCTTGATCCGGCCGTCGCGCGGCTAGCGCAAGCCGGCCGTCGCGGCCCCAAGGCCCCTGCCCGGAGTCGGGTTTGGGGCCTTTTTTCCACGGCGACAATTTTTTTCGGACCGATCTTTTGTCCGCTATCAAGTGTGCGCTTGC
Organism: Ramlibacter sp.; assembly: GCA_028291885.1. Lineage (GTDB taxonomy): Bacteria > Pseudomonadota > Gammaproteobacteria > Burkholderiales > Burkholderiaceae_C > Ramlibacter. The sequence continues at coordinate 1,376 of JAQGNJ010000263.1, read as the reverse complement.
TCACTTTGCCAGGAGCTATTCACGACTTTCGATAGAATCGGGCGGTCGAAGTCGGGATTGCAGGCATATGCCTTGCGCACCAACCCACCATACGGGATGAATTGCTGCGTTACACAGGACGTCCACAGATCGCCCACAACTTGTCCAAACACTTGCCCCCGCTTTTTGTTGATAACCTGTGAATAAAAATCCTGTTGCAGCCCTGCAACGACCCTCCCGGGCAGCCCCACGCGCTGTACGTCCCGGGCTTTTTGCCTACAATGAAGCTCCAACTATCGCAGTTGCCATAGATTGTTGGTTCAGGGCGCGTCACCACTCGACGCGCCCTTTTTTCTTTCCGGCTGCCGTTTGAATTCAATCACTTAAGCGTTCCCGTTGATGAATCACATCAGAAACTTTTCGATCATCGCGCACATCGACCACGGCAAATCGACTCTCGCAGACCGCCTGATCCAGCGTTGCGGGGGGCTCTCGGATCGCGAGATGGAAGAGCAGGTGCTCGACTCGATGGATCTCGAAAAAGAGCGTGGGATAACCATCAAGGCGCAGACCGCGGCACTGCGCTACAAGGCGCAGGACGGGCAGGTCTACAACCTCAATCTGATCGACACGCCGGGCCACGTCGACTTCTCGTACGAAGTCTCGCGCTCGCTGTCGGCGTGCGAAGGCGCTTTGCTCGTCGTCGATGCGAGCCAGGGCGTCGAAGCGCAGACAGTGGCCAACTGCTACACGGCGCTCGATCTCGGCGTCGAGGTCGTGCCGGTCCTCAACAAGATGGACCTGCCGCAGGCGGATCCGGAGAACGCGAAGCTCGAGATCGAGGACGTGATCGGCATCGACGCCACCGACGCGATCCCGTGTTCGGCCAAGACCGGCATGGGCATCGACGAGATCCTCGAGGCGGTGGTCGCCCGGATTCCGCCGCCCAAGGGCAACCCCGACGGCCCGCTGCGCGCCATGATCGTCGACAGCTGGTTCGACAGCTACGTCGGCGTCGTGATGCTGGTGCGCGTCGTCGACGGCCGGCTCGCCAAAGGCGAGCGGATCAAGCTGATGGCCAACGATCTCCAGTACAACGCCGACAACCTGGGCGTCTTCACGCCGGCCAACGAATCGCGCCAGTCGCTGGAAGCGGGCGAAGTGGGCTACATCATCGCGGGCATCAAGGAACTGCAGGCCGCCAAGGTCGGCGACACCGTGACGCTGGTCAAGGGCGGAACCGGCGGCGCCGCTTTCACCGCGACCGAGGCGCTGCCCGGCTTCAAGGAAATCCAGCCGCAGGTGTTCGCCGGCCTGTATCCGGTGGAGGCCAACCAGTACGAGTCGCTGCGCGACAGCCTGGAGAAGCTCAAGCTCAACGACTCGTCGCTGCACTA
>JAQGNJ010000261.1 GCA_028291885.1 Ramlibacter sp. | reverse complement strand
GTTAGACCGCGGGGACGCAAGTCTGGCCGGCGCAGGTTTGCCGGCGGCGCATTTGGCCGCCGGACGCGTTGCCAGCGCGCCGCAGCCCGCCCGCATGCGGCTTTGCCACGCGCGGACTGTGCACGCGTACGGCTCGGCCGCGAGGAGTGCCCATGCGCTTCGCCGCGCGGGCGATGCAGGCAGTGACTACGCGGCCGGCCCCGGCACGAACACGTCGCTGAAGAAGTGCTTCGGATCGAGACCGCGCTCGTCGACGCAGGCTTTCTTCACCGCGGCCACCATGGGCGGCGCGCCGCAGCAATACACCTCGTAGCCGGCGAGCGACTCGAACCTGGTCCGCAAGGCGTCGTCGACGCGCCCGTGGAATCCGCCCAGCGCCTGCGCATCGGCTGCGTCTTCCACGGCGGGGACGAAGTCGAAGCCGGGCAAGAGCTTCTTCCAGCGGTCCACGGCCGCCATCAGGTACAGGCCGTTGCGGTCGCGGCCGCCCCAGATCAGCGTGACGGGACGCTTGACGCCTTTCTTCACCAGGTCGTCGAGCAGCGACTTGACCGGCGCGAAGCCGGTGCCGCCGACCACGCAGAGCATCGGCGACGACGATTCTTCCTTCAGCTCGAAATTGCCGAAAGGCAGCTCCACCTGCAGCAGGTCGCCTTGCTTGAGCGTCGGGACGATCCGCGTGAACTGCCCGCCCGCGACGTGGCGGATGTGCAGCTGCAGCGTGTCGCTCTCGTGCGGCGGATTGGCCATCGAATAGGATCGCCGGCTGCCGTCCGGAAGCGTCACCTGCAGATACTGGCCGGCCTTGAACTTCGCGCGCTGGCCTGCGGGCAGGCGCAGCTGCAGCACGCTGACGTCGTCGGCCGCCAGCGTGTTGCGGTACACCTTGGCGCTGAACTGCTTGCGCGCCGCCGGATCGATGCGGTGCCAGGCCGTCGGGACGATCTCCAGGTCGCCCTCGGGCACACACTGGCAATACAGCACCTGGCCCGGACCGGCGACGTCGTTGGGCGGGCACTGGGCGGCGCCGGAGGCGATGCCGCCCGCGCAGTTGCCGCACACGCCCTTGCGGCAGGAATAGGGCATCTCGATGCCGGCCTTCAGGCCCGCGTCGAGGATGTTCTGGCCGGGCTCGCAGGAAAAATGCTGCTCGGTGCCGGCAATGCGGATGTCGTACGCCATGAAAAAAACCAGGGGAAAGAAAACTTCAGGAAATGCCGGCGACCAGGCGCAGGCTGCGCAGCAGCGCATCGGGCCGGGCCTGGCCCTTGCCGGCGATGTCCATCGCGCTGCCATGGCCGGTGCTCGCCAGCAGCACCTTGCCGCCGATCGACACCGCGCTGGCCGCCTGCGGCGCCAGCAGCTTGACGGGGATGTGGCCCTGGTCGTGCAGCATCGCGACGTAGAGGTCGTGCTTGCGGTCGGCCAGCAGCATGTCGGCGCCCATCGGGCCGGAAACGGCGATGCCGAGTTCGCGCAAGCGCTGCGCCGCGGGCACGACGCGGTCTTCGTCCTCGGGGCCGAACAGCCGGCCTTCCGACGCGTGCGGGTTGATGCCGAACAGCGCGACGCTGGGCTGCTCCACGCCCAGCATCCTGCAGGCGCGCACGCCGGCCTGCGTCGCCGCGACGATCAGGTCGGGCGTGATCCGGGCCAGCGCGGTCGCAACGCTCTCGTGCAGCGTGACGTGGACGATCCGCAGGCCGCCGCCCACCAGCATCAGGAAGACGCTGTGCTCCTGCTGGCCGCAGACCCGCGCCACCAGCGACGGATAGCCGCTGAAGGCGATGCCGGCCTGGTGGATCGCGGTCTCGTGGTGCGGACCTGCCACCACGGCGTCGAACTCGCCGGCCTGGCAGGCCTGGAGCGCCGCCGTGGCCGACGCGATGGCGCTGGCGCCGGCCTGCGCGTCGATCTGGCCGGGCACGGCTGCATCCGCGGGCAGCTCGCCGACGGGACGCAGCGCGGTCCGCGCCAGCACGTGTTCCAGCCCGCAAGCCTTGGCCGTTCGCTCCAGCACCGAGGCCGGCCCGAACACCGTGGCTTGCAGCCTTTTCTCGCCCGCCAGCGCATCGAGCGCCTTGAGCACGATCTCGGGCCCGATCCCGTTCGGGTCGCCGACCGACAGCGCAATCGTTCTCATGACGGCCTCACAGCGGCAGCGCCATCAGCGTGTCGGTGACGGTGCTGTCGCAGACCGCCACGCGCTCGGCCAGCAGCAGGCGCTCGTTTTCCATGACGAAGCGGTCGTGGTATTGCCCGGTCGCGAACAGCATGGTCTCGCCGGTGGCCATGATGCGGGCCACCATGAAGGGCGTGCGGGCGACGGCGCCCTCGCTGCTCGCGGTTTCGACCAGCGGGATGCCCAGCAGGTGGCGGTAGCGATGCCGCTCGTAGATATTCGCCTCGCGCAGCGCGGCGATGCGGTCTTCCAGCATCGCGCGCGAGTCGGCGTAGACGATGCCCGAGGGCAGGCCTTCCTTCTCGTTGTCGACGTTGGTGATGCGGTAGTTGCAGTCCGCGGTGAAAAATGCCGGCCATTCCTCCAGCGCATCGCTGTCGATGGCGTTGGCATAGGCGGCGTTGAAGGCGCACAGCGCCAGCAGGTCGATCATGGGGTTCTCCGGTGGCTCACGCGCCCAGGTGGTGGCGATAGGCTTTCCAGAAGCCGCGCACCGATGCCTCGGTGGCGCGCCCTTCGCTGGAAACGGCCTGGTCCCCGCCCATCTCGATGACGGCTTCCATGCCCTGGGCGCCGGCGATGCCGCGCTGCACGAAGCCGCCGACGGCGCCGTCTTCCATCGAGATGAAGCCGGCGGGCCCGACGAGGTTCAGCTGCTTGAGCCGCACCTTGCGCTGCTCCGGCGTGTCGTCGGTGTAGCCGATGTAGGTCCAGTTCAGCTCCGACCGCTCCTGGCCCTTGGGCAGGACCTGGCGCACGGCCAGGCAGTTCTGGATCTGCTGCAGCACGAAGCCGGGGAACACCGACAGGATCTGCAGCGTGATGCCGTCGTCGTACTCCTTGAAACCCGAGAGCACGCTCGGGTCCTTCAGCCGGTACTTGTCGTGGTCCGAGCGCAGCCCCTGTTCCTTGTACGAGGCGTCGGCCGCGTCGGGGTCGATCATCGAATAGCTCACGTGGTGGCCGCCCGATTCGTCGACGATCAGCCCGCCTTTCTGCGACAGGCGATTGAGCTCGAAGGTCGTGAAGAACAGGTGCAGCAGGCTGGCGTGGTAGCTGTCCTTGACGTTCTCCACGTAGAGCTTCCAGTTGTTCGGCAGCGCCTGGGTGAAGCGGCCGATCACCTCGACCGGCTTGTGCAGCACGCGCTCGATGCGCGCGCAGATCTCCGGGCCCAGGTAGTCCTCGATGCCGGGAACGTCCTCGCTGAAGCTGCCGAACACCAGGCCGCAGTAGACGGCGATGCGCAGCTTGCGCGGCCCGTGCTCCTCCTTGCAGAAGCCCTTGCCCATGCCGCCCTGGCCCTTGACGCCGGCTTCGAAGGCGACGCCGATCAGGTCGCCCTGGCGGTTGTAGCTCCAGGCGTGGTAGACGCACTGGAAGTTCTCGACCTGGCCGGATTTCTCCAGCGCGATCAGCGCGCCGCGGTGCGCGCAGCGGTTCTCGAATGCGTAGACCTCGCCGTCGTTGTCCTTGACCACCACCACCGGCGTGTCGCCGACGAAGGTGGTGCGGAAGCTGCCGCCCTCGGGCAGGTCCGCCTCCAGGCACAGGAAGTTCCAGGTCTCGCCCCGGAAGATGCGCTCCTGCTCGCGCGCGGAGAGTTCGGTGTCCGTGTACACCTCGAAGGGCACGCGGGTCAGGCCCGGCCCCTTCCAGTGGATCGTCTGTTCCTGCATGGCTTTCACTCCAGCGTCACGTTGGCGCTCTTGATGACCTTGTTCCAGCGGTCGGATTCGCGGCGGATGAACTCGCCTGTCTGCTCGGGCGACCAGCCGCGCGGCTCCGCGCCCTGTTCGCCGAATTTCTGCCTGACGTCGGGCAGCGCCAGCGCGGCGGCAACCGCCTTCTGCATGGCCGCGACGCTCGCAGCCGGCGTGCCGGGCGGGGCGACGACGGTGAAGAAGGTGACGGCTTCCATGGGCACCTTGGACTCGTTGAGCGTCGGCACGTTCGCCAGCGTCGGCGCGCGCTGGTCGTCGGCGACGGCCAGGATGCGGATCTTGTTGCCGATGTGGAACTGCGCCGACGAGCTGAGGTTGTCGAAGAACACGTCGACGTTGCCGCCGACCAGGTCCACCAGCGCCGGCGCCGTGCCCTTGTACGGGATGTGGGTCATCTTCGTGCCGGTCAGCTGCATGAACATCGCGGCCGTCAGGTGAGAGGTCGAGCCGTTGCCCTGCGAGGCGTAGCTCTCCTTCTCCGGATTGGCCTTGAGGTAGGCGATCAGCTCGGCGACGTTCTTGACCGGCAGCTTGTTGCTGACGGCGAGCACGTTGGGCACGGTCGCCAGCACCGTCACCGGCACCCACTTGGTCGGGTCGAAGGCCAGCGACTTGTAAAGGTGATGGTTGATCGCGATCGGGCCGGGCGGCGACACCAGGAAGACGCTGCCGTCGGCCTCCGCGCGCGCCACGACTTCGGCGCCGATGTTGCCGCCGGCGCCTGTCCTGTTCTCCACCACCACGCCGCCGGGATAGGTCGTTCGCAGCTTCTCGGAGACGATGCGCGGCAGGATGTCGGCCGTGCCGCCGGCCGGGAAGGGCACGACGAAGCGGATCGGCTTGGAGGAGGTCTGGGCGACAGCTATGCTGCCGCTGGCGGCGATGGCGGCTCCCAGCACGAGCGCGAGGCGCCTGGAGATGGTCGTTTTCATGGGTTGCTCCGGTTGTGTTTTGCTTGCACGGTTGATGTCTCGTTCAGACGCCGAGGTATTCGGCGAGGAGGCTCGGCTGGGCGCGCAGCGCTTCGCCGCTGCCCTCGAAGACCACGCGTCCCTTGACCAGGATGACGTTGCGGTCGGTGAGTTCGCTGACGGCCTTCCAGTTCTTGTCCACCAGGACGGTGGCGATGCCGGATTCGCGGATCACGCGCACGATACGCCAGATCTCTCGGGCGATGAGCGGGGCCAGGCCTTCGGTCGCTTCGTCCAGGATCAGGATCTGCGGATTGGTCATCAGCGCGCGGCCGATGGTCAGCATCTGCTGCTCGCCGCCCGACAGCTGCTGGCCGCCGTGGTTCAGGCGTTCGGCCAGGCGCGGAAAGGTTTGCAGCACGCGCTCGTAGGTCCAGTCGCGCCGGCCGTCCAGCGACGGTCGCGCGGCCACCGTCAGGTTCTCGCGCACGCTGAGGTTGGGGAAGATGCCGCGGCCTTCCGGCACGTAGGCGATGCCCAGGCGGGCGACGTCGTGGATCTTCATGCCGCGGGTCGGGCGGCCGAAGGCGGTCACCTCGCCTTCGCGCGGCGTGACCACGTTGACGAGCGATTTGAGCAGGGTCGACTTGCCCATGCCGTTGCGGCCCATCAGTCCCACGGCTTCGCCGCGGCCCAGCGTGAAGTCCACGCCATGCAGGATGTGGCTGTCGCCGTAGAAGGAATGCAGGCCCCGGGCCTGGAGCACGGCTTCAGCCATGGGCCGCCTCCTCGCTGCCCAGATAGGCCTGCTGCACCTCGGGGCTGGAGCGGATCTGCTCCGGCGTGCCGGTCCTGAGCACCACGCCGTTGACCATCACGGTGAGCACGTCCGCGATCGAGAACACCGCATCCATGTCGTGTTCGACCAGCAGGATGGCGTGCGAAGCGACCAGGCCGCGCAGCATGTCGAGCATCCGCAGCGACTCCTCGTGGCCCATGCCGGCCAGCGGCTCGTCCAGCAGCAGCACTTGCGGCCTGGTGGCGAGCACGATGGCCAGCTCCAGCTGGCGCTGCTGGCCGTGGCTCAGCTCGCTGGCGCGGCGCTCGGCGACGTCGCCCAGGCGGGCAGCGGCAAGGGCGTCGTCGACCGCCTGGCGGTACGGCGCAAAGGCCGTGGCGTCGCTGAAGATGCGGCCGGCCCGCGGCTGGCGCGATTGCGCCGCGAGGCGGACGTTCTCGCGCACGGAGAAGCCCGGAAAGATGTTGGTCTTCTGGTAGCTGCGGCCGATGCCGATCAGCGAGCGCTCGTGCGGCGTCAGGCCCGTGATGTCCTGGCCGCGGTAGAACACCTGTCCGGAGCTGGCGGCGAGGTCGCCCGACAGCAGGTTGATCAGCGTGGACTTGCCGGCGCCGTTCGGCCCCAGCAGCGCATGGACCTCGCCGCGCCGCAGCTCGATGGAAACGCGGTCGTTGGCTGCCAGGCCGCCGAAGGTGCGCCGCAGTTCGACGGTCTTGAGCAGGACTTCGCTCATGCGCGCCTCCGTTGCAACAAGCCCTTGACGCGCTCGGCGATCGAGATCATTCCGCCCGGCAGGAAGAGCACCAGCAGGACGATGGCGATGCCCAGCCACAGGTGCCACAGCTTTGTGTACGTGGACAGCAGGTCCTGCAGCAGCACGAAGGTGAAGGCTCCGATCAGCCCACCCCACAGCTGGCCCATGCCGCCCAGGATCAGCATCAGCAGGCCGTCGGCCGACTGGTGCCAGGACAGCATCTCGGGATTGACGCTGCTGTTCAGGACGGCGAACAGGTAGCCCGCCAGTCCGCCGAACGCACCTGCGATGGTGAAGGCCGCCAGCTTGTAGCGGAACACCGGAAAGCCGATCGCCTCCATGCGGTGCTCGTTCTCGCGGATGCCCTGCAGCGCGCGGCCCAGCGGCGAGCGCAGCAGCAGGGTCATGAACAGCAGCAGGGCGACCATCAGCACCATCACGAAGTAGTACAGCGTGTTGGTGTCGGTCAGCTCGAAGGGCACCCAGTCGCCGATGGCGGCGGAGGGCTTGCCGCGCAGGTTCATGCCGTCCGAGCTGCCGCCCAGCGCCTTGATGTCGTGGAAGAAGAAATAGAAGATCTGGGCGAAGGCCAGCGTCACCATGATGAAGAACATGCCCCGCGTGCGCAGCACGAACAGGCCGACCAGGAAGGACGCGACGGCCGTCACCAGCATGGCCGCGGGCAGGGTGAGCCACAGGCTGTCGGTGACGCGGTACTTGGTTCCGAGCAGGGCGAAGACGTAGCCGCCCATGCCGAACCACGCCGCGTGGCCGAAGCTGATGAGGCCGGTGTAGCCGACCAGCAGGTCCAGGCTGATGGCGAAGATCGACATGATCATCACCCGCGTGATCATCTCGGTGTAGAAGTCCTGGCCGAACTGCGGAAAGGCCGCGAGCGCCACCAGGAAGACCGCGATGACGGCGGCGCGCGCCGGCGATTTGACGATGGACGTCATGACTTGAACAGCCCTTCGGGACGCCACAGCAGGATCGCGGCCATCACCACGTAGATGGCGATGCCGGCGTAATCGGGAACGAAGACCTTGCCGAAGGTATCGGCGAAGGCGATGAGGAGAGATGCCAGCAGCGCGCCCCAGACCGAGCCGATGCCGCCGACGATCACGACGACGAAACTCACGATCAGCACCTGCGTGCCCATGCCGGGCGAGACCGTCGAGGCCGGCGCGTTGATCATGCCGGCGAAGGCGGCAAGGGCGACGCCCAGCGCGAACACCAGCCGGTACAGCCAGTCGATGTCGATCCCCAGGATCTGCACCATGGCGCGGTTGGACGAGCCGGCGCGGATGCGTGCTCCGACGGTCGTGCGCTGGATCAGCAGATACAGGCCGAGCGCCACCAGCAGGCAGACCCCCGACATGAAGAGGCGATAGGCCGGATAGGTCATCACGCTGCCCAGCGGCACGGAGAAGTCCAGCCAGGCCGGCACCTTGACCGAATACACCTCGTCGCCCACCAGCACGCTGCGCAGTTCCTCGAAGATCAGGATCAGGCCGTAGGTCAGCAGCACCTGCTGCAGGTGGTTGCGCTTGTACAGGTGGGAGTACAGCGCCCATTCCAGCAAGGCGCCGAGCACGGCGCTGAGCACCACGCCGATGACGATCGTGAGCAGCAGGTTGCCGGTGAATGCGGCCAGGCTGAACGCGAGATAGGCCCCCATCATGTAGAAGCTCCCGTGCGCGAGGTTGATCACGCCCATCACTCCGAAGATGAGGGTGAGTCCGCTCGCGACCAGGAACAGCAGAAGGCCGTACTGGACGGCGTTCAGCGTCTGGATGAGGATGAGGGCGAGATCCATCTTGCGTTCAGGCCTGGTCGACGGTTACGGCTTGCAGTCCGGCGACGGATCGTTCAGGCCCTTGACGATGGTGTCGGTCATCACGTTCTGGTTGCCGCGGGCCACGCGCACGTAGAAGTCCTGCACCGGGTTGTGCGACTTGGAAAACGACAGCGGGCCGCGCGGGCTCTCGATCTTGGCGGACTCCATGGCCTTGATCATCTCGGCCTTCTTCCTGGTGTCGCCCTTGACGGCCTTCAGGCCCACGTCGTAGAGCTGCGCGGAGTCGTAACCCTGCACCGCGAACAGGTTCGGGGCGCTGCCGAAGGCCTTGGTGTAGGCGGCGATGAACTTCTCGTTCTTCGGGTTCTTCACGCCGTCGGCGTAGTGCAGCACGGTCTGCAGGCCGCTGGCGGCTTCGCCCTGGGCGGCCAGCGTGCCTTCGGTGATGAAGGCGCCGTACAGCGGGATGCTGGTCTTGAGGCCCGCGGCGGCGTAGTCCTTGACGAACTTCACCTGGCCGGCGCCGGCGACGAACACATAGGCGGCCTCGGGCTTGATGGTGGCCAGCTCGGTCAGCAGGGGCTGGAACTCAACGTTCGGGAACGGCAGGTTCAGGTCCTTGAGCACCTTGCCGCCGCCCTTTTCGAAGGCTTCGCGGAAGCCCTTGACCGACTCGTCGCCCGCCGCGTACTTCCAGCTGATGGTCACGGCCGTCTTGTGCTTTTTCGCCGCCAGCACGCCGCTGGCGTAGCCCGGTTGCCAGTTGCTGAACGACGTGCGGAACACATTGGGCGCGCACATCGCGCCGGTGATCTCGCCGGCGCCGGCATTGGGCACGATCAGCAGCGTGTTGGTCTCGCGGGCGACCTTGGCCATCGTCGAAGCCACGCCGGAATGGATGGTGCCCACCAGCACGTCGACCTTGTCGCGCTTGACCAGCCGGTTGGCGTTCTCGTTGGCCTTGGACGGATCGGACTCGTCGTCGAGCACCACGTATTCCACCGGACGGCCGCCCAGCTTGCCTCCCTGCTCCTCCACGTACAGCCGGAAGCCGTTGTTGGTCCACTTGCCGAGGTCGGCGAAGGTGCCGGAGCTGGGCAGCATCAGGCCGACCTTGACCGGCGTCGACGATTGCGCCTGGGCGGACACGCCCGCCGCGGCGACTGCCAGGGCAGCGGCTGCCCGCGCCCACGCGTTGAGGGAAAGAGGTCTGGACATGGAGGTCTCCTGTGGTTGTCGTTGGCTGGGAAGGAATGTGGTCAGAGGAACACGCCGCCGCCGTCGACGGCCAGCGTCTGGCCGGTGACGAAACTCGCGCCGTCGCCGACCAGGTAGGCGAGCGCGCTCACCAGGTCGGCCGGAACCTGGTCGCGCTGGATGCAGCGGCCGGTGGTGCGCGCGTTGTCGCCGATGCGGTTCTGCAGGTCGCTCTGCAGCACGCCGTCGCTCAGCGTGAAGCCGGGCGCGATCGCGTTCACCGTGATCTTGTCCTTGGCCAGCTCCCGCGCCAGGGATCGCGTGAAGGCGATCACGGCGCCCTTGCTCGCGACGTAGTGCGCCATGTTCGGCGCGCCCTTGATCGGCACCGTCGACGCGATGTTGACCAGCCGGCCGCGGCCGCTCCTGCGCAGCGCCGGCAGCACCGCCTTGGCGCAGTTGAAGGGGCCGAGCGTGTTGACTTCCATCACCCGCATCCATTCCTGGTTGGTGATCTGGTCGAAGGGCTTGAGCGCCAGGGTGGTGAACAGGCCGGCGTTGTTGACGAGGCCGTCGATGCCGCCGAACTCCTGCTGTGCGGCGTCGGCCATGGCGGCGACGTCCGTTTCGCTCACGACGTCGGCCGTCACGCCGATGGCCTTGTGGCCGGCCGAGCGCAGCTTGCCCGCGGACTCGTCGGCGCCGCGCAGGTCGGCGATGACGATGCGGTGGCCGAGTTCGGCCAGGTGCTCGCAGAAGGCGTAGCCGATGCCGCTGGCGCCGCCGGTCACGATGATGGTCTTGGGGACTTCGGTGATCATGGCTGTCCTCGTGTCGTTCAAGGGGCAAGGAGCGCCGCCAGCTTGACGCCGGTGTCGGCGGCCTGGTCGGGCGTGATGGGTGTCGCGGCGGCGAGCAGCTTGCGCGCCGCCATGTGGTCGCCGGCGCTGTTGATGGATTCCACCGCCATGAGCCGCTCGCCGCGGAAGCGGAACACCGAGAACTTGCCGGCGGCGACGTCGCCGCGCAGCACGGTGCTGTCGGCGCCCTCGGCGACACCGGCGATCTGCAGGCGGTTGTCGCCCTGGTCGCTCCAGAACCAGGGCACCTTGGCATAGGGCTCGGCCTTGCCTGCGATGCGCGCGGCGACGCAACGCGCCTGGTCGACCGCGTTCTGCACCGATTCGATCCGCACCAGAGCCTTGCAGAATGCCGCCGGATAGCGGGCGCAATCGCCGATGGCGGAAATCGACGGATCGCTGGTCAGCAGCTGGCGGTCGACGATGATGCCGTCGTGCACGGCCAGGTCGGCCGCGCTTGCCAGGCCCACGTCCGGATCGACGCCGACGCCGACCACCACCAGGTCCGCCGGGAAGGACTCGCCGCGCGTCGTCTCGACGCCGCGGACCCGGCCTTCGCTGCCGGTGAAAGCGGTCACGCCGGTCGCGAGATTGAATTGCACGCCGCGCGCGGCCAGCGCGTTGGCCAGGTAGTCGGCCGCGGGCGCGGACACAGAGCGCTTGAGCACGCGCTCGGCGAACTCGATCACCCGCACCTCCAGGCCAATCTCGCGAGCGACCACCGACACTTCCAGGCCGATGAAGCCGGCGCCGACGACGACCAGCCGGCGGGCCTGCCGCAGCTGGTCGAGCAACGCCTGCGCATCGGCGCGGCTGCGCAGCGCCAGGACGCCGGCCAGCTGGGCGCCAGGCACGGCCGGCACGCGGGCGCGGGCGCCCGTCGCCAGCACGAGGTGCTCGTAGGGCAGGGTGGCGCCCGAGGCGAGTTCCACGCGCCGCGCGGAGCGGTGGATGCCGGTCACGCGCTGCGCCGCGAGCACCGAGATCTTTCGTTCGGCGTAGAAGCTGGCGGGCCGCAGCTCGATCTGCTGGGCCTGGGCCTTGCCGGCGAGGAAGGACTTGGACAAGGGCGGGCGCTGGTAGGGCAGGCCGGGCTCGTCGCCGATCAGCGTGACCGGGCCCTCGTAGCCCTCGTCGCGCAGCGATGCCGCGACCTGGAAGCCGCCTTGCCCGCTGCCGACAACGATCACGCCTGCGTCCATCTGCGGCCCTAGACCTGGTGCGAGGGGATGTGGACGACGATTTCCTCGACGCCCGCCTGCAGCACGAGCTGGCAGCTCAGGCGGCTGTTGCCGCGGCGGCCGCTGGCGGCGCTGTCCAGCATCTCGTTCTCGACTTCGCTCACCGGCGGCACCACGTCCAGGCTGGCTTCGTCGAGATAGACGTGGCAGGTGGCGCACATCGCCGCGCCGCCGCACTCGGCGACGATGCCGGGGATGTTGTTGGCGACTGCCGTCAGCATGACCGTGGCGCCGGCGTTCGCGGCGATGGAGCGGCGCTCGCCGCCCGGCTGGACGTACGTGATCTGGGGCATGGTTGCCTCTGGACGGAAAGGTTGAAGGGAAAGCTCAGTCGGCGCTGACGCTGACCGGCATGCTCGTGTATCCGCGGACCGAGTTGTTGTAGTGGATGACGGGCTTGCCTTCGAGCCGGATGTTCCTGACCCGCTTGGCCAGCGCCGTCAGCACGATCTCGCCCTCGAGCCGCGCGATCATCTGGCCGGCGCAGCCGTGGATGCCGGTGCCGAAGGCCAGGTTGCCGGAGGCGCGGCGCGTGACGTCGAACTTGTCGGCGCTCTCGCCCCAGCGGCGCGGGTCGCGGTTGGCCGAGCCGATGAAGACGCAGACCTTCTGCTCGTTGGCCATGGGCACGCCGGCGACCTCGACCTCGCGCGTCGTCGTGCGGTAGAAGGAGTGGAAGGTGCTTTCGTAGCGCAGCACTTCTTCCAGCGCCTGGCGCGCCAGCGCCGGGTTGGCGTGGACGTGCGCCCACTGCTCGGGATGGCGCGAGAACGACAGGATGGCGTTGCACAGCGTGAAGACCGTCGTGTCCAGGCCGGCGGAGAGCAGGGTGCGCACCAGCATCGGCGCTTCCTCCGGCGCCAGCAGGCCCTCGTCGGCGGCCTTGTACAACTGCGCGCCGAAGCCGTCGGGCGTCAGGTTCTCGCGCCTGCAGACTTCCGCGATCCAGGCGATCGCGCCATCCTGGGCTTTCGCCAGGCAGGCCTTGAAGCGCTCGTTGACCGGGCCGAAGGCGTTGAACACCATGTCGCCGTAGGGCAGCAGGTACTTCTCGCGGCCCTCGGCCGGGATGCCGACGGCGTCGGCGAACACCTTGAGCGGATAGGCCTCGCACAGGTCGGTGACCGCGTCGAAGCTGCCCTTGTCGAGGATGCGCTCCACCAGCAGTTCGGCCTGGCGCTCGAAGGTCGGGCGCAGCTTGTTGATCGACGCCGGCGCGAGCAGGCCGGCGACGACCTTGCGGGTGCGGCCATGCATCGGCGGATCGGCTTCGAGGATGATGCTCGGCTTGCGCCAGGGCTCTTCCATGTGGAAGTTGGCCAGGCCGACGCCGGCGCTGGAGCAGAAAGTGACCGGGTCGCGCAGCACCGCGTCGATTTCCGCGTGGCGGGCGATGCCGTAGGCGTTGTAGCGGCTCAGGTAGAAGACGGGGCCCAGCTCCCGCAGCATCTCGTAATGCGGATAGGGGTCGTCGAGCACCTCGTCCGCGTAGGGGTCGAAGTCGGTGGCCGGGACATCGACCTGCGGCCGCTGCAGCGTCTGTGCGCTTTCCATCTCTGATCCTTGTCTCTGTTGCGGAGAGAGGGTCCGCTGATGCGATGAGTTTCGCCGCCGCGTCGATCCGGGTCAATGATTTCGTATCTATAGTTCGGATATCGAACTATTGCAACGGGGACGAAGATGGCCGCGGCACTCGGAATGGAGCAGCAAAAGGAGGAGAAGGAATACGTGATGGGGCTGGAGAAGGGGCTGGCCATCGTCGAGGCTTTCGGCATCAGCAGGGGGCCGCTGACGCTGACGCAGGCGGCCGAGATCACCGGCCACACCAAGGCCGCCGTGCGCCGCAGCCTGCTGACGCTTTGCAAGCTGGGATATGCGTCGCAGGACGGCAGAAGCTTCCGGCTCGCGCCGCGGTCGCTGCGACTGGGCCACGCGTACGTCGCTTCCGATCCGCTGCCCAAGGTGGCACAGCCGATCCTGGAGATGACGAGCGAGCGCACCCGCGAATCGGCGTCGATCGCGGTGCTGGACTCGCAGGACGCCGTGTTCGTCGCGCGCTCCACCCATCGCCGCAGCCTCTCGAGCGGACTGGGCGTGGGCGCGCGGCTGCCGGCGTATGCGAGCGCGACGGGCCGCGTTCTGCTCTCCGGAAAGCCGGCGGCGGAAGTCGAGTTCATCCTCAACCGGATGTCGCGTCCGGCGCTGACGCCGCACACGCGCACCGGCATGAAGGAGATCATCAAGGAGATCGCCCGCGTCCGGACGCACGGCTATGCGATCAGCGACGAGGAGCTGGAGATCGGCCTGCGTTCCGTCGCCGTGCCGATCCGCAACGGCCGCGGCGAGCTCGTCGCCGCCATGAGCCTGTCGGTTTCCACCAGCCGCATGACCCGCGAGCAGGTCGTCGAGCAGCTCGTCCCCGAACTGGAAACCGCCAGGCGCAGCTTCGCTGCGCTGCTGTGAAA
>JAQGNJ010000257.1 GCA_028291885.1 Ramlibacter sp. | reverse complement strand
GATGGCGGCCGCCGCGAACGGCGCCAGCGCCGTTGGCGGCGACACCTCGGACAGCACCGCGTAATAGAAGATGAACATGAGCGCCGCGAAGTCCGGCACCCCCAGCTTGATCAGCGCCGGCGCGGCGATCACCGCGCAGATTATGTAGGAGGCCGTCACCGGCACCGCCAGCCCGACGATCCAGACCACCAGCGCCGTGAACAGCGCCGTCAGCAGCAGCGAGCCGCCAGCGTAGTCGATCACGATGGCGCTGAACTTCAGGCCCAGGCCGGTGAGCGTGACCACGCCGACGATGATGCCGGCGCCGGCGCAGGTGGCCGCCACGTTCAACATGCCGATCGAGCCGCCTTCCATCGCCTTGACCAAGCCCGAGCCGGCCAGCCGGCGCCAGAACGAACCGGCGCCGGTGAACAGGTCGTACGGCAGCAGCGCCGTGTCGCGCCGCAGGAAACTGGTGAAGAACGAGACGATGGTGGCGCAGAACACCGACATCACCGGCGAAAAACCCCAGAGCATGAAGGCCACGATGGAGACCAGCGAGAGGAAGTGGAACCAGTACTTGCGCGTGAGGTTCCAGACGCTGTCGACCTTCTCGATCACCGTGTTGCCCATGCCGTATTTCTTGGCGTCGATCTCCACCATCAGGAACAGCGCGAAGTAGAACAGCAGCGTGGGGATGCACGCCATCAGCAGCACGTCGAGGTAGGAGATCTTCAGGAACTCCGCGATCAGGAAAGCGGCCGCGCCCAGCACCGGCGGCGAAATGATCGCGCCGAGCCCGCCGGCTGCGAGCAGGCCGCCGGCGGCGTTGCGGTCGTAGCCGACTTTCTGCAGCATCGGCCAGGCGACGGAGCCGAGCGTCACCGTCGTCGCCACGCCGGAGCCGGAAGGTCCGCCGAGCAGGAAGGAGGCGAGGACGACGGTGCGTCCCGCGCCGGTCGGCTTGCCGCCCATCGCCGAGAAGGAGAAGTCGATGTAGAACTTGCCGGCGCCGGAGAACTGCAGGAAGGCGCCGAAGATGGTGAACAGGATGATCAGCGACGAAGAAACGTCGACCGCCACGCCGAAGATGCCTTCGAACGTCATATACAGGTGGCCGACCAGGCGTCCGACCTCGTAGCCCTTGTGGGTCCAGGGCGCGGGCAGCCAGGCGCCGAACAGCGCATACGCCACGAACAGGCCCGTCACCGCCGGCATGATCCACCCCGCGGTGCGGCGCATCGCCTCGAGCACCAGCACGATCAGCGCGACGCCGAAGAAGATGTCCCAGGGCAGCGGCGCCGTGTTGCGGTCCGTGAAGTCGTCGCCGCCGGCGATGACGTAGACGGCGACGCCGATCGCCAGCAGCGCCGCGATCCAGTCCCACCACATCACGCGGTGGCGAAAGCGCCTGCCGACGGGGAACAGCAGGAAGGTCAGGAACAGCACCAGCGCGACGTGGACCGGCCGCAGCACCTGGGTCGGCACGATCGCATAGGCGGAGTACAGGTGGAACACCGACATCGCCACCGCGACCAGCGTGATGAAGCCGGCGAGCCAGCCGCGCAGACGGTTCGACGCTCCCTCTTCCTCCTCCACGTACAGCTGCGCCTTGCGCAGCGCTTCGTCGCTGACCGCCGGCTGCGCGGCGGAGTGCGGGTGGGGCTGTTCGGTCATGGGCGGATCTCGCTGGTGTCGGCGCAAACGAAAACCCCGCCGGGCGGCGGGGTCGGGGGCGGGGATCGCTCAGTTGATCCTGACGCCCTTTTCGGCGAAGTACTTGACCGCTCCCGGATGGAACGGGATCGGCGTCGCGTTGCTGCGCTGGTTCTCCAGCTTGAAGTTCTCCGCCTCCTTGTGCACCGCGATCAGGTCGCTGCGCTTGTCGAAGATGGTCTTGACGATGTTGTAGGCCGTCTTGTCGTCCATGTTCGCGTGCGCGGAGCGCAACCAGCGCCTGATCGCGACGACGGTGTCCTTCGCCGATTCGATCACCGCCGACAAGTGCTCGCCCAATGTGTTCCGCGTCAACGCCCGCGCCGGCATGCAATCGGCGGCGCTTGCGGACTGGATGGCAAGCACCAAGCCGAACGCCAACGTGTTCTACCTCGGCCCGGATTACGAGATGGGCCGCAGCACCGTCGCCGCGTTCAAGAGCGCCGCCGAGGGCAAGGGCGCCAAGACCGTCGGCGAGGTGTTCGCGCCGCTGGACAACAAGGACTACTCGCCCTTCTTCGGCCAGATCCGCTCGGCCCGACCAACGGTGATCTACACCTCGGTCGCCGGCAACGACACGGTGCGCCTGTTCACGCAGATGGCGGAGTTCGGCCTGAACCGCAACGTGCAGGTGGTCGGCGCCTCCGGCACCGTGACCTCGCAGAACGCCGCCGCGATCGGCAAGGCGGCGGACGGTTTCGTCACCGGCGTCGGCTATTCGGTCAGCCTGGACACGCCCGAGAACAAGAAGTTCGTCGCCGCCTTCCAGGCGGCCCACAAGACCGAGCCCGACCTGTATGGCGCCGACTCCTACGGCGTGCTGTTCTTCTACAAGGCGGCGGTCGAGAAGGCCAGGAGCACCGAAACCGACAAGGTGCGCGAGGCGATGCGCGGCATCCAGTGGAACACGCCGCAGGGCGTCAAGACGCTGCGCGCCGACGACCACCAGGCCATGCAGGACATGTACGCGGCGCGACTGAACGGCGGCAGGTTCGAGGTCGTCGGCAAGGTCGCGGCAGCCAACGCCATCGGCCCCGACACCTGCACCCGCTTCTGACGCAACGACGACAAAGAGGAGACGTTCAATGGCGCTAGCGCTGGAGTGGCTGCAGTTCGTGCTGGCGCCGCAGGTGGTCAACGGCCTCTCGATCGGAGTGGCCGTGGTGCTCATGGCCCTGGGCCTGACGACCATCTTCGGCCTGCTCGACGTCATCAACATGGCCCACGGCGAGTTCTACGCCATCGGCGCCTATGCGGCGGTGGCGCTGCTGGGCGTCGGCGTCTCCTTCTGGTGGGCGCTGGTGCTCACGCCGCTGCTGATGGCGGTGGTCGGCTATGCCACCGAGCGCGGCCTGGTCCAGCGCGTCTTCCACAGCAAGGACAGGCACACGCTGACCCTGCTGCTGACGTTCGGCCTGGCCGTGGTGCTGGAAGACCTGCTCAAGATCGTGTTCGGCGCCAACCCGCTGCGCATCGACGCGCCGATCACCGGCGCCACCGAGATGCTGGGACTGTTCTTCCCGAACTACAGGCTGTTCGTCATGGCCGTGGGCAGCGCCATCATCGCCGCCGCCTGGCTGCTGATCTTCCGCACGCGGATCGGCGCGATGGTTCGCGCCGCAGCGTTCGACCGCCACATGACGGCCTCGCTCGGCGTGCCGGT
>JAQGNJ010000212.1 GCA_028291885.1 Ramlibacter sp. | reverse complement strand
CCGAAGGCGGCGCCCGCGGCGGTTCGCCGGCGGCCTTGCGGTAGTGGGGCGGCCAGGGCGCGTCGCCCTCGCCCGCCGCCTCCTGTTTTGCCGACAGCTCCAGCAGCCGCTCCAGCGAGCAGGGCGCCGCGTCGATGCCTTCGTGCGGATCGCCCAGCGCCTGGAAGCGCCTGGGCATGGTCAGCATGGTGAAGTCCGCCGGATCGCAGACTTGCAACTCGGCCCAGGTCACCGGCGCCGAGACCCGGGCGTCCGGCTTCGGCCGCACCGAATAAGCGGAGGCGACGGTCCTGTCCTTGGCGTTCTGGTTGTAGTCGACGAAGACGCCGTGCCGCTCTTCCTTCCACCACTTGCTGGTCGCCAGCTTGGGCGCGCGGCGCTCGACTTCGCGTGCCAGCGCCAGCGCCGCCCGCCGCACCTCGTCGAAACTCCAGCGGCGCTCGATCCGCACGATGACGTGGATGCCGCGCGAGCCCGAGGTCTTGGGCCAGCCGGCCAGGCCGTGATCCTCCAGCACCGACCGGGCGACGTCCGCCACCTCGCGGATCTGCTTCCATTCGACGCCGGGCACGGGATCGAGGTCGACCCGCAATTCGTCCGGATGGTCCAAGTCATCGGCCCGCACCGGATGCGGATGCAGCTCGATGCAGCCCAGGTTCGCCATCCAGGCCAGGGCGGCCGCCTCGCGCGGGACGACCTCCTGCGCCACGTTGCCGGACGGGAAGCGGATGGTCGCCGCCTCCAGCCAGTCCGGCCGGTTGCCGGGCGCCCGCTTCTGGAAGAAGAACTCGCCGGCAATGCCGTTCGGGTAACGCACCAGCACGTTCGGACGGCCGCCGGCCCCGCGCAAGGCGCCGGGCGCGACGGCCAGGTAATAGCGGACCAGGTCCAGTTTGGTCAGACCCGCGTCGGGGAAAAGCAGCTTGCCCGGGTTGGTGACGGCGATCTCGCGCCCGTCCACCCGCAGCAGTTCCTGTTCGACCGGTTGCCCCATGGCCGACTAGGCTACACCTAAGCGGCACAATACGGGGCTGGCTGAAACGGTTTGCAGCTCAGCCTTTGCCTTCCGGAGCCCTCCCCTTGTCCGCCTCGCCCTTTGCCGCCGAAACCCGGCGCCGCCGCACCTTTGCCATCATTTCCCACCCCGACGCGGGCAAGACCACGCTGACGGAAAAGCTGCTGCTGTTCTCCGGCGCGATCCAGATCGCGGGCTCGGTCAAGGCGAGAAAAGCGTCGCGGCACGCGACCAGCGACTGGATGGAGATCGAGAAGCAGCGCGGCATCTCGGTGGCCTCGTCGGTGATGCAGATGCTGTACCGCGAGCACGTGATCAACCTGCTGGACACGCCGGGCCACAAGGACTTCTCGGAAGACACCTACCGCGTGCTCACCGCCGTCGACTCGGCGCTGATGGTGATCGACGCCGCCAACGGCGTCGAAGCCCAGACGCGACGCCTCATTGAAGTTTGCCGCCAGCGCGACACGCCCATCATCACCTTCGTCAACAAGATGGACCGCGAAGTGCGCGATCCCCTGGACATCCTCGACGAGGTGGAGCGGGAACTGGGCATGGCCTGCGTGCCGATGACGTGGCCGGTCGGCCAGGGCAAGACCTTCGGCGGCATCATGAACCTGCGAACGCGCGCCATGACGGTGTTCGAGTCGGGCTCCGAGCGGCTGCCGCAGGACTTCGAGACCGTGCCGCTGTCGGACCGCGAGAACCTGCTGCAGCGCTTCGGCCACGAATTCGAAACGGCGGAACAGAGCATGGAACTTGCGATCGGCGCGTCGCCGACCTGGGACCACGAGGCCTTCCTCGCCGGCAAGCAGACACCGGTGTTCTTCGGCTCGGGCGTCAACAATTTTGGCGTGATGGAAGTGCTGGAGGCGCTGGTCGACCTGGCGCCCCCGCCGCAGCCGCGCACCAGCAAATTGATCGTCAACAAGGAGCCCGTGATCAAGGAGATCCAGCCGGCCGACGAGAACTTTGCCGGCGTCGTGTTCAAGGTCCAGGCCAACATGGACGCCAACCACCGCGACCGCATCGCCTTCGTCCGCATGGCGTCGGGCAAGTACACGCCGGGAATGAAGCTGAAGGTGCAGCGCACGGCCAAGGAGCTGCGCCCGACCTCGGTCGTCACCTTCCTGTCGCAGCGGCGCGAGGCGGTGGACGAGGCCTACGCCGGCGACATCATCGGCTTCACGACCCATGGCGGCGTGCAGCTGGGCGACACCATCACCGACGGCGCCAACCTGCAGTTCACCGGCCTGCCCTTCTTCGCGCCCGAACTCTTCATGACGGTGCTGCTGAAGAATCCGCTGCGCACCAAGCAGCTGCAGCAGGGCCTGGCCCAGCTCGGTGAAGAAGGCGCGATCCAGGTGTTCCGCCCCGAGATGGGCGGCTCGATGCTGCTCGGCGCCGTCGGCCAGCTGCAGTTCGAGGTGGTGCAGCACCGCCTGAAGTCGGAGTACGACGCCGACATCCGGCTGGAAGGCTGCCAGTACACGGGCGCGCGCTGGATCACCGCCGACACGCCGGCCGAACTGCGCGCCTTCACCGACGCGTACCCGGCGCGGATGGCGCGCGACGCCGCCAATGCGCTCGCCTTCCTGTGCACGTCGCCCTACGACGTGCGGCTGGCGCAGGAACGCTTTCCCAAGATCCACTTCCACCTGCTGCGCGAACATGCCGGGCTTGCCTTGCAGGCCTGAGGCCGGCGCATGAAGCCGCTGGATCTCTGGCCGGCGCCGGACCGGCGGCAGCTGGTGGGCGTCTTCACCGACATTGACGACACGCTCACCACCGACGGCGTCGCGACCGACGACGCCTTGCGCGCGATCGCGGCGCTGCGCGACGCCGGCCTGCACGTCATCCCCATCACGGGCCGTCCGGTGGGCTGGAGCGAGCCTTTCGCCCGCGACTGGCCCGTCGACGCGATCGTGGCCGAGAACGGCGCCGTGGCCCTGGTCCACACCGCCCAGGCCCAGGTGCGCAAGCTGTACCAGCAGGACGAGGAGCTGCGGCGCGCCAACTTCGCGCGGATGCAGCAGGTCGCGCAGCGGATCGTCGCGGAAGTGCCCGGCGCCATGCTTTCGCGCGACAGCGGCGGCCGCGAAACCGACATCGCGATCGACCACAGCGAGTTCACGACCCTGCCTGCGCATTGCATCGCGCGGGTCGTCAAGCTGATGCAGGACGAGGGCATGAACGCCACCGTCAGCTCGATCCACATCAACGGCTGGCTGGGCGACCACAACAAGCTGGCGGGCGCGCGCTGGATCGTGCGCGAACTGTTCGGCCGCGAGCTCGACGCCGAGATCGGGCGCTGGGCCTATGTCGGCGACTCCACCAACGACGTGTTGATGTTCGAGCATTTCCCGCACAGCATAGGCGTCGCCAACATCCGCCGCTTCGAGGCGCAGCTGACCCACCCGCCGGTCTACGTCACGCCAAGCGAGCGTGGAGCGGGATTCGCCGAAGTGGCGAAAGCAATCGTGGACAGCCGCGGTAACGACCGTTCGGGCTAGCCACGCTGCGCCTTCTTCGCCGCGCAAGCCGCGACATAGGTCGCCATGATCCGGTGATAACAGGGATGGCGGCGGTGATCCCATTCCGGATGGAACTGGAAGCCCCAGGCGAACAGCGAGGCATCCTTCCAGCGAAACGCCTCCACCAGTCCGTCGTCGGCCCGCGCCTCCGCCACCAGGCCTTCGCCTAGCCTCTTCACACCCTGCGAATGCAGCGAGCTGGCGCGGAAGCGCCGCTCGCCAGTGATCCGCTGCAGCTCGCCGCCCGGCGTGCATTCCACCTCGTGGCGCTCGGCGTACTGCGCGTCCAGCGCTTCGTCGGGGTCTTCCCAGTGGCGCACCGGGCCCTCGAGGGCCGGCAACGACTGGTACAGGCTGCCGCCCATGGCGACGTTGAATTCGTGACAGCCGCGGCAGACCGAGAACAGCGGAACGCGATGCTCGATGGCCAGGCGAATCAGCGGCAGGGCGACGGCGTCGCGATCGGCGTCGTAGACAAATTCGTCGCTCGCCGGCTCTTCGCCGTAGTGGCGGGGATGGACGTTGGTCGCCGAGCCCCCGAGCAGCAGGCCGTCGACGGTTTCGAGCAGCGCCGCCAGCCGTTCCAGCGGCGCCCAGGGATAGCAGACCGGCTGCAGCCCCAGGTTCAGCAGGGTGCGGGTGCCGGCCTCGTCCATCACGGTGTAGCACTGCGGATGCCCGTGCTCGTTGCCCAGCTCGCGGTGGCTGGCCACCACCCAGACGCGCGGGACGTCCGCTGCCGCGCTCACTGGACTACCATCCGCGCTACGCGCTGCGGGATTCGCCTTGGGGCGGCCCGGCGGCTCATGCGCCTGTCCTGTGCTCCCGGTGGGCGCGGCAGGCCCGGGCGAATGCCTCGAGCGTGTGCTGGTAGAAGGGGTTGGATTCGTGGCGCCACTCCGGGTGCCACTGCACGCCGTAGGCGAAGCCCGATGCGCCTTCGACCCGCACGCCCTCGACCAGGCCGTCCGGCGCCAGCGCTTCGGCGACCAGGTCGCGGCCCAGGCGCTTGATGCCCTGGCCATGCAGCGAGTTCACCTGCGCCCGCGTGCCGCCGGCCCATTCGGCGAATGCGCTGCCCGGCGCCAGCAGCACCTCATGGCGGGTTGCGAACTGCACGGCGAGGTCCTGGTCGTCGGGCTCGCGGTGGTCCATCAGCCCCGGCTCCGAGTGCACCTGCTGGTGCAGGCTGCCGCCCAGCGCGACGTTCATTTCCTGCAGGCCGCGGCAGACGCCGAACAGCGGCATCCCGGCCTCCAGCGCCGCCGGCACCAGAGCCATCGTCAGCGCGTCGCGCCGCGGGTCCAGCAGGTCGGTGGGCAGGGCCGTGCCGCCGAAACGCGTCGCCTCCACATTTGACGGCGAGCCGGTGAGCAGCACGCCGTCCACCAGCGGCAGCAGGTCGGCGACGTCCGCGGCGGCGGCCATCGGATACAGCACAGGCTGCAGGCCCAGGGCCGTGACGGCGGCCGCATAGCGGTCCGCGAGCACGGTGTAGCCGCCGGGGTCGGAGAGATCCAGGTTTCGGTGGCAGGCGGGGAGCCACACCAGCGGCTTGTGCTTGGGCATGGCGTGATCTTCGCAGAACCGCGCGATGCCGTGGCGCCGGAGCGCGCCGACGGGCGGACGGCCTCAGCTGGCCTTGGCCAGGCCGAGCTTTTCGACCAGCGCCTTTTCCTTGGCGAAGGTTTCCTGCGCGAACTTCGTGTAGCCGCTGGAGCTCATGTACATCGGGACCATGTCGTAGCGCGCCAGCGCCTGCACGTAGCTGGGGTCTTCCATCGCCGTCTTGAAAGCATCGTGCAGCCGCTTGACGACCGCCGGCGGCGTGCCGCGCGGCGCGCCGATGCCGAAGGGCGAGTTCTGCACGATGTTCAGGCCCAGCTCCTTGAGCGTCGGCGCATCCGGGAACTTGGCCAGCCGCTTCTCGCCCCAGGTGTTGAGCACCCGCAGCTTGCCGGACTCGACCAGCGGCGCGAAGCCGGTGGAATCGGCGGCCGCCATGATGTGGCCGCCGACGATGGCCTGCGCCAGGTCGGCGCTGCCCTTGTACGGAACGTGCTGCAGCTGGATGCCCAGTTGCTGCGCGATCAGCTCGGTCGTCAGGTGCGGGCTGGTCAGCGTGCCGGTCGAGCCGTAGGTCAGGCGCCCGGGGTTGGCCTTCGCCCAGCCGACGAAGTGGGTCCAGCTCTTGAGCGGCGAATCCGCCGGCACGACGATGCCGAAGGCGTAGCCGGTGACGTTGATGACGTAGGCGATGTCCTTGACCGGATCCCAGTTGATCTTGGTCGTGTACGGCAGGCGGAACACGCCGAGCGGGATCTGGGCGACGGTGTAGCCGTCCGGCGCCGAGCTCTGCAGCTGCTGGGCCGGCAGCGAACCGCCGGCGCCGGGCTTGTTTTCCACGATGACCGGCTGCTTGAGGATCTTGCCCGCGTTGTCGGCGAGCGAGCGCATCGTGATGTCGGTCGGGCCGCCCGCCGGAAAGGCGATCACGAGCTTGATCGGCTTGTTCGGGAAATCCGATTGGGCGAACGCGCAAAGCGAGGGGGCGGCCACAGCGGCCGCGGTGAGCTGGATGATCTGTCGACGGCGCATGGACACTCCTGGGAAAGGAGCAGCCATTGGAAGCGCCGCGGCGGCCCCAGTCCATCGGGTAGACCCGCAAGACTGTCGCGCCGGTGTCAGTCGGTTGGCTGCAGGCGCTTCTCGAGCTTCACGGCGTCGATCAGGCCGCTGTAGTAGCCGGGAACGGTCTTCACCCGCCTGAAGCCCTGCCGCTCGTAGAAGACAATTGCGCCGGTGTTGTCGGCCCGGGCTTCCACCCGCAGCCGCTCGATCCCGGCGATCCGGGCCGGCTTCTCGAGCCAGGCCAGCAGCTGGCGGCCCAGGCCCCGGTTGCGGCGGCTCGGCCGGATCGCGAACAGCGCCAGGTGGGCGGTCTCGTCGCGGTACTGCATGATGCCGAAGCCGAGCAGGCCGTCGCCCTCGGTGATGACCGCGACGTTGGTCGCGCGCTCCTGGATCGCGTGCAGGACCCGCTCCTCCCTCCAGCTCCAGTCCAGGCCCTGCTCAATGAAGCTGCGCGACATCGCCGCGATGCCGGCCGCGTCGCCGGATGTCGCGAGGCGGATGACGGGCAGGAGCAGCATCGCGTGCGCCCTCAGGCGGCGCGCTGGCAAAAGCCGTCGAGCACGTTGACCGCGTTGACCGCGTTGACGCCGACCTCGCAGAGCCGGCGCGCCTTCAGCTCCTGCAGGACAAAGTCCGACCGGGCCGGCAGCTCGACGCAGGGGACCAGCTCGCCGCGGAACATCTCGAACCGGCCCTGGTGCAGGGCATGCTTGTCGTTGTAGATCGTGAGCATGCCCGGACGCTGCCTTACTTCGGCTGCGCGGTGACGCGCAGATAAGGCTTGACCGCCTTGTAGCCCGGGAACAGCGTCTTCGCCTCGTCGTCGGAGACCGACCCGGCGATGATCACGTCCTCGCCCTGCTTCCAGTTGGCCGGCGTCGCGACCCGGTGCTTGGCGGTGAGCTGCATCGAGTCGAGAACGCGCAGGATCTCGTCGAAGTTGCGGCCGGTCGTCATCGGATAGGTGAGCATCAGCTTGATCTTCTTGTCGGGGCCGACGACGAAGACCGAGCGCAC
>JAQGNJ010000211.1 GCA_028291885.1 Ramlibacter sp. | reverse complement strand
CTGCCGGTGGTCGTCAAGCCCAGCGACGGCAACCACGGCCGCGGCGTGATGCTGGACCTGCGCACCCAGGCCGACGTGGAAGCCGCCTTCGCGGTCGCCGAGCAGCATGGCAGCGAGGTCCTGGTCGAACGCTGCATCCAGGGCGACGAGCACCGACTGCTGGTCGTCGGCGGCAAGGTGGTGGCGGCCGCGCGCGGCGAAAGCGCCTGGGTCACCGGCGACGGTCGCTCCAGCGTCACCCAGCTGGTCGACGTGCAGATCAACAGCGACCCGCGGCGCGGCACCACCGAAGACCATCCGCTGAACCGCCTCGACATCGCCGAAGACGGAGCCATCGTCGCCGACCTCGCACGGCAGGGCCTCACGCCCGAGGCCGTCCCGGAGGCCGGGCGCAAGGTGCTGATCCAGCGTAACGGCAACGTGGCCGTCGACTGCACCGACGAAGTCCACCCCGAGGTCGAACACGTGGTCGCCCTGGCGGCGCGCATCGTGGGCCTGGACATCGCCGGCGTCGACCTGGTGGCGCAGGACATCTCGCGCCCGCTGCACGCGCAGGGCGCCGCCATCGTCGAAATCAACGCCGGCCCCGGCCTGCTCGCACACCTGAAGCCGGCGATCGGCCAGCCGCGACCGGTGGGGCGCGCCATCGTCGACACGCTGTTCCCCGCGGACGGCGGCCACGAACACCCCGGCCGCATTCCCGTCGTGGGCATCGCCGGCACGCGCGACACCACGCGCATCGCGCGCCTGGTCGCCTGGCTGGGCCACCTGCTGGGCCGGCGCGTCGGCCTGGCCTGCGCCGACGGCCTGTACCTCGACCGGCGTTGCCTGCAGGCCGGCGACGCGCGCCGCTGGGACGTGTCGCACCGGCTGCTGGTCAACCGCAACGTGCAGGCCGCGGTGTTCGAGAACGACGCCCGGACCATCCTGCGCGACGGCCTGGCCTACGACCGCTGCATGGTCGGCGTGGTGACCGACCTCGACGGCGCCGGGGCGCTGGGTGAATTCGACGTGCAGGCGTTCGGCGCCAGCGCGCCCGAGCAGATGGCCAAGGTGCTGCGCACCCAGGTCGACGTGGTGCTGGACGACGGCGTGGCGGTGCTGAACGCGGCCGACGAGCGCGTCGCGGCCCTGGGCGCGTTCTGCGACGGCGAAGTCATCCTCTACGCCGCCGACCCGCAGACGCCCGCGCTGGTCGCCCATCGCGGCGCCGGCGCGCGCGGTGGGCGTGCCGTGACCCTGCGCGATGGCCGGCCCGTGCTGGCCACCGGCAGTGCCGAAACGCGGCTGGCTCCGCTGTCGCGCCTGGCGCGCGGCAGCCTGGCCGACGAGACGCTGCTCGCCGTGGTCGCCGCCGCCTGGGCGCTGGACATCCCGCCCGACCTGATCATCGCCGGCATCGAAACCTTCGACGCCCACCACGCCCCTTCTTCCGCTCAACCCGCCTGAGCCCTCCATGCAAGTTTCCCGCATCCGCGCGCTGCGCGGGCCCAACCTGTGGAGCCGGCACACGGCCATCGAGGCCGTCGTGTCCTGCTCCGACGACGAGATCGCGGTCACCGATAGTCCCGGCTTCGAAGCGCGGCTGCGCACGCTGTTCCCGGGCATGGGTGTTTTTCGCCTCGCCGGCCCGGTGTCGCTGGCCCGGGTGCTCGAGACCGCGGCGCTCTCGCTGCAGGAAGAAGCCGGCTGCCCGGTCAGCTTCAGCCGCACCTATTCGACGGTCGAGTCCGGCACCTACCAGGTCGTCGTCGAATACAGCGAAGAGTCCGTGGGCCGCCTGGCGTTGGAGCTCGCACAACAACTGATCACCGCCACGCTGGACCCTCAAGCCGGCTTCGACGCGGACGCCGCCATCGCCCGCCTGCGCGAGACCGACGAGGACGTGCGGCTGGGCCCCAGCACGGGCTGCATCGTGCAGGCGGCGTCTGCCCGCGGCATCCCGAGCCGGCGCCTGACCGACGGCAGCCTGGTGCAGTTCGGCTGGGGCAAGCACCAGCGCCGCATCTGGGCTGCGGAGGTCGACCAGACCAGCGCCGTGTCGGAAGCTATCGCGCAGGACAAGGAACTGTCCAAGCAACTGCTGCATGCCGCCGGCGTACCGGTGCCCATGGGCCGGCCCGTCACCGACGCGGACGATGCCTGGGCCGCCGCGCAGGAAGTGGGGCTGCCGGTGGTGGTGAAGCCGCGCGACGGCAACCAGGGCAAGGGCATCACCGTGAACGTCACCACGCGCGAGGCCATCGCGGCGGCGTACCAGTCGGCGGCGCAGATCGGCGAAGTGATGGTGGAGAAATTCCTCCCTGGCAGCGACTACCGGCTGCTGGTGGTGGGCGACCAGCTGGTCGCCGCCTCGCGCCGCGAGCCCCCGCTGGTGCTGGGTGACGGCGAAACGACGGTGGCCGAGCTGGTCGCCAGGGTCAATGCCGACCCGCGCCGCGGCGACGGCCATGCCACGTCGCTGACCAGGATCCGCATCGACGACATCGCCGTCGCGCTGCTGACCGCGCAGGGCCTCACGCCCGACAGCGTGCCGGCGCGCGGCCGGCGCGTGACGATGCGGCACAACGCGAACCTGTCCACCGGCGGCACCGCCACCGACGTCACGGACGAAGTCCATCCCGAGGTGGCCGATCGCGCGATCACCGCCGCGCAGATGGTGGGCCTGCACGTGTGCGGCGTCGACGTGGTCTGCCAGAGCGTGCTGCAGCCGCTGGAAGAGCAGGGCGGCGGCATCGTGGAAGTGAATGCCGCGCCGGGGCTGCGCATGCACCTGTCGCCGTCGTACGGCAAGTCGCGCAACGTGGGCGAGGCCATCGTCGACCACCTGTTCGAGCCGGGCGAGGATGGCCGCATCCCGGTGGTGGCCGTCACCGGCACCAACGGCAAGACGACCACGGCTCGCCTGATCGCCCACCTGTTCGCCAGCAGCGGGCTGGTGGTGGGGATGACCAACACGGACGGCGTGTACGTAGCCGGCCGCCAGATCGATTCCGGCGACTGCAGCGGCCCGAAGAGCGCGCGCAGCGTGCTGATGCATCCGGACGTCGAGGCCGCGGTGTTCGAGACCGCGCGCGGCGGCATCCTGCGCGAAGGCCTGGGCTTCGACCACTGCCAGGTGGCAGTGGTCACCAACGTGGGCGCCGGCGACCACCTGGGGCTGAACTACATCACCACGGTGGAAGACCTGGCGGTGCTCAAGCGCGTGATCGTGCAGAACGTGACGCCGAAGGAAGGCTACGCGGTGCTGAACGCCGCCGACCCCATCGTCGCCGCCATGGCCGACACCTGCCCCGGCAAGGTGATCTTCTTCGCCGCCGACCGCCGCCATGGCGTCATGACCGAACACCGCGCCCTGGGCGGGCGCACCGTCTACGTCGACCCGGCGCTGGATGGCGGCTCGGTGGTGGCCACCGAGGGCAACTGGCGCGGCCACGTGCCGCTGGCCGACGTGCCGATCACCCGCAACGGCACCATAGCCTTCCAGGTCGAGAACGTGATGGCCGCCGTGGCCGCAGCCTGGGGCGCGGGCCTGAAGTGGGACGCCATCGGCAGCGGGCTCGCGAGCTTCGTCAACGACGCGCACAACGCGCCGGGGCGGTTCAACGTGATGGACTACAAGGGCGCCACCGTCATCGCCGACTACGGCCACAACCCGGACGCCATGCGCGCGCTGGTGGCCGCGGTGCAGGCCATGCCGGCGAAGCGGCGCTCGGTCGTGATCAGCGGCGCCGGCGACCGGCGCGACCAGGACATCCGCGACCAGACGGTCATCCTGGGCGCCGCCTTCGACGACGTGCTGCTGTACCAGGACGCGGCCCAGCGCGGGCGCGCCGACGGCGAGGTGATGGCGCTGCTGCGCCAGGGCCTGCAAGGGGCGAGCCGGACCACGCATGTCGAGGAAAACCGCGGCGAGTTCGCCGCCATCGACGCGGCCCTGGCGCGCCTGCAGCCAGGGGACCTGTGCCTGGTGCTGGTGGACCAGGTGGAAGAGGCGCTCGCGCACCTGGCCCGGCGCATTGCGGGAAGGTGAGGACGGGAGTCCCTGCGGCGTGATCAGCGTCCGCTGCGGGCAGGGGGCTTGCGCGCAGATACCGGCAGCTCACCCGCGCCAACCCATGGCT
>JAQGNJ010000203.1 GCA_028291885.1 Ramlibacter sp. | reverse complement strand
GATCGCCGGAACGTTGGCGCGCAGCATGCCCATCAGGCCGCCGGGCATGTTCTTGTCGCAGCCGCCGACCACCAGCACGCCGTCCATCCACTGGCCCTGCACGCAGGTCTCGACGCAGTCGGAGATCACCTCGCGGCTGACCAGCGAGTACTTCATGCCCTCGGTGCCCATCGCCATGCCGTCCGAGATCGTCGGCGTGCCGAAGATCTGGGCGTTGCCGCCCGCTTCCTCGATGCCGGCGACGGCGGCGTCGGCCAGCTTCTGCAGTCCGCTGTTGCAGGGCGTGATCGTGCTGTGGCCATTGGCGACGCCGACCATGGGCTTGCGAAAGTCGCTTTCCTCGTAGCCCATGGCGTAGTACATCGAGCGGTTCGGGGCGCGCGACTTGCCCTCGACGATGTTCTTGCTGCGGCGGTTGATCTGGATGACCTTGGTGTCCATGGGAATGCCCGGTGCGTGTGGGAAAGGCAGGAGTATGCGCCGGGCCACTGATTCTTTCCAATCGCTTGTTCCGGCTGTTTTAATATGCTGGGCATATGAGTGAACCCGTCATCGACCTGCGGCTGTGGCGCCAGTTCGTCGCGGTCGCGGAGGCGCTGCACTTCGGCCGCGCCGCCCAGTCGCTGCACATGACGCAGCCGCCGCTGACCCAGGCGATCGCCCAGCTCGAGCGCCTGCTCGAGGTGCGGCTGTTCGACCGGACCAAGCGCAGCGTCAAGCTCACGGCCGCCGGCGCTGCCCTGCTGCCCCCCGCGCGCGACCTGCTGGCGCGGGCCCGGGCGCTGCCGGCGCAGGCCCGCGCGGCGCAGGCCGGCGAGCTCGGCCACCTGCGCCTTGGCTTCGTCTCCACCATCGGTTTCGCCCAGCTGCCGCAGTGGGTGCGCGGCTTTCGCGCCCGCTATCCGAAGGTCGGCCTGGACCTGGTCGAGGCGACCGGCGACGTCCAGCTGCAGTCGCTCGAGCGCGGCGAGATCGACGCCGGCTTCATGCTGCACTCGCCCGGTTTCGCGCCGCCGGCGCTGCAGCACCTGCGGGTCACGCGCGAGCCGCTGGTGCTGGCCGTGGCCGACCCGCATCCGCTGGCGCAACATGCCAGCCTCAAGCTCGCCCAGGTGCTGGACCAGCCGCTGGTGATCTTCCCGCACCGGATCGTGCCCTCGCTGCACGACGCCATCCTGGGCATCTACCAGGGGGCCGGCCGGACGCCGGTGATCGCGCAGGAGGCGATCCAGATGCAGACCATCGTCAACCTCGTCTCGGCGGGACTTGGCGTGGCCTGGGTGCCCGAGAGCGTGCGGCAGTTCCAGCGGCCGGGCGTCGCCTATCGCAAGGTGGCCGCTGCGCGCGGCAGCCCCATCCCCGGCTGCGAAACCAGCCTGGTCTGGCCCAGACACGCAGCGCCTCCCGTGCTGGAGCGGTTCATCGAGTTCATCAAGCCGGCGACGGCAACCCGGGGCGAGTAACCGGTCGCGCCTGCCGCGGCGGCACAATACGCCGCATGCTGATGTATCCCCATATCGACCCGGTCGCGCTGCAGCTCGGACCGCTTGCCATCCACTGGTACGGACTGACCTACCTGGTGGGCTTCGCCCTGTTCTTCTTCCTGGGCACGCGGCGCCTGCGCCACCAGCCGTATGCGTCGGTGACGGGGCCGGGCGCCTGGAGCCGCAAGGACGTCGAGGACATCCTGTTCCTGGGCGTCATGGGCGCGGTGATCGGCGGCCGGCTCGGCTACTGCCTGTTCTACAAGCCGGGCTACTACGCCTCGCATCCGCTGGAGATCTTCGCCATCTGGCAGGGCGGCATGAGCTTCCATGGCGGCATGCTCGGCGTGATCGCGTCCCAGGTCTGGTTCGCGCGGACACGCAACAAGCCCTACTGGCAGGTGATGGACTTCGTCGCCCCCTGCGTGCCGCCCGGGCTGGCGGCCGGGCGCGTCGGCAACTTCATCAACGGCGAGCTGTGGGGCCGCTTCTCGGACCCAAGCCTGCCCTGGGGCATGGTGTTCCCGCAGTCGGGTTCGCAGCTGCCCCGCCATCCCTCGCAGGTCTACCAGTTCCTGCTCGAAGGCCTGCTGCTGTTCGTCGTGCTGTGGCTCTATGCCCGGCGCGAGCGCAAGCCGGGGCAGGTCTCGGCCATGTTCCTGATCGGCTACGGCGTGCTGCGTTTCGTCGCCGAGTTCTTCCGCGAGCCCGACAACTACCTGGGCCTGCTGGCGATGAACATGAGCATGGGCCAGTGGCTGTGCGTGCCCATGGTGCTCGCCGGCATCGCGCTGTGGGTCTGGGCCGATCGCCGCGAGCCGGGTCGCGTCGTCGCCTAAGGGTTTTTCCTCGCGAAATCGGCGCCACGCGCTGGCCTCGATCTCGCATAATTAGCCGTAATTACAGGAAATTACCGAGCGGCCCAACAGCCCTGTCGCCATGCGCGTGATCCAGAACTCCCTCCACGACGAAGTCGCGGCCCAGCTCCGGGAGCGGATCTTCGCGGGCGAACTGGCGCCCGGCGCCTTCCTCGACGAGGTGGCGCTGGCGGCGCAGATGAAGATTTCGCGCACGCCGCTGCGCGAGGCGCTCAAGGTGCTGACGGCCGAGGGCCTGGTGCGGCACGAGCCGCGCCGCGGCTGCTTTGTCAACCAGGTCACGGCCAGGGACCTGGACGAGATCTTCCCCGTCATCGCGCTGCTCGAAGGGCGCTGCGCGCACGAGGCGGCGCTGCACGCCAGCGACGTCGACCTGGAAGCGCTGCAGGTGCTGCACGACAGGCTGGCGCGCCATGCGAAGGCCCGCCGCATCAACGACTATTACGCCGCCAACTACGAGATCCACGAGGCGATCATCGCCCTGGCCGGCAACCGCTGGCTGGCCCAGGTGATCGGCGACCTGCGCAAGATCGTCAAGCTGGCGCGGCTGCAGCAGCTGCACGCCCCGGGCCGGCTGGACCAGAGCCTGGCGGAACACCTGGCCGTCTTCGCCGCGCTCAAGGCGCGGGACGCCGAGGGCGCGGAAGCAGCGATGCGCACGCACCTGAGCCGCCAGCGCACGGCCCTGCACGAGCTCGCCGGCAGTCTGAAGTCGAGGCTGGCATGACAGGTCCTGGCTGGCTCTCCCGCAGCACCGGCAAGTTGCGGCTCGACGTCGTCCCGCCGGAAGCGGCGAGTGCGGCCAGCCCGCTCGCCGCCGCGCC
>JAQGNJ010000201.1 GCA_028291885.1 Ramlibacter sp. | reverse complement strand
CCCGGCCAAAAGCTGAGGAGTGCGCCATGCTGCTGACCCTGGTCATCGTCTACCTGCTGATCACCATCGGCATCGGCCTGTATGCCGCCAAGCGGGTGAAAACCACGTCGGATTTCGCCATCGCCGGGCGCCACCTGCCGCTGGTGATGATCGTCACGACCACCTTTGCGACCTGGTTCGGCTCCGAAACGGTGCTGGGCATCCCGGCCAAGTTCGTGAACAACGGGCTCAATGGCGTGGTGGAGGATCCGTTCGGCGCCGGCACCTGTCTGATCCTGGTCGGCCTGTTCTTCGCCGGCAAGCTGTACAAGATGACGCTGCTGACGATCAGCGACTACTACCGCGAGCGCTACGGCCGCTCGGTGGAGATCGTCTGCTCGCTGATCATCATGCTGAGCTATCTCGGCTGGGTCTCGGCCCAGGTGACGGCCCTGGGCCTGGTCTTCAACCTGCTCTCCGCCGGCGCGATCAGCATCCCCGTGGGCATGGTGATCGGCGTCGTTTCGATCCTGGCCTACACGCTGTTCGGCGGCATGTGGTCGGTGGCCGTCACCGACTTCATCCAGATGATCATCCTGGTCGTGGGACTGGCGATCCTGGCCGTGTTCGCCGGCAACATGGCGGGCGGCGCGGACAAGGTGATCTCGCTGGCCGCCAGCCGCGACATGTTCAAGTTCTGGCCCGAGCCCAGCTTCAAGGACATCGTCTTCTTCTTCGCCGCCGCCATCACGATGATGCTCGGCTCGATCCCGCAGCAGGACGTGTTCCAGCGCGTGATGTCGGCCAACAAGGAGAGCGCCGCGCGCAACGGTCCCGTGATCGGCGGGATCTGCTACATCCTGTTCGCCTTCGTGCCGATGTTCCTGGTGACCAGCGCGCTGATCATCATGCCGGAGCAGACCGCCTTGCTGCTCAAGGACGACCCGCAGAAGGTGCTGCCGACGCTGGTGCTCGAGAAGATGCCTTTCGTGATGCAGGTGCTGTTCTTCGGCGCGCTGCTCTCGGCCATCAAGTCCACGGCGTCGGCGACGCTGCTGGCGCCCAGCGTCACATTCACCGAGAACATCTGGCGCCAGTTCGTGCCGCGCACCAGCGACCGCCAGGAGTTGATGACGATGCGCATCACGGTGCTGGTGTTCAGTGCCTTCGTGCTCGCGTACGCGATCTACAGCCAGGGCACGCCGATCTACGAAATGGTGTCCGGGGCCTACCAGGTGACGCTGGTCGGGGCTTTCGTGCCGCTGGTGTTCGGCCTGTACTGGAAGAAGGCCAGCACGCAGGGCGCGATCTTCTCGATCGTGCTGGGCCTGCTGACCTGGGCCCTGTTCCTGGCAACCCCGGCCGGGGAACAGTTCCCGGCGCAGCTGGCGGGCCTGCTGGCCGGGCTGGCCGGCATGCTGGTCGGCTCGCTCGGTCCGCAGGCCATCCGCAACAGCCACGGTTCGCACCACCGCCTGGCCGGCACCTGAGGCCCGGGGAGGGCCGGCGGGGTCTGAAAACCCCCCGCGGCCTATAATTGAGGGCTTTGCTTACCCACAACCTCCCCTAGAGCGATGCCCATCTACGCGTACAAGTGCGCATCCTGTGGCCATGCCAAGGATGTCCTGCAGAAGATTTCGGATCCCCAGCTGACCGTTTGCCCGGCCTGCGGCGCCGCCACGTTCAACAAGCAGCTTACGGCGGCCGGCTTCCAGCTCAAGGGCTCGGGCTGGTATGCGACCGACTTCAAGGGGGGGCCTGCTCCGGCGCCGGCCGCAAACGGCGAAGCGGCAAAGAGCGATGGCGAGGGCGCGAAGCCGGCCACGGACGGCGCCGCCGCGCCTGCCGCCGACAGCGCCGCCAAGACGGCCCCGGCCCCCGCCCCGGCTCCCACGGCCAGCAAGAGCGACGCTCCCAAGGCGGCGGGCGGCTGCGGCCCGTCCAGCGGCCGCTGAAAGCATTCGATGGGCCCGCTGCGCAAATGGCTGTTCTCCGGACTGCTGGTCATCGTCCCGGTCGCCATCACGATCTGGGTGCTGCAGTGGATCGTCTCGACCCTGGACCAGACGCTGCTGATCCTGCCGCAGGCCTGGCAACCGGACCGGCTGCTCGGGTTCCACATCCCCGGTTTCGGCGTGCTGCTGGCGCTGGCCATCCTGCTGGTGGTGGGCGCCGTCACCAGCAATTTCGTCGGCAAGAAGCTGGTGATCTGGGGCGATGCGCTGCTGGGACGGATCCCGGTCGTGCGCTCCATTTACACCAGCGTGAAGCAGGTTTCCGACACGCTGTTCGCACCCGGCGGCAATGCCTTCCGGGTCGCCGTGCTGGTCCAGTGGCCCCGGTCCGACGTCTGGACCATCGGCTTCGTCACCGGCTCGCCCGGCGGCGAGGTCAGCAAGCACCTGCTGGGGGATTACCTCAGCGTCTACGTTCCAACCACTCCCAACCCCACCGGCGGCTACTTCGTCATGCTGCGCCGCAGCGAGTGCATCGAGCTCAGGATGAGCGTCGACGCCGCGCTCAAGTACGTGGTGTCGATGGGCGTGGTGGTCCCCAACTCCTAAGAAGGACGCGCCGCCGCAAGGTGGCGCGTGATCGTCCCTTATGTCAAGCCAGAAAATGCGCACCACCTATTGCGGTCTCGTGACCGAAGCCCTGCTGGGCCAAACCGTGACCCTGTGCGGCTGGGTGAACCGCCGGCGTGACCACGGGGGTGTGATCTTCGTCGACCTGCGCGACCGCGAAGGCTACGTCCAGGTCGTGTGCGACCCCGATCGCGCCGACATGTTCAAGGCCGCCGAAGGCCTGCGCAACGAGTTCTGCGTCCAGGTCAAGGGCCTGGTGCGCGCGCGCCCCGAGGGCACGGTCAACGAGAACCTCAAGAGCGGCAGGATCGAGGTTCTGTGCCAGGAACTGACGGTGCTCAATCCGTCGGTCACGCCGCCGTTCCAGATCGACGACGAGAACCTGTCGGAAACCACGCGCCTGATGCACCGCGTGCTGGACCTGCGCCGCCCCTACATGCAGAACAACCTGATGCTGCGCTACAAGGTGACGATGGAGGTGCGCAAGTTCCTCGACGCCAACGGCTTCATCGACATCGAGACGCCGATGCTGACCAAGTCGACGCCGGAAGGCGCGCGCGACTACCTCGTGCCCAGCCGCGTGCACGACGGCATGTTCTTCGCGCTGCCGCAGTCGCCCCAACTGTTCAAGCAGCTGCTGATGGTGTCGGGCTTCGACCGCTACTACCAGATCACCAAGTGCTTCCGCGACGAAGACCTGCGCGCCGACCGCCAGCCGGAATTCACGCAGATCGACGTCGAAACCTCGTTCCTGGACGAGGAAGAGATCCGCACGATGTTCGAAGGCATGATCCGCAGCACCTTCAAGAACGTGATCGGCGTCGACATGCCGGCGTTCCCGGTGATGAAGCACTCCGAGGCGATGCGCCTGTACGGTTCGGACAAGCCGGACCTGCGGGTCAAGCTCGAATTCACCGAGATGACGGACGTCATGAAGGACGTGGACTTCAAGGTGTTCTCGACTCCGGCCAACGCCGAAGACGGCCGGGTCGTCGCCCTGCGCGTGCCGGGTGGCGGCGAGATGAGCCGCGGCGAGATCGACGGCTACACCGAGTTCGTCAAGATCTATGGCGCCAAGGGCCTGGCCTGGATCAAGGTCAACGACGCAGCGGCCGGCCGTGAAGGCCTGCAGTCGCCGATCGTCAAGAACCTGCACGACGCGGCCATCGCCGAGATCGTCAAACGCACCGGCGCGGTCAATGGCGACCTGATCTTCTTCGGCGCCGACAAGGCCAAGGTGGTCAACGACGCCATCGGCGCCCTGCGCGTCAAGGTTGGCCACAGCGAGTTCGGCAAGGCGCGCGGCCTGATCGAAGGCCAGTGGAAGCCGCTGTGGGTGGTGGACTTCCCGATGTTCGAGTACGACGAGGACGCGCAGCGCTGGAACGCGGTGCACCACCCGTTCACCTCGCCCAAGGACGGCCACGAGGACTGGCTGGAGACCGATCCCGGCCGCTGCGTCGCCAAGGCCTACGACGCGGTGCTCAACGGCATCGAGCTGGGTGGCGGCTCGGTGCGGATCCACCGCGAAGAGGTGCAGAGCAAGGTGTTCCGCGCGCTGAAGATCGACGAAGAGGAAGCCAAGCTGAAGTTCGGCTTCCTGCTGGACGCGCTGCAGTACGGCGCGCCGCCCCATGGTGGCATCGCCATCGGCCTGGACCGCTTCGTCATGCTGATGACCGGCGCGGAAAGCCTGCGCGACGTCATCGCCTTCCCCAAGACCCAGCGCGCCCAGGACCTGCTGACCCAGGCTCCCGGCCCGGTCGACGAGAAGCAGCTGCGCGAGCTGCACATCAAGCTGAGGAACACGCAGCCGGCATGACGCGTGCTGCGGCAGAATCTAAGGGCGCCTTTGCGGGCGCCTTTTTTCATCATGGCCCGTTCCTTCAAGATCCCGCAGTCCGTCCTGGTCGTGATCCACACCCCCGCACTCGAGGTGCTGCTGATCAACCGCGCCGACGCGCCCGGTTTCTGGCAGTCGGTCACCGGCAGCAAGGACGACGAGGGCGAGAGCTTCGAGCAGACGGCGGTGCGCGAGGTGGCGGAGGAGACCGCCATCGCCTGCGCGCCCGGCACGCCACTGCATGCCGGCCTGCGCGACTGGCGCCTGGAAAACGTGTACGACATCTACCCGCGCTGGCGGCACCGCTATGCCCCGGGCGTGATGCGCAACACCGAGCACGTGTTCGGCTTGTGCGTGCCCGATGGGACGCCCGTCACGCTCAATCCCCGGGAGCACAGCGCTTACCGCTGGTTGCCTTGGCGCGAAGCGGCGGACGCATGTTTCTCGCCTTCCAACGCCGAGGCCATCCTGTTGCTGCCACAATTTGCCGCATGAGTCCTAGCGCGACCGACGGCGGGCAGACGCGATGAACTTCCGCGTGGCCACCTACAACATCCACAAAGGGGTGCAAGGCATCGGTCCGGTGCGCAGGCTGGAGATCCACAACATCGGCCATGCGGTCGAACAGCTGGACGCCGACGTCGTGTGCCTGCAGGAGGTGCGCAAGCTGCACCGCGCCGAGGAAAAATATTTCAAGCGCTGGCCCGAGTTGCCGCAGGCGGAATTCCTCTGCCCCGAGGGCTACCAGGCGGTCTACCAGACCAACGCCACGACCAAGCACGGCGAGCACGGCAACGCGCTGCTCTCGCGCTGGCCGGTGGTGTCCCACGGCCACGAGGACATGTCGGACCACCGCTTCGAGCAGCGCGGGCTGCTGCATGTGGAGGTCCAGGTGGAAAAGCGAACGCTGCACGTCATCGTGCTGCACCTGGGGCTGATCGCCGGCAGCAGAACGCGGCAGATCGAGCAGCTCGGTCTCTACATCCAGCGCGAAATCCCGCACAAGGCGCCGGTGCTGGTGGCGGGCGATTTCAACGACTGGGGCGCGAAGCTGCGCCCGGCGATGAGTGCGCTGGGCTTTCGCGACTTCATCGGCGAGCGCATCGCGACCTACCCCGCGCGGCTGCCGCTGGCGCAACTGGACTTCGTCTATGCGCGGGGGCTCAAGCCGGTGGGGCTGGAGGTGCCGAAAGGCCGCATCTGGTGGCGGATGTCGGACCACCTGCCGCTGATCGCCGAGTTCAAGCTTTAGCGACCTATGGCGCATCGCATTCCTCCGCTGCGCCAGGGCCACCGGCTCGACCTGCTCCAGGGCAGCCGCGAGCTGTTCCCGGCCCTGATCGACGCGATCGACGGCGCGCGCAGCGAAGTGCTTTTCGAAACCTATATCTTCGACACCACCGGCTCGGGCGTCGATGTCGCGTATGCGCTCGAGCGCGCCGCGCGGCGCGGCGTGAGCGTGATGCTGGTCGTCGACGGCTTCGGCAGCGGGCCTTTGCCGCCGTTCTGGCAGGAGCGCTTCGCGCAGGCCGGCGTCCAGTGGCGCGTGTTCTCGCCGCCCGGCCGCTTCGGCCTGCTGTGGCCTGGCAACTGGCGCCGCCTGCACCGCAAGCTGTGCGTGGTCGACTCGGAGATCGCCTTTTGCGGCGGCATCAACATCCTCGACGATTACCACGATCCCAACTACGGCACGCTGGAATCGCCGCGCTTCGACTTCGCCGTCCGCGTGACGGGTCCGCTGGTGGCGCAGGTGCAGGCCACGATGGTGCGGCTCTGGCAGCGGATGCGAGCGGTGCAGGGAGTGAGGCAGGTTCGCCTTGCCGGCGTCCTCGATTCGCTGCGGGCAACCCGGCCCGCGCCCCTGGCCGCCACGCCAGCGCCAGCGCCGGCGGGCGAGCGCCGGTGGGCGAAGGCGGCGCTGGTCCTGCGCGACAACGTCCGCAACCGCACGGGTATCGAGCGCGCTTACCGGCGCGCGATCGCCGGCGCCCGCAGCGAGGTCATCATCGCCAACGCCTACTTCGTCCCCGGACGCAAGATGCGCAACGCGCTGGTGCGGGCGGCGCGGCGCGGCGTGACGGTGCAGCTGCTGCTGCAGGGCCGCTACGAATACTTCATGCAGTACTACGCGGCGCGGCCGATCTACGGCGTGCTGCTCGCCGCCGGTGTCCAGATCCACGAATATTCGCCCAGCTTCCTGCATGCCAAGGTGGCGGTGATCGACGGCGAATGGTCCACCGTCGGCTCGTCCAACCTCGATCCGCTCAGCCTGCTGCTGGCCCGCGAAGCCAACGTGATGGTGCAGGACGCGGCCTTCTCGCAGCTCCTGCGCAGCCGGCTGGTGCTGGCGATGGCGACGCAAGGCAAGCGCATGGACCCGGAAGTGTTCGCGCGCCGGCCGATGCGGCAACGCGTCGGCGGCTGGGTCGCCTTCGTGCTGATGCGCCTGGTGCTGGCGGTGCAGGGAAAGAAGTACCTGTAGCCATGGCCCAGGACCTGGTCGTTCAAAGGCCGGAGGGCCTGTACTGCCCGCCCGGCGACTTCTACATCGACCCGTGGCGGCCGGTGCCGCGCGCCGTCATCACCCATGCGCACTCCGACCATGCGCGCATCGGCAACGGCCACTACCTGGCGGCCGCCGCGGCCGAGGGCGTGCTGCGGGTGCGGCTCGGCGAGATCGACCTGCAGACCCTGGAGTACGGGGAGTCGGTGGAGCACCATGGCGTGAAGCTGTCGCTGCATCCGGCCGGCCATGTGCTCGGTTCGGCGCAGGTTCGGCTGGAGCATGGCGGCCAGGTCTGGGTCGCCAGCGGCGACTACAAGATTGCGCCCGACCCCACCTGCGCGCCGTTCGAGCCGGTGGCCTGCGACGTGTTCATCACCGAATCGACTTTCGGCCTGCCGATCTACCGCTGGTGTCCGGACGAGGAGATCTTCGCCGGCATCAACGGCTGGTGGCAGCGCAACGCGGACGCCGGCAAGGCCAGCGTGCTGAGCTGCTACAGCTTCGGCAAGGCGCAGCGAATCCTGAGCGGCGTCGATCCGACGATCGGTTCGATCATCGTCCACGGCGCGGTGGAGCCGCTCAATCGCGCCTATCGCGCGGCCGGCGTGCAGCTGCCGTCCACCCGGATGGTGACCGAGGTGACTGACAAGGTCGACCTGCGCAAGGCGCTGGTGATCTGCCCGCCGAGCGCCGCGGCCAGCCCCTGGGTCCGCCGCTTCGGCGACTCCAGCACCGCCTTTGCCAGCGGCTGGATGCAGCTGCGCGGCGCACGTCGCCGCGGCGGCTACGACCGCGGCTTCGTGCTCTCCGACCACGCCGACTGGCCCGGCCTGATGAAGGCGATCGGCGCAACCGGCGCCCGGCGCGTCATCGTCACCCACGGCAGTGTTCCGGTGATGGTGCGTTACCTCGGCGAGCAGGGACTGCAGGCGGAGTCGTTCGAAACCGAATACGGCGGCGACGCGGTGGAAGCCGACGCCGGGGTCGACGCAGTGTCGACATGAAAGCGTTCGCATGATCTATCTCGCGCTGAAGTGGCTGCACCTGGTGGGCGCCTCCGTCCTGTTCGGGACCGGCCTGGGCATCGCCTTCTTTGCCTGGTTCGCCTACCGCAAGGCGCTGGCCGAGGGCAACCTGGGACTGCTGCAAGGCGTGCTGTCCCTGACGGTGACGGCCGACACGGTGTTCACGGCCGTGGCCGCCGTGCTGCAGCTGATCACGGGTCTCGCCCTGTTCTTCATGACGGGCGGCAAGTGGGACAGCGCCTGGCTGTGGTGGGTGCTGGCTGTCTATGCGTTCGTCGGCGTGTGCTGGCTGCCCGTGGTCGTCCTCCAGATCCGCCTGCGCGACGAAGCGCTGCAGGCGCAGACCATCGGCGGGCTGCGGTCCCTGTTCCACCGCCGGTTCGTGGCCTGGTTCGTGCTCGGATGGCCGGCTTTCGCCGGGGTCATGGTGCTGTTCGCGCTCATGCTGGCACGCGGCTACTTCGCATGAAGCAGTTCACGAGGCTGTTCGAGGAGCTCGATGCGACAACGTCGACCAACGCCAAGGTGGAGGCGCTGCAGCGCTACTTCGCGACTGCGGCGCCGGCCGATGCGGCCTGGGCGGTGTACTTCCTGTCCGGCGGCAAGCCGCGCCAGGTGGTCTCGATGGGCAATCTCGCCGTCCTGGCGTGCGAGGTGGCGGGCATCGCTTGGTGGCTGTTCGACGAGTGTTACCAGGCGGTCGGCGACTTGGCCGAGACCATCGCCCATATCCTGCCGCAGGGCGCGCAGACCTCGGACGTGGGCCTGGCGGCGTGGGTGGAGCAGCGGCTGCTTCCC
Source organism: Ramlibacter sp. (assembly GCA_028291885.1). Lineage (GTDB taxonomy): Bacteria > Pseudomonadota > Gammaproteobacteria > Burkholderiales > Burkholderiaceae_C > Ramlibacter. Next base: position 10,930 of record JAQGNJ010000201.1, on the reverse strand, counting down.
TTGCGCGGAATGAGCGAGCAGGAAATCGCCGTCCGGATCAAGTCGTACTGGAGCGAGCTCGATACGACCGGTCGCTTCCTGCTCTCCAAGCTGGTCGGCGGTGGCTTCCGTGTCGGCGTCAGCAAGCTGCTGGTGCAACGCGCCCTGGCCGCGCATTCCGGCGTGGACGCCAAGCGGATCGCGCAGCGGATGATGGGCTATACCGACGGCAAGACCGTGCCGACAATGGAGCGCTACCTGGCCCTGGTCGCTCGAGCCGAAGAAGGCGTGGCGGATGTGCAGGACCTCGGCCAGCCCTATCCGTTCTTCCTGGCCCACTAGCTCGACGCGCCGCCCGAGGTGTTCGCCTCGACCCTGGGCCCGGTGAGCGACTGGCAGGTCGAGTGGAAGTACGACGGCATCCGCGGCCAGGTCGTGCGGCGCCAGGGCCAGACCTGGATCTGGTCGCGCGGCGAGGAACTGGTGACCGAGCGCTTCCCCGAGATCGTCGCGCTGTCGCAGGCGTTGCCGGACGGCACCGTGCTCGATGGCGAGATCATGGTCTGGAAGGATGATCGACCGGCCGCGTTCTCGCTTCTGCAGCAGCGCATCGGCCGCAAGACGCTGACCAAGAAGGTGCTGGCCGACGCGCCGGTGAGCTTCATGGCCTACGACATCCTGGAGCAGGACGGCAAGGACATCCGCGACCTGCCGCAGGGCGATCGCCGGGCCAGGCTGGAGGCGCTGCTCGCGCCAACCGGGTTCCAGATCTCGCCGGTCGAGAACGACCGCAGCTGGCTGGAGTTCGCGCGCCGGCGCGAGCAGTCGCGCGAGCGCGGCGTCGAGGGCTTCATGCTCAAGCGCCTGGATGCGGCATATGGGACGGGCCGGACCAAGGCCGACGGCTTGTGGTGGAAGTGGAAGATCGACCCGATGACGATCGATTGCGTGCTGATCTACGCGCAGGCCGGCCATGGCCGAAGAGCGTCGCTCTACACCGACTACACCTTCGCGGTCTGGAACCGGCCGCCGCGCGACAAGCAGGAGGCCGACGCTGTGCTCGACGCGATCGCCCGCAAGGAACCACCGCCCTCACGGGCCGAAGGCGAGTCGGAGGACCCGCTCAAGCTCGTGCCGTTCGCCAAGGCCTATTCCGGGCTCAGCGACGAGGAGTTCAGGCAGGTCGACGCCATCATCCGCAGGAACACGATCGAGAAGTTCGGGCCGGTGCGCAGTGTCAAGCCGACCCTGGTGTTCGAGCTGGGCTTCGAAGGCATCAACCGCAGCGGCCGCCACCGCAGCGGCATTGCCGTGCGCTTTCCACGGATGCTGCGGATCCGGCAGGACAAACCGCTGCATGAGGCCGATACGCTCGCGCATCTGGAGGTGCTTCTCAAGCTCTGACGCCATGCGGGCTCGCCGCCGGCTGTTTCCCTTGCGCGGCGGCCGGCGCCCCCGCGGTGTTAGCATTTGCAATGCTCATGAAAGCTCCATCCACCACCAACCCGCCCGCGGGCGGCGAGCCCGACGCCGGCACGCCGGTGTCGGTCCGGATCCGCGAGCGGATCCAGGCCGCCCGCAAGCGGTTCCACTCGAACGACAACATCGCCGAGTTCATCGAGCCGGGCGAGCTGGAGCAGTTGCTCGACGAGGTCGAGCACAAGATGCAGGGCGTCCTCGACAGCATGGTGATCGACACCGAGAGCGACCACAACACCGGCGACACCGCGCGCCGCGTCGCCAAGATGTACCTCAACGAGGTGTTCCAGGGCCGCTACGTCAGGCCGCCGCGGATCACCGAATTTCCGAACGCCGAGCACCTGAACGAGCTGATGATCGTCGGCCCGATCACGGTGCGGTCGGCATGCAGCCACCATTTCTGCCCGGTCATCGGCAAGATCTGGATCGGCGTCATGCCCAACGAGCACACCAACGTGATCGGCTTGTCGAAGTACGCGCGGCTTGCCGAATGGGTGATGGGCCGCCCGCAGATCCAGGAAGAAGCCGTGGTGCAGCTGGCCGACCTGATCATGGAAAAGACCCAGCCCGACGGCCTGGCCATCGTGATGGAGGCCAGCCACTACTGCATGGCCTGGCGCGGCGTGAAGGACATGAACAGCAAGATGATCAACTCCGTCATGCGCGGCGTGTTCCTGAAGGACTCGGCGTTGCGCCGCGAATTCCTGGCGCTCATCCCCCGGAAGGACTGACATGCTGGTCCGACTGCTTTACGCGAGCCGCGCCGTCGACACCAGTCCCGACGCGATCGAATCGATCCTGGCGCAGTCGCGCCAGCACAACCCCGTGACCGGCATCACCGGCATCCTCTGCTACGGCGGAGGCATCTTCCTGCAGGCCATCGAGGGCGGGCGGCAACAGGTCAGCGACCTCTTCGGCCACATCCAGCAGGACGTGCGCCACAAGGACGTGGTGCTGCTGCATTTCGAGGAAATCTTCGAGCGGCGCTTCGGCGGCTGGACCATGGGCCAGGTCAACCTGTCCAAGCTCAATCACTCGATCCTGCTGAAGTATTCCGAAAAGCCCGAGCTCGACCCGTATGCCGTTTCGGGCAAGGTCTCGCTGGCGTTGCTGGAAGACCTGATGGCCACCGCGGCGATCTGCGGCCGCGTGTGACCACGCCACCGGCGGGTTGACCCGGGCGTGTCGGCAAGCGCGCTCGCCCTCGTCGTCCTCGCAGGACTGATCCACGCCAGCTGGAACATCGCCGCCAAGAAGGCCGGCGGCGACGTCCGTTTCGCCGCGTTCACCGGCCTGGTCGCAATGGTCGTGTGGGCGCCGCTGGGCCTCTGGCTGGGCATCGAGCAGATCCCGCGCTGGGGGCTGCTGGAGTGGTCGCTGGTGGCCGCCAGCTCGGTGCTCCACACCTTCTATTTCATCGCGCTGCTGCGCGGTTACCGCAAGGCGGACCTGACGGTCGTCTATCCGCTGGCGCGGGGATCGGGACCGCTGCTGTCCTGCCTGATCGCCATCCTGCTGCTCGGCGAAAGCCTGTCGGCGCTGGGAGCGGCGGGCATCGCCGGCGTCGTCGGCGGCGTGTTCCTGATCGCCGGCGGTCCCGGATTGCTGCGTGCAACGCATGACCCCGCCCGCCGCGCGCGCATCCACAAGGGCATGGCCTACGGGCTCGTGACCGGCGCCTTCATCGCCGGCTACACGGTGGTCGACGGCTACGCGGTGAAGTTCGTGCTGATGTCGCCGATCCTGGTCGACTACATCGGCAACCTCGCGCGCATGGTCCTGCTCGGACCGGCGCTGCTGCGCGACCGTTCCACCGCGCTCGCGATGTGGAAGCGGCAGTGGAAGTTCGCGGTGTTCGTCGGCATCATCAGTCCCGTGTCCTATGTGCTCGTGCTCTATGCGATGCAGAGCGCGCCGCTGTCGCACGTGGCGCCGGCGCGTGAAGTGTCGATGCTGTTCGCGGCGTTGATCGGCGGCCAGTTGCTCGGCGAGGGCGACCGCCTGCTGCGGCTGCTCGGCGCCGCCTGCATCGCGGCCGGCGTGATGGCACTGGCATTGGGATGAGCGCATGAGCGAGCCTGTCCTGGTCGGCTGCGATTTCTCCAGCAGCCCGACGCGGCGCAAGGCTATCGTGCTGGCCTTCGGCGGCCTGGTCGGTGGCCGGGTCGTGCTGTCGCGGCTCGAGCGGATCGAGTCGCTCGAAGCCTTCGGCCGCTGGCTGGCCCAACCCGGCTCCTGGATCGGCGGCTTCGACTTCCCCTTCGGCCTGCCGCGCGAACTCGTCGAGCACCTGGACTGGCCCGTGCAGTGGCGCGAATGCATCGAGCACTACGCGGGCCTGAGCCGCCAGGAGATCCGGACCACCTTTGCCGCGTTCTGCGCCGCACGACCGGTGGGCGGAAAATTCGCCCATCGCGCCTTCGACAAGCGCGCCGGCTCCAGCCCGTCGATGAAGTGGGTGAACCCGCCCGTGGCTTACATGCTTCATGCCGCTTTGCCGCTGCTGCTGGCGGCCAACGTCCACATGCCCGGCCTGCACGAGGGCGACCCTTCGCGCGTGGCGCTGGAGGCCTATCCCGGCCTGCTCGCGCGCGAGTTGATCGGCAACCGCAGCTACAAGAACGACGACCGCGCCAAGCAGACGCCGGAACGCTTGATCGCGCGCAAGGACCTGCTGCATGCGCTGGAGCTGGGCGCGACGCGGCTGGCGCTGCGGCTGAAGCTCACAAATGCGCAGCGCGACATGCTGATCGAGGACGCGAGCGGCGACAGCCTGGACGCGGTCCTGTGCCTGGTGCAGGCGGCCTGGGCGGCGCGCCATGGCGCACCGCGCTATGGTTTGCCCGAGGCCTTCGATCCGCTCGAAGGCTGGATCCTGTCGGCCTGACATGCTGTTCAAGCTGCTCGCCGACGCCGTCGCCGTCTTCCACCTGCTGTTCGTCGCGTTCGCCGTGGCGGGCGGCCTGCTCGCGCTGCGCTGGCGCTGGGTGCCATGGCTGCACGCCCCGGCGCTGGCTTGGGCGGCGACCGTGGAGTTCACGGGCTGGATCTGCCCGCTGACGCCGCTGGAGAACCGGCTGCGCGCCGCCGGCGGGGCGGACGGCTATGCCGGCGGCTTCGTCGACCACTACCTGCTGCCGCTGCTCTATCCGGCGAGCCTGACCCGCGAAGTGCAGCTGGTGCTGGGCGCCGGCCTGCTGGCGATCAATGCAGTCGCCTACTTCCTGGTGTGGCGGCGCTCCCGCCGCCCGCGCTGAGCCGCCATGACGACGCTGCAGGTCAAGGTCAGGCCGAATGCGCGAGCCAGCTCGCTGGAGCAGGCGGCGGACGGAAGCTGGCTGGCGCAGCTGAAGTCGCCGCCGGTAGACGGCAAGGCAAACGAGGAATTGATCGCCCTGGTGGCCAGGCAGTTCGCCTGCCGCCGCGCCGCCGTTTCGATCCGCAGCGGCGCGTCGGGCCGGATGAAGCTGGTGAAGATCGACGACGGCTGAACGGCCGCCCTCGATCTTCACCCGGAGTGACGACAGGCCGTTACTCGACCTGGAACCTTGCGCTGGCCAGGACCTTGCCGTTCACCTGCATCTCGAGGCGGTACTTGCCGGCGGGCCAGCCGCTCTCCGGCTTGGCGATGTCGAAGTTGCCGTGCGTCACCGGCTCCTGCAGCGTCACGTCCGTTTTCGCCACGACGAAATCAGGCGCCACCACCTTGGTCTCTGCCGCGATCCAGACCGCGCTGACCCTGGAACCGACCGGCACGTCGGCCATCGGCATGCTGGCATAGATGCGCGCCGTGCCTGACTCGAAGTTTTCCTCGGTTTCGGTGGCGTTCTTCTCTTCGGACAGGATGATCGGACCGATGCTGGGAGCGGCGGCGCCGCCAGCCGCCGGCGCGGCCGGAGCGACTGCGGATGCAGCCCCGGCGCGACCCAGGACGATGCGCTCGGCCCGGCCCTCGACCTCGAGTTCGACCTTGTTGTACTTCCACTGGCCGGCTTTTTCGGTCGCATCCACGTAGACCGTGCCCCTGGCCTTCGGACCCTTGGCCTCGAAGGAGAGGTCGGCCTTGCCGGCTCCGCCGGAGCTGGAAACGCTGCCCGAAGGCGTGCCCGTGCTGACCGGCGTGCCGAGCGCCTCGGCGACCTGCGGATCGGCGGCCAGCCGCGCCGCTGCTTCCTTGTAGGCATCCGAGCCCTTCATGGCCTGGGTCGCGACCAGGACCGAGACGCCGATCAGCACGACGAAACCGACCATCACGGCCAGGCTCGCGATCGTCCACTTGCGCTGGACCTGCTTGAAGTGCTCGACGCTGTCCCAGGTCTTGTTGCGCCAGGCCCATTCGTTGCCCTTGGCCCCGAGCACGAAGAACATGACGAAGTTGACGAAGGGCACGAACATCAGCAGCGAGATGTAGGTGCGGTTTCCGAGTCCCCAGATCCAGTTCAGGAGCATGGCGCCCCAGTTCCAGCCGGCGATTTCGGGAGGGATGACGGCGGCAGAGCCCTGCCCAGAGGTGTTTTCCATGGCGTCTTTCTAAGTTTCTTGGATAGATACAAGACGTAACCGACTGACGAGCAATGGCGGAGCCAAAGCTGCGGAGGACGACTGTCGTTATTCGATATCCGCCGAAACCTTGTTGGTCGACTTGTTGTACTTCAGCGTGATCTTGTCGATCTCGCACAGGTCCATGTTTTCGGCCGTCACCTTGGAGCCGTCGACGTCGAAAACGAGCTGGATGTCCTGCTTGCACGAGGCACGGTCGGAAAACCGGAACAGCTTGGACCTGCCGTTCTCCAGCAGGCCGTCGCCCATGCGGTCGTTGCCCCAGGAGTTGCGGTTGGCCGCCGAGATGTACACCTCGCGGATGTCGTAGCCGGTGCGGTTGACCAGGGTGAAGTCGGCGTCGCCGGCCTGGGCCGAGGTGACGGCGGCGGCCAGAAGGCTGAGCGCCAGGATGATCTGCTTGTTCAAGTCGTGCTCCTAAGCGCGTTATTGCGCCGCACAATTTGAAACTAAGGGCCTACGAATTGCACTGTAACTGTTGGTTACTAACGACGTGCCCTCTTCGTTTGTATCCTCAATTTGGGGGGGGGCGGCCGGACCTGATCAGCGCCTGACGCGCACGCGGTCAGGCACTCAGCCGACCGAACGCCAGCAGCGCATCGACATCCGTGCGGTACATGCGCAGCAGCGGTTCTTCCTGCAGCGCCCCGGCGCGCAGGAGCACCTTTTCCACCGGAAGCTTGATGCCGCTGATGTGCAGCGTGATGCCGCGGTCCCTGAGCATGTTGCGCATCTGCATGAACACCTCGACGCCGGTCGCATCGATCCGGTTGATCGGTTGCGCGAACAGGCAGATGTGGCGCACGTCGGGCTGGGCGGCGAGGTGTTCGACGATGGCGCGCTCGAGCGCGCTGGCCGAGGCGAAGTCCAGCTCGGCGTCCATGCGCAACGCATAGGTCTGCGGCGCCAGCGGCGGCAAGCGCCAGAGGTGGCGGTCCCGCAGGCTGCCGTCCGGATGCAGGCCGACCTCGATGATGCGCGGATGCAGGCGGTGGTACAGGAAATGCGCCAGTCCCAGGACCACGCCGGTCAGCACGCCCCAGTAGATGCGCGGCGCGGACAGGAGGGTGACCGAGAAGGTCACCAGCGCGATCGCGGCCTCGATGCGGTCGATCCGCCCGATCCGCATGAAGGTCTGCGGCTTGAACAGGCTGGCGACCGCGGCGATGACCACTGCCGCCAGCACCGCGCGCGGCACGTGGAAAAGGAAAGGCGTGAGGAACAGCAGGACCAGCAGCACGAGGGCGGTGGCGGCGACAGTCGCCCAGCCGGTCTTCGCGCCGGCGTACAGCGTGATGGCGGACCGGGAGAACGAGGTGCTGGTCGGGAAGCTTCCCGACAACGCCGAGGCCAGCTTGCCCATGCCCTGCCCGATCAGGTCCTGGTTGGCGTCCCAGCGCTTGCCGTCACGCTGGCTCTCGATCTTCGCGCTGGACGCCATTTCCAGCGAACTGACCAGCGCGATCACCATCGCCGGCGCGACCAGCGCCGTCAGCGTGTCCCATGCGGGCAGGCCCGGCAGGTACAGCGACGGCAGTCCGACCGGCAGGCTGCCGATCACCGCGCCATGGGCCGAATAGCCGCTCCACCCGGCGAGCGCCGCCGCGGCGGCGAGCACCAGCAGCACCATGGGCACCCGTGGCGCGAAACGCTTGCCCAGGACGAACAGCACCAGGCTCACCGCGCCGAAGGCCAGCGCGACGAGGTCGAAACGCGGCTGGTGCAACAGCGTCGACAAGCCTCCTTCCAGCCCGATCAGGGCCGGCAACTGCGACGCGATGATCAGGAGGGCGGCGGCCTGGCTGAAGCCGGCGAGCACCGGCGAGCTCACCAGGTTCAGCACCCAGGACGCGCCGCCGGCGCCCAGCGCCAGCTGGATGCCGCCCGAGATCAGGGCCAGCCACACTGCAAGCGACACCCATTGCGCGCTTCCCGGCTGCGCCATGCCGATCAGCGACGCGCCGACCAGCACGCTGGTCAGCGCCGAGGGGCCGACGGAGAGCCGGGTCGAGGCGCTGAACAGGACGGCGAAGAGCGCGGGCAGGAAGGTCGCGTACAGGCCGGTGATCAGCGGCATTCCGGCCAGGCCCGCATAGGCGACCGACTGCGGAATCATCACCAGGGCGACGGTGATGGCGGCGCCAGCCTCGTTGCGCAGCAAGGCCGCATCGGGGCGCGGCCAGCGCAGGAAGGGGAACCAGTGGCGAAGATCGGGCATGGGCTGCGAGTATGCCAATCCGCAAATCGCCGGAATCGGCGGGTCGTCAACGTCCGCGCGCGGCGACTTCCGGTCGCTGCCATCCCGCACAATCGATTCCAAGCGATGAATCCGACCCGGAAGAACAAGACGCTCGACCCCGTGGAGCAGTGGCTGGCCGGCCGCGGCTGGCAGTCCTTCCCGTTCCAGCGCGAGGTCTGGCAGGCCGTCGCGCAAGGCCGCAGCGGCATGCTGCACGCGACGACGGGCTCCGGCAAGACCTACGCAGTCTGGCTCGGCATGCTCGCCGCCTTGCTGGATCGCCATCCGCCGACGCCCCGGACGGCGCCGCCCGCGGGGAAAGCCGTGGCGCAGCCTTTGCGCGTGATCTGGTTGACGCCGATGCGGGCGCTCGCCTCCGACACCACGCGCGCGCTCACCGAACCGCTCTCCGCGCTGGCGCCGGCGTGGACCATCGGCCAGCGCACCGGCGACACCGCCAGCGCCGAGCGGGCGCGGCAGGACCGGCGCTTTCCGACGGTGCTGGTGACCACGCCCGAATCGCTCACCCTGATGCTGACCCGCGACAAGCCGCGCGAGGAACTGCAAGGCGTGGAGTACGTGGTCGTCGACGAGTGGCACGAGCTGATCGGCAGCAAGCGCGGCGTGCAGGCGCAGCTTGCACTCGCCCGCCTGCGCCGCTTCAATCCGCGGCTGGTGACCTGGGGCCTGAGCGCGACGCTCGGCAACCTGGAACAGGCGATGGGCGTTCTGTGCGGTCCCGGCGCGCAGCCGGAGCCGAAGCTGGTGCGCGGCCGCACCGACAAGAAGCTGGTCATCGACACGCTGATCCCGCCCGATCCGGGCAAGTATTCCTGGGCCGGCCACCTCGGCGCGCGGATGCAGCAGCCGGTGGTCGACGAGATCGCGAAGTCGGGCACGACGCTGGTCTTCACCAACGTGCGCTCGCAGGCCGAGATCTGGTACCAGCTGCTGCTCGAAGCGAAACCGGAATGGGCCGGCGAGATCGCGCTGCACCACGGCTCGATCGACAAGGCCAGCCGCGAGTGGGTCGAACTGGGGCTCAAGGAAGGCCGGCTGCGCGCGGTCGTCGCGACTTCGTCGCTGGACCTGGGCGTGGATTTCCTGCCGGTGGAGCGGGTGCTGCAGATCGGCTCGCCCAAGGGCGTGGCGCGCATCATGCAGCGCGCCGGCCGCAGCGGCCATGCGCCGGGGCGCGCGAGCCGGCTCACGCTGGTGCCCACGCACACGATGGAGATCATCGAAGCGGCCGCTGCCCGGCGTGCGGCGTATGAGGGCCGGGTCGAAGAGCGCGAGTCGCCCGACAAGCCGCTCGACGTGCTGGTGCAGCACATCGTCACCATCGCGCTGGGCGGCGGCTTTCGCGCCGGCGAACTGTTCGACGAAGTGCGAACCAGCTGGGCCTACCGCGACCTCACGCGAGCGGAGTTCGACTGGGCGTTGCTGTTCTGCGAGCGCGGCGGCGAGAGCCTCACGGCCTATCCCGACTACCACCGCATCGCGCTCGGCGACGACGGCGTCTACCGGGTGCGCGACGCGGCGATCGGGCGGCGCCACAAGCTGGGCATCGGCACCATCGTCAGCGACGCGGCGATGCACGTGAAGTACATGAGCGGCGCCACGCTCGGCACGATCGAGGAAGGCTTCATCGCCCGCCTGCGCAAGGGCGACTGCTTCTTCTTCGCCGGCCGCCTGCTGGAGTTCATCCGCGTCCAGGACATGGCGGCATACGTGAAGAAGGCCACGCGCAACAAGGGCACGGTGCCGACCTGGCAGGGGAGCAAGATGGCGCTCTCCACCGAGATGGGCGACGCCGTGCTGGAGATGATGCAGAAGGCAGCGCAAGGCGAATTCGTCGAGCCTGAGCTGGAGGCGGCGCGGCCGATGCTGCAGACCCAGGCGCGGCTCTCGCGGATCCCGACGCCCGACGCGCTGCTGGTGGAGACCTTCCGCTCCAAGGAAGGCTTGCACATCTACGTCTATCCGTTCGCCGGCCGCCACGTCCATCTGGGCCTGGCCAGCCTGCTTGCGTGGCGGCTGGCGCGTGAGCGACCCAACACCTTCAGCATGTCGGTCAACGACTACGGCTTCGAGCTGGTGAGCCCGGAGGAATTCGACCTGGCGCCGGTGCGCCACAAGGATGTCTTCGCGACCGACGACCTGCTGCACGACGTGCTGGCCTCGCTCAATTCGACCGAGCTGGCGCAACGCCGCTTCCGCGAGATCGCGCGCGTCGCCGGGCTGATCTTCAGCGGCTATCCGGGCCAGCCGAAGAGCGCCAGGCAGCTGCAGGCGTCGAGTGGCCTTTTCTTCGAGGTCTTTCGCAAATACGACAAGGGCAACCTGCTGCTTGGCCAGGCGGAGCGCGAGGTGCTGAGCCAGGAACTCGAGATCTCGCGGCTGCGCACGACGCTGGAGCGCATGCTCCGCAAGGAGCTGTGGCTGGTGGAACTCAAGCACCCCAGCCCGATGAGCCTGCCGCTGATGGTGGAGCGCTTTCGCGAGAAGCTGAGCACCGAGCAGCTGTCGACGCGGCTGGACCGGATCCTGCGCGACATGGAAGCCGACGAGCGCTGAACAAGGTTCAGTCCGCCCTGTCCTACGGTGGACTCGGCCGTGGCCGACTGGCCACTGGCTTGTGCGTCACTACATTGAATGGAAGCGCGGGCTTTG
>JAQGNJ010000183.1 GCA_028291885.1 Ramlibacter sp. | reverse complement strand
TGGTGATCGCGCTGTCGGCCACGTTGAAGGCCGGAAAGTACCAGCCGCGCCAGTGGAACTGCAGGAAGTCCACGACGTAGCCATGCAGCAGGCGGTCGACCACGTTGCCGATGGCGCCGCCCAGGATGCAGGCGAGCGCGAAGCTGAACAGCTTCTGGCCCGGATGCGAACGCAGCATCCAGACGATGAAGCCGGTGGCGACCAGGCCGATGGCCGTGAAGAACCAGCGTTGCCAGCCGGACGCCGTGGCGAGGAACGAGAACGCGGCGCCCGTGTTGTGCGCGCGCACGATGTTGAAGAAGCCGGTGATGGTCGTCGAGTCGCCCAGGCGGTAGGCGCCCAGGATCAGCATCTTCGTGAACTGGTCGGCGATCACGATGATCAGCGCCAGGCCCAGCCACGGCAGCATGCCGCCCGGCGCGGTGGAATTGCGCGCCATCAGGCGAATTTCCGGTCTTCGCCGGCGCCGAACAGGTTGCTCACGCAGCGTCCGCAGAGCGTCGGATGCCCGGGATCGGCGCCGACCTCGGGCCGCCAGTGCCAGCAGCGCTCGCACTTCGTGTCTTGGGACGGCGTCGCCACAAAAATGCCCTCACCTGGCTGAACGTCGTCGGCCGCGGATGCCTCGGCAACCGAGACGTCCGACACGATGAAGACGAATTTCAGGTCGTCGTCGAGAGACTTCAGCAACTCCACGTCCTTGTTGACAAGGAGCAACTTCAGCCTGGCCTGCAACGAAGAGCCCAGCCGTCCCTCCGCCCGCTCTGTCTCGATTGCCTGGTTGACGAAGCCGCGGATCTGTCGGATCCGCGTCCACTTGTCCAGCAGCTCGGGGTCCGGCCCCCCGATCTCGGCATAGGTCTCCAGGAAGATCGATTCGGAGTCGCCGAAGATCTTCCACGCCTCTTCGGCGGTGAAGCTGAGGAAGGGCGCCATCCAGCGCAGCATCGCGTGCGTGATGTTCCACAGCGCGGTCTGCGCGCTGCGCCGGGCCAGCGACTTGGGCGCCGTCGTGTACAGCCGGTCCTTGAGCACGTCGAGGTAGAAGGCGCCGAGGTCCTCGGAGCAGTAGACCTGCAGCTTGGCGACCACCGGATGGAATTCGTAGACCTCGTAGTGGGCCAGGACTTCCTCCTGGAACTGCGCCGCGCGCGCCAGGGCGTAGCGGTCGATCTCCAGCATCTCCTCGCGCGTCACGGCTTCCTTCGCCGGATCGAAGTCGCTGATGTTGGCCAGCAGGAAGCGAAGCGTGTTGCGGATGCGGCGATACGAATCCACGACCCGCGCCAGGATCTTGTCGTCGCCGGCGATATCGCCCGAGTAGTCGGAGGCCGCCACCCAGAGCCGGATGATCTCGGCGCCGAGCTTTTGCGTCGTTACCTGCGGGTCGACGCCGTTGCCCTGCGACTTGCTCATCTTGCGGCCTTGCGAATCGACGGTGAAGCCGTGCGTCAGCAGGCCGCGGTAGGGCGCGCGGCCGTACATCGCGCAGGCCGTCAGCAGCGACGAATGGAACCAGCCGCGGTGCTGGTCGTGGCCCTCGAGATACAGGTCGGCCTCGGGGCCGTTCTCGTGTCCCGCGCCCGGGTGCGAGACCTTGAGCACCGTCGTGTGGGTGGTCCCCGAATCGAACCAGACCTCGAGGATGTCGGCGCTCTTGGTGTAGAGCGGCGCATCGACGGCAGCGCCCACCCTGGCGAAGATCTCCTCGGTGGTTGCCTTGCTCCAGGCCTCGATCCCTCCTGATTCGACCATGTCGGCGGCCAGGTCCAGGATCTCCATCGTCCTGGGATGCAGCTCGCCCGAATCCTTGTGCAGGAAGAAGGGCAGGGGCACGCCCCAGCTGCGCTGCCGGCTGATGCACCAGTCGGGCCGCCCGGCGATCATGTCGCGCAGCCGGATCTTGCCGTTCTCGGGGAAGAAGCCGGTCTCCTCGATCGCGGCCAGCGCCATCTCGCGCAGCGTGGCGGGGGCCTTGTCCCGGGTGAAAACGCCTTCGCCTTCGTCCATCCGGATGAACCACTGGGCGGCGGCGCGGTAGATCACCGGCGTCTTGTGGCGCCAGCAATGCGGATAGCTGTGGCTGATGGTTTCGGTGGCGAACAGGCGGCCGGCGTCCTTGAGCGTCTCGATGATCTTGGGCGCCGCCTTCCAGATGTTCATGCCGCCGAACAAGGGCTGTTCCGGCGCATAGGAGCCGTTGCCCTGCACCGGGTTCAGGATGTCGTCGTACGACATGCCGTGGGCCATGCAGGAGTTGAAGTCGTCCACGCCGTAGGCCGGCGAGGAGTGCACGAGGCCGGTGCCGTCTTCGGCGGTCGCGTAGTCGGCCAGGTAGACCGGCGAAGTGCGCTCGTAGCCCGGGTCGACGTCATGCAGCGGATGGCGGAACCTGAGGCCGGCGAGCTTCTCGCCCTTGACCGTCGCGACGACCGTGCCCATCAGCTTGTAGCGCTCCAGCGCCTTGTCCACCAGCGACGCCGCCAGAACCAGCATGCCGCGTTCGGTGTCGACCAGCGAGTACTCCAGCTCGGGGTTGAGGTTGAGCGCCTGGTTGGCCGGGATGGTCCAGGCCGTCGTGGTCCAGATCACCGCGAACACGGGCTTGTCCGCATGGGTGGCCAGGCCGAACGCGGCGAGCACCTTGTCGGCTTCCTCGGCCTCGAAGCCCACGTCCAGCGTCTGGGACTTCTTGTCGGCGTATTCGATCTCGAATTCCGCCAGCGACGAGCCGCAGTCGAAGCACCAGTACACGGGCTTGAGCCCGCGGTAGACGAAGCCGCGCTCGACGACCCGCTTGAAGGCGCGGATCTCCGCCGCCTCGTTCTTGAAGTCCATGGTGCGATAGGGATGGTCCCAGTCGCCCAGCACGCCGAGCCGCTTGAAGTCGCCCATCTGGATCGCGATCTGCTCGGTCGCGAAGGCGCGGCTTTTCGCCTGCATCTCGTCGCGCGGCAGGTTGCGGCCGTACTTCTTTTCGATCGCGTTCTCGATCGGCAGGCCGTGGCAATCCCAGCCCGGGATGTACGCGGCGTCCAGACCCTTGAGCTGGCGCGCCTTGACGATCATGTCCTTGAGGATCTTGTTGACGGCGTGGCCCATGTGGATCTGGCCGTTCGCGTAGGGCGGGCCGTCGTGCAGCACGAACTTCTCGTGGCCGCAGCGGGCCGCGCGCAGCTTCTTGTACAGGCCCTGGTCTTCCCATTCCTTGACCCATTGCGGCTCGCGCTTGGGCAGGTCGCCGCGCATCGGGAAGGGCGTGTCGGGCAGGTTGAGCGTGGCGCGGTAATCGGTTTTGGTGTCGGACATGAACGGTCTCGTGAGGGCTTCGATCCTTGGACAGGCTCGGGATCAGCCGGGACGGGCTGGGGCGATGCGGATGAAGGCCGTCCGCCCTGAGCCTGTCGAAGGGCGGCGAGCGGACCCGGCGATCTAAATTCGGTCGCGGGTCGTCTGCCGACGGGTGGAAGCAAAGAAGGCGCGAGCGTCGTCGCAGTCCTTCGCGATGCCCGCTTTCAGGGCGTCGAGACCGTCGTACTTGAGCTCGTCGTGCAATTTGTGCAGCAGTTCCACGCGGATGATTTTACCGTACGCCCCCTCCGGACCGAGGTGCGCGGGCCATTCCAGGCAATGGGTCTCGAGCAGGACCCGCCCGCCGTTGACGTCGGCCGGGTCCAGCGAAGGCCGGATGCCCAGGTTGGCGACGCCCGGCAGCGGCTCCTCGCGCAAGCCGTGCACCTGGACCGCGAAGATGCCGCCGGCCGCCGGCTTCCAGTGGGCAAAGCGCAGGTTCAGCGTCTTGAATCCGAGTTCGCGTCCGAGCTTGCGGCCATGCACGACGTGGCCGCTGATGCTGTAGGGACGTCCGAGCAGGGCCGCGACGTCGTCCATCCGGCCTTCGCCCAGGGCTTCGCGGACGGCGGAGCTGGAAACCCGCAGGCCGTGGACCTGGTAGCTGTTCATGCGGGCCACGTCGAAGCCCTTGCGGCCCCCGGCGGCGTCCAGCATCGCGTAGTCGCCGGCCCGCCGGGCGCCGAAGCGGAAGTCGTCGCCCACCAGCACGTACTTCACTCCCAGGCCCCGCACCAGCACGTCGTCGATGAAGGCTTCGGGAACCAGGGACGACAGCCGGGCATCGAACGGGAGGACGACGCATTGGTCGACCCCGCAGCGGGCCAGCTCGGTCAGCTTGTCGCGCAGGGTCGCCACCCGGGCCGGCGCGATCTCCGGTTTGCGCTGGAGAGCGGCGAAATAGTCGCGGGGGTGGGGCTCGAAGGTCATCACGCAGCTGGGAACACCGCGGTGCCTGGCCTCGTTGTTCAGGAGCGCCAGCATCGCCTGGTGGCCGCGGTGGACGCCATCGAAGTTGCCGATCGTCAGGGCGCAGGCAGGCGCGATGCCCGGATGGTGGAAGCCTCTGAAGATCTGCATGCTGGTATCTTTTTGATAGCAGGTGGCGCCCGCCCATGCAGCTCCCGCGGGGCGGATCGTCACCAAACAAGGTATATTGTGCTGTACGTTTGCTTTTCCGTTCAGTGGTTGCCCATTGTTGAAGGAGGCGAGGTTTGAAGGTCCTGAAGCTGTCTGCCCAAGGTCTGCCCCAGTCGTGGATTTCGCTGGAGCAAGCCGTGCTGCACTACGCCGCGGACGAAGTGCGCTGGGAGGTCGGCGCGCAGGTCGCCCGCTTCCGCGGCGGCCACAACGCCGTCACGGGCGAGCAATCGGTGATCGCGGTGAGCAGCATCATCGGCACCAAGGGCGTGCCCAACATCAACCCGTTCGACCTCAAGCCCGGCCTGACCAACAGCAAGCTGTTCGCCCGCGACCGCAACGTGTGCGCGTACTGCGGCCAGGACCATCCCGAGGAAGAACTGACGCGCGAGCACATCATCCCCTTCGCCCAGAACGGCAAGGACCACTGGATGAACGTGGTGACGGCGTGCCGGGCCTGCAACCACCGTAAGAGCAATCGCACGCCGGAGCAGGCCCACATGCCGCTGCTCTACGCGCCTTACGTGCCCAGCCTGTGGGAAGACTTCATCCTGAGGAACCGGCGGATCCTGGCCGACCAGATGGAATTCCTGATGGCGCACCTGCCGAAGTCGTCACGGCTGCACGCCTGACGGCGGGGGCTCCCCCCTGGCCCGTTGGCTCAATAGGTCAGCTCCAGCACGACAGAGTCGCGTCGATCTCCAACTGCGCGCCGGCCAGCGTCATGCGAACACGCCGGCGGTGTCCTGCATCCGTTGCGAGACTTCGCCCAGGTGGTGCAGGGTGTCGCCGAAGCTCAGTTCGAGCTGGGTCAGCTTCTTGAAATAGTGGCTGCCGATGTATTCGTCGGTGACGCCGATGCCGCCGTGCAGCTGCACCGAGTTCTGGCCGACGAAGCGCATCGCCACGCCGAGCTGGTACTTGGCGCGCGCCATCGCGCGGCGCCGCTCGGCGGCCGGCGCATTGAGCTTGAGCGACGCGTAATAGCTCATCGAGCGCGCCAGTTCCTGCTGCATCTTCATGTCGGCGATGCGGTGCCGCAGCGCCTGGAAGGTGGCGAGCGTCACGCCGAACTGCTTGCGGGTCTTCATGTATTCGACAGTCACCTGCATCGTCTTGTCGATCACGCCTACGGCTTCGGCGCAGGTGGCGGCGATGCCGATGTCGACGCCGTGTTCGAGCGCGGTCAGTCCGTCTTCGGTGACCAGGGTCGCGGGGCTCTGGGCGAATGTCACTTCGGCCGCGCGGCTGCCGTCCTGCGTGCCGTAGCCGCGCGTGCCGACTCCGGACGCCGTGCGTTCGACCAGGAACATGGCGATCTTGCCGCCGATGGTCGCGGGCACCAGGAAGGCGTCCGCCCGGTCGCCGGCGGGAACGATGCTTTTCGCGCCGCTGATCGACCAGCCGCCGCCGGCCTGCGTGGCCGTCGTTTCGCAGGCCGCGAGCTCGTAGCGCGCCTTGCGCTCCTGGTGCGCGAGCACCACCAGCGCCTCGCCGCTCGCGATCTTCGGCAGCCAGGCCGACTTGAGCGCGTCAGGCGCATAGCCGCCCAGCAGGCCGCTGGCGATGAGGGTCTGCGCCAGCGGCTCCAGCACCATGCCCCGGCCCAGTTCCTCCATCGCCACCATGCCCTCGACCGGGCCCATGGCCATGCCGCCGTGCTCCTCGGGAACGTAGAGGCCGGTCAGGCCCAGGTCGGCGAGTTCGCCGTAGGCGGCGCGGTCGAAGCCACCGGCCTTCACCGCCTGCCGGCGCCGCTCGAAGTCGTAGCCCTTGTCCACCCACTTGCGCACCGCGTCGCGCAGCTGTTCCTGGTCGTCCGAAAAATCAAAATCCATGTCGATGCTCCCGGTCCGTTTTCTCTTCAGCCCAACACCGTCTGCGCGACGATGTTGCGTTGCACTTCGTTGCTGCCGCCGTAGATGGTGGTCTTGCGCAGGTTGAAGTACGTGGACGCGAGCGGCGCCAGGTAGGCGGCGCCGACGAATTCGCCTTGCCAGCCGGCATCCAGCGCCTCCGGGATGAAGGGGATGGAAAAAGGCCCGCCGGCAAGCATCATCAGCTCGCTGTAGCGCTGCTGGATCTCGCTGCCCTTGATCTTGAGCAGGCCGGCGATGTCCAGCGAGTTCTTGCCCGACTTCTCGGCGGACAGCACGCGCAGCACCAGCATCTCCAGCGCCACGACGTCCACTTCGAGCCTGGCGATCTCGTCGCGGAAGCGCCGGTCCTCGTAGACGCCTTCCGCCCTGGCGATGCGCTTGAGGCGCTCGAGCTCGCGCTTGGCGCGGTTCACGTCGGCGATGTTGGTCCGCTCGTGCGAGAGCAGGTGCTTGGCATAGGTCCAGCCCTTGTTCTCCTCGCCGATCAGGTTCTCGGCCGGGACTTCGACGTTGTCGAAGAACACCTCGTTCACCTCGTGTTCGCCGTCCAGCATGGTGATCGGCCGCACGCTGACGCCGGGCGACTTCATGTCGATCAGCAAAAAGGAGATGCCGGTCTGCGGCTTGCCTTCGGTGCTGGTGCGCACCAGGCAGAAGATCCACTCGCCGTGCTGCGCCAGCGTGGTCCAGGTCTTCTGGCCGTTGACGATGTACTTGTCGCCTTTGCGTTCGGCACGCGTCTTCAGCGAAGCCAGGTCCGAGCCCGACCCCGGTTCGCTGTAGCCCTGGCTCCACCAGACTTCGCCGCTCGCGATGCCGGGCAGGAAGCGCTTTTGCTGCTCGGGGTTGCCGAAAGCCATGATCACCGGCGCCACCATCACCGGCCCGAAGGGGACGATGCGCGGCGCACCGGCCAGCGCGGTTTCTTCCTCGAACAGGTGCTTCTGGATCGCGTTCCAGCCGGGGCCGCCGAACTGCTTGGGCCAGCCGTAGCCCAGCCAGCCTTTCTTGCCCAGGATCTTCGCCCAGCGCTGCATGTCGTCCCGCGTCAGGCGAAGTGCGTTGTGGACCTTCTCCGAGATGTCCTTGGGCAGGTTCTCGCGAACCCAGGCCCGGACCTCCTCGCGGAACTTCTGTTCTTCAGGGGTGAATGCCAAATCCATGTCAGTTCTCCGATCGTCCCGAGCCTGTCGAAGGATCATTATCGGCACGGTCGTGCTTTTCCGCCTGTCGGAGAGGCGACACGCCCAATTGCTCGTACAGGTCTCGCAAGGCTGTCCGCAGTTGTGCGACCTGCGCTTCGAGCACCTCGACCCGGCCCTGCAGCCCGGCTGCGGTCGCGGGCGCGGGCGCGGGCGCGGCTTCGCCCGCGTTGTGATCCGCGGGCACCGCGCAATCCACCGGCCCGCACAGCAGATGCGCCCAGCGCTGTTCGCGCATTCCAGCGGCGCGGGGCAGCTTCACCACCAGCGGGCCACCCTTTTCCCCGGAACGCTCGGCCAGTTCGTCGAGAAAGGCTTCGACCGACGAGATGTCGGCGAAGCGGTACCAGCGCTCGCTGTTGATGCGAAGCTCGCCGGCCGTCTGCGGCCCGCGCAGCATCAGCAAGCCCAGCAGCACGGCCGATTGCTCCGGCACGCCGATCCCGCGCTGGAAGTTGTGTTCCCAGCGGGTGACGCGGCTGCCGCTGGTTTCGAAGACGAGCGAGCGGCGCTTGAGCCCGTCGAGCGCTTCCTGCGCCTGCGCGTCGCCGATGTTCATCAGGGGCTCCCGGCTGGACTTCTGGTTGCAGCCCAGCACGAGCGAGTTCAGCGTCAGGGGATAGCTGTCGGGGACGGTGCGGGCTTTTTCCATCAGCGTGCCAAGCACGCGCGCTTCGACGGCGGAAAGGGGTGGCTGGCTCATGAAGATAATCGAGGGGTGAAAAACATCGTGATCCTGGTCTCGGGCGGCGGCTCCAACATGGCGGCCATTGTGCGCGAGGCCCAGCGCGCAAACTGGCGCGAGACCCTGGGCGCGCAGGTGGCGGCGGTGATCAGCAACCGGCCCGACGCCGGGGGCCTGCGCCTGGCGAGCGAGCAGAAGATCGCCACGGCGGTCGTCGACCACAAGAACTTCCCAGACCGCGAGGCTTTCGACGCCGCGCTGGCCCAGGTCATCGACGGCCATCGACCGACGCTCGTCGTGCTGGCAGGGTTCATGCGCATCCTGACGCCGGGCTTCGTCGATCGCTACGCGGGCCGGCTGGTCAATATCCATCCATCGCTGTTGCCGGCGTTCCCGGGCCTGCACACGCACCAGCGTGCCATCGAGGCCGGCTGCCAGGTCGCGGGCGCCACGGTGCACCTGGTGACCCCGCAGCTGGATCACGGCCCCATCCTCGAGCAGGCCGTGGTGCCGGTGCTGGCCGGCGACACGGAACAGGCACTTGCGGGGCGGGTCCTGAGCCAGGAGCACGTCATCTATCCGCGTGCGATCGCCCGGCTGCTGCGGTCTCTATAGCTCCAGGCCCTTGCCCGGCGCGACCAGCGCGAATCGCGGCTGCCGGACGCCGTCGATCACGACTTCTTCGTTGAACATCGCCGCCGGCCGCACCCACAGGCCGTGCTCGCCGTAGAGGGCGCGGTACAGCGTCATCGGCTCCAGCGTTTCGCTGTGCCGCACCGTGCCGAGCACGTCGTACAGCATCCCTTTGTAGTGGCGGTAGCGGCCGGGCGTGGTCGGGATCGGCGGGGGCAGGTCTTGGCTCATGGGTAATATTGTCCGAAAACAGGGAGAAGCTTTTGGAGCAGGCCGATTTCATCCGCCTGGTGCGACTGAGCGAACACGCCAGCGCGGAAAACAGCAAGGCCTACCGGCGCAGTGTCGCGGCCTTCGCGGCCCTCGGCTACGCCTGGGTCGTCGGCTGCCTGCTGCTGGCGGCGGCGATCCTGGGGTGGACGGTGCTCGCAGCCGCACAAGGCCAGTTCAAGGGCTGGCACCTTGCGCTGCTGCTGGGAGCCGGCGGTTTGATGGTCACCAGCCTGCGCGCGCTGTGGTGCCGGCTGGACGAGCCGCAGGGCATGGAGTTGACCCGGTCCGACGCTCCCGCGCTGTTCGAGGCCCTGGAGCGCATCCGCCAGAAGATCAAGGGGCCGCCCATCCACCGCGTGCTGCTGGATTGCGAATTCAACGCCAGCATCCGCCAGCTCCCGCGATGGGGCCTGTTCGGCGGCGCCCGCAACTACCTGACCATCGGCTTGCCCTTGCTGTTCGCGCTGGACCGGCCGCGATTCCTGGCCGTGCTGGCACACGAGTACGGACACCTGCGCGGCGATCACGGCCGCTTCGCCGCCTGGATCTACCGCACTCGCCAGAGCTGGGCCAGCCTGCATCACGAAATGCGCGACGACAGCAGTCCGGTATCCGCCGCCACCCAGGCTTTCCTGCTCTGGTACTTCCCGCGCTTCTCGGCCAGGACCTTCGCCCTGGCGCGCCAGGACGAATACGAGGCCGACCGGATCTCCGGCAAGCTGCTGGGCAAGGAAGTGACGGCCGCGGCGCTGACCGAGATCGCGGTCAAGGGCGCCTGGCTGGGCCGGGAGTTCTGGCCCGGCCACTGGGGCATGGCCGCGACCAGCGCGCTGCCGCTGGGGCCTTACGGCGCGATGCGCACGATGCTGGCCGGCGCTCCGCCCCAGGGCTTCGCAAGCGAAACGCTGCGCCGCGCCCTCAAGCGGATCAGCGACACGCAGGATACCCATCCGGTGCTGCGTGACCGGCTCGAGGCGCTGGACGCGGGCCGCCGCCTGCCTGCCTGGTCGGCAGCAGGCGGTGGACCTGCTGGGCGCCAGTGGACCCAAGGCAATGGCGCATTTCGACCGGAAATGGTGCAAGGAACATGCGTCGGGCTGGAAGCAGCACCATGCTTACCTGGGCCGGGTGCGGCAGCGAGCCGACACACTTGCCGCCAGCACCGCCCGCAACAGCGCCGACGAGATGGTCGAACTGGCCAGCCTGCTTCGACGCCTGCACGGGCGCAGCGGCGTCCGGGGCCACTACGAGCGCGCCTTGCAGCTCACGCCGGACCATGCGGGCGCATTGCGCGGCATGGCGGAATGCCTGCCGGCCTCCGGGCGCGATCTTCGCCTTGGCTGCCTTGGCCGCCTGTACGACACCAGCGCGCCGGACCACTGGTGGGCCAGCCGGACGGCGGTGGCCGTGCTGGAGCAGCCCGCGGCCGACGGCAGCATGGACGAGAAGGCGCTCAAGCTCTGGCGGGCGCGGCTCAAGGACGCCGGCGAGGCAGAAGAGCGGGCCTGGGAAGAAATGGTCGAGACGCCGTTCTTCCAGGCGATCGGCCGGCATGACCTGAGCGAATTCGAAAGGGGAGAGTTTCTGCCGGCGATTGCCCGGCAGCCGGCGGTGGCGCGGGCCTGGCTGGTGCGCAAGCAGCTGCGCGAATTGCCGCACCGACGCTGCTACATCCTTTTTCTGGAGCTGCCGGGACTGGAGGACGAGGATCGCCACGACCTGTGCCGCGCGCTGGAAAGCTCGCTGGACCTGCCGGGGCAAGTCCTGGCACTGTGGGCCGGCCATTCGCCCACCCTGGAGGAGATTGCGCGCGGGGCCTTCGAACCGGTCTACACGCGTACCAGGGCCTGACCGCGCGGCGCGGATGGGACAATCGGGGCATGCATCCTAAAGCCCTGCTCGACGCCTGTTCGGAACTCGTCGCGCTCACCCTGAAATTCGATCACCCGGCGGACTCGATCGTGTCGCGCTATTTCCGCGACCACCGCTCGCTCGGTCCGCGCGAGCGGGCCACGCTGGCCGAAACCGTCTACACCGTGCTGCGCAAGAAGCTGCTGTTCGACCACTTCGCGCCGTCCGGCAGCGGTCCCAAGGAGCGGCGGCTGGCCATCCTGGGCTTCCATGGCCCGCGCGATTTCCTCAAGAGCGCGCTGAGCGACCAGGAAAAGAACTGGCTCGACCAGATCGACACCGTCAAGACCGCCGACCTGATGGAGCGGCATCGGCACAACCTGCCGGAATGGCTGGTCCAGCCGCTCAAGGAGCAGCTGCGCGACGAGTTCTGGCCGCTGGTCGAGGCACTGAACCAGCCGGCGCCGCTCGACCTGCGCGTCAACACGTTGAACGACAAGCGCCCGGAGGTCCAGAAGGAACTCAAGGCTGCCGGCATCAAGTCCACGATCACGCCGTACTCGCCCTGGGGGCTGCGGCTGGACGACAAGCCGCAGCTCGCCAAGGTGGATGCCTTCAGCCGCGGCGCCATCGAGGTGCAGGACGAGGGCTCGCAACTGCTGGCCTTGCTCCTGGATGCCAAACGTGGCGAGATGGTGGTGGACTTCTGCGCCGGCGCCGGCGGCAAGACGCTGGCGATCGGCGCGACCATGCGCAACACCGGTCGTCTCTACGCCTTCGATACGGCGGCGCACCGGCTCGACGCGCTCAAGCCGCGGCTGGCCCGCAGCGGCCTGTCGAACGTCCATCCGGCCGCCATCGCCCACGAGCGCGACGAGCGGATCAAGCGCCTGGCCGGCAAGATCGACCGCGTCATCGTCGACGCGCCGTGTTCCGGGCTGGGGACGCTGCGGCGCAATCCGGACCTCAAGTGGCGCCAGTCGCCCCAGTCCGTGGAGGAAATGACGGCCAAGCAGGCGGCGATCCTGCAGAGCGCCGCGCGCCTGCTCAAGCCGGGAGGGCGGCTGTTGTACGCCACCTGCAGCATCCTGCCGCAGGAGAACGAGGCGATCGCCCAGGCCTTCAGCGCGGCCAATGGGGAGTTCACTCCACTTGCGGTGGGCGAAGTGCTGTCCAATCTGAAGGTGGAAGCGGCGGCAAGCCTGTGCAGCGGCCCGGTGAGCGGCCAGGAATACCTCAGGCTCTGGCCGCACCGGCATGCAACCGACGGTTTCTTCGCGGCCGCATGGGTCCGTGGAGGCGATTAAATTTCACGTTCCTCCAGCGAAATCGGCCTGACTGGGCTTATCCACAGCTTGAATTGGAACCCCGCGCCGTAAAATGGATCACACCTTGAAGGGCCATGCGATGGCCCTCTTTTCTGAGAGAGAGACACCTTCCTTATGTTGCTTCCCGATTGGGCCGTGCTGAACGCGGCGATTGACTGGCTTGGAAACGGCCTGTGGAACCTGTCCTGGTGGCAGGTCGTCCTGTACACGCTGGTGACCACCCACATCACGATCGCCGGCGTGACCATCTTCCTGCACCGCACGCAGACCCACAAGGCGATGGACCTGGGACCGGTCCCGTCCCACTTCTTCCGCTTCTGGCTGTGGCTGGGAACCGGCATGGTGACCAAGGAATGGGTCGCCATCCACCGCAAGCACCACGCCAAATGCGAAACCGTGGATGACCCGCACAGCCCGCAGGTCAAGGGCATCGACGAAGTGCTGTGGCGTGGCGCCGAGCTGTACCGCAAGGAGTCCAAGAACATGGACACCATGGAGCGCTACGGCACGGGCACGCCGGACGACTGGATCGAGCGCAACCTGTACTCCCGTTACAGCTGGCAGGGCGTCGGCGTCATGCTGGTCCTGAACGTCGCGCTGTTC
>JAQGNJ010000112.1 GCA_028291885.1 Ramlibacter sp. | reverse complement strand
TTTCGACGAGCCGCTCGAGGCGCCGGCGCTCGGCTTGCTGCAACTGGCCTGCAGGCAGGTGGCGCTGGTGCTGGCGGCCTGGCGCGGACGCGGCTGGCGGCTGCGCTGGCGCAGCCAGAGCCGGCGCACCAGGATGATCCCGCTGGTGGCGCTCGCCGCCGTCGTTCTGCTGATGTTCGTTCCCGTGCGGTTGTCCGCGCTGGCGCCGGCCGAGGTCACGCCGCTGGCTCCGGCCGCGATCTCGGCGCCGGTCGATGGCGTGCTGGCCCGGTTCAACGTCGCGCCCAACACGCTGGTCAAGGCCGGCGCCGTGGTCGCCACCATCGACGACACGGTGCTGCGCAACCGCAACGCCATGTCGCAGAAGGGGCTGGAGGTCGCGCGGGCCGAATTCGCGCGCGCCGGGTCCAAGTCCTTTGCCGACGACCAGAGCCGCTCCGAGCTGCTCACGCTCAAGGCGCGCATCGACGAGCGACTGGCCGACGTCGCATACACCGAGGAACTGCTGGGACGGATCCAGCTGCGGGCGCCTGTCGACGGCCTGGTGATCTACTCCAGTCCCGACGAATGGGTGGGACGGCCGCTGGTCACGGGCGAGCGCATCGCGACGGTCGCCAACCCCGCGCGGGCCGGCCTGACGCTGCACCTGCCGGCCGACGATGCGATCGCGGTCGAGGTCGGCGCGCAGGTGCAGTTCTACCAGAACATCTCGCCGCTGGATTCGCTGTCGGCCGCGGTGACGCAGGCCGGCTACGAGACCCAGGCCACGGTCGACGCCGGACTGGCTTACGTGCTGCGCGCGGAATTCCCGGCCGGCACCCAGCCGCCGCGCCTGGGCCTGCGCGGCACGGCCAAGGTCTACGGCCATTACGTGCCGCTGGGCTATTACTTGCTGCGCCGACCGTTCGCCGGCCTGCGCCGCATGCTCGGGGTGTAGGTGGGCATGGCATGAGCAGCCTGGCGCTCGCCGCCGCCGGCGACGAACAGACGGCGCCGCTGCCGGCGGTGCGCGAGGACCTGCACGTGCAGCGGGTCGGCGCCTACCGCGACGGCTCGCCGCGCTTTCGCATCCATGACCCGCTGCGCAACCGCTATTTCGAGCTGGGCCTGATCGACGTGGAGATGCTGGCGCTGTGGCGCCAGGGCTCGACCCCGGGGGAGATCGCGCAAGGCGTTTCGCGGCAGTACGACACCGAGGTCGATCCGCAGGAAGTGCTGGTGCTGCGCGACTTCCTGGTCCGGCACCAGCTGGTCGACGGCAGCGGCGGCACGGGCTACCTGGTCTTGCGCGAGATGTTCAGGCGCGGCCACCAGCACTGGCTGACCTGGCTGCTGCATTCCTACCTGTTCTTCCGCATCCCGCTGGTGCGGCCCGACGCCTGGCTGGTGCGGATGCTGCCGCACGCGCGCCGCCTGGTGTCGCTGCCGTGCCGGATCGCGCTGCTGGCGATCGCGCTGGTGACGCCGGTGATGGTGGCTCGCGAATGGACCGACTACGCGCAGTCCTTCGCCGGGCTGCTCACGTTCGACGGCCTGCTGGCATCGGCGGCGGCGGCCTTCGTCGCCAAGATCCTGCACGAGTTCGGCCACGCCTTCGTCGCGCGGCACCACGGCGTTCGCGTGCCGGTGATGGGAATGGCTTTCCTGGTGCTGTGGCCGGTGCTGTACACGGACACCAGCGACAGCTGGAAGCTGGCCGACCACAAGGCCCGGTTCCGGATCGC
Organism: Ramlibacter sp.; assembly: GCA_028291885.1. Classification (GTDB taxonomy): domain Bacteria; phylum Pseudomonadota; class Gammaproteobacteria; order Burkholderiales; family Burkholderiaceae_C; genus Ramlibacter. The sequence goes on along the minus strand of JAQGNJ010000112.1, from coordinate 14,455 downwards.
CGCCGCCGGCATCGCGACCGAGCTGTCGATCGCGCTGGTCTGCCTGCTGCTGTGGACGGTGACGCCGCCGGGCGGGCTGCGCACCGCGCTGTTCTTCCTGTCGACGACGTCGATCCTGCTCACGCTGTCGATCAACGCCAGTCCGTTCATGCGGTTCGACGGCTATTTCCTGCTGTCGGACGCGATGGACTTCCCGAACCTGCACGAGCGCAGCGGCGCGATGGCGCGCTGGTGGATGCGCCGCGCGCTCTGGGGCCTGGACCTGCCCGCACCCGAGGTCCACAGCCGGCGCATGACGATCTTCCTGGTCGGGTTCGCGCTGGTCACCTGGGCCTACCGCGCCGTGGTCTTCGCCGGCATCGCGGTGCTCGTGTATTTCGCCTTCTTCAAGCTGCTCGGCATCCTGCTGATGGCGATCGAAGTGACGTGGTTCCTCGCCAGGCCGGTCTGGAGCGAGGCGCTCGCCGTGTGGAAGCTGCGCGCTTCGCTGCGCCCGCGCTGGCTGCGGGTGTTCGGCCTGGTGGCGCTGGTGCTGGGCGGGCTGACGCTGTTCGCCTGGTCCGGCGAATCGCGGGCGCCGGCCTTGCTGGTGGCCAGGGAGGAAACCCGCTTGTATGCGCCGGCGCCGGGCCGGGTCGCCGCCGTGCCGGTGCGCGCCGGCCAGCTGGTCGAGGCGGGCCAGGTGCTGCTGCAGCTGGAGGCGCCCGACCTGGCCTTTCGCGCCCGGTCCAACGCCGTGCGGATCGAGCGGGTCCGGGGTGAGCTGTCGCGCATCCCCGCCACCGACCGCCAGCGCGAGAGCAGCCTGGTGCTGCAGGAAGAACTGGCGCAGGCGCTCTCGGAGCAGCAGGCGATCGAATCCGAGCTGGGACTGCTCACGGTTCGCGCCACCCACGCCGGCCGCTTGCTGGACGTACCGGTCGACCTGGCGGCCGGCCGCTGGGTCAGCCAGCGCCAGTTGCTAGGACGCCTGGTCGACGCGCGCCAGGGCCAGGTGCGCGCCTGGGTGTCGGAGTCGCAGGTGCGGCGGCTGGCCGTAGGCGACGAGGTGTCGTTCGTGCCGCGCCGGCTGGAGCTGGCGATCCTTCATGGCAAGGTGGTGCGCATCGACCCGACCGGCTCGCGCATGTTGCCGCACCAGCTGCTGGAAGGGCGCAACGGCGGCGACCTGGCCGCGACGCAGGACGCGAAGGGCGAGTGGGTGCTGCGCGAGACGCTGTACCAGGTCAACGTGCAGGGCGCGGAGTTGCCGGCGACGCGGCTGGTGCAGGGCGGCCGGCTGGTGGTCGCCACCGGGCCCTGGACGGCCGTTTCGGCGGCAACCCGCCAGCTGCTCAACGTGCTGGTGCGCGAGAGCGGGTTCTAGCCCCGGGCCGCCGCGGCAGCCGCGCGCTCACAGCCGCTCCAGCATCTCCTTGGTGATGAGAACCACGCCCTTGTCCGAGCGGTAGAAGCGGCGGGCGTCGAGCTCCGCGTCTTCGCCGATCACCGTGCCTTCGGGGATGCGGCAGCCGCGGTCGATCACCACTTTGCTGAGCCGGGAGCCGCGGCCGATGTCGCAGTCCGGCAGGATGACGGCCTGGCTGATCGCGCAGCAGGAATGGACCCGCACGCTGGAGAACAGCACCGACTCCCTCAGGTCCGATCCCGACACGATGCAGCCGCCCGAGACCATGACGTTGGCCGTCTCGCCGTTGTGGCCCTTTTCGTCGGGCACGAACTTGGCGGGCGGCAACTGCTCCTGGTAGGTCCAGATCGGCCACTCCCGGTCGTAGATGTTCAGCTCCGGCATGTTGGAGGCCAGGTCCAGGTTGGCGGACCAGAACGCATCGACCGTCCCGACATCGCGCCAGTAGGGGTTCTGGCGCGTCGAGTAGGGAACGCTGGACATGTTCAGCGGGTGCGCCAGCGCGTCGCCGGCCTTGACGATGCGCGGGATGATGTTCTTGCCGAAGTCGTGGTCGGAGTCGCTGGCGAGATCCTCGTCCAGCAGTTCGTACAGGTAGTCGGCGTCGAAGACGTAGATGCCCATGCTGCCCAGCGAGCGGTCCGGCTTGCCCGGCATGCCGGGCGGGTCCGCGGGCTTTTCCAGGAAGTTCGTGATCCTGCGCTCTTCGTCGATGGCCATCACGCCGAGCGCCGTTGCCTCCTCGCGCGGAACCTCGATGCAGCCGACGGTGCAGCGGCTGCCGCTGCGCACGTGATCGAGCAGCATCAGCGAGTAGTCCTGCTTGTAGATGTGGTCGCCCGCCAGCACCAGGATGTATTCGGGGTTGTAGCCGCGCAGGATGTCGATGTTCTGCGAGATCGCGTCCGCCGTTCCGCGGTACCAGAAGGCCTCGTTGACCCGCTGCTGCGCGGGCAGCAGGTCGATGAATTCGTTGGCCTCGCCGCGCAGGAAATTCCATCCGCGCTGCAGGTGGCGCAGCAGGGAATGCGACTTGTACTGCGTCAGCACTCCGATGCGGCGGATGCCGGAGTTGATGCAGTTGGACAGCGCGAAATCGATGATGCGGAACTTGCCGCCGAAGTAGACGGCCGGCTTGGCGCGCCGGTCCGTCAGGTCCTGCAGCCGCGAGCCGCGCCCGCCTGCCAGGACCAGTGCCACGGTGCGTTTGGGAAGCTGGCGAGCGAGGATCATCCGCTCGGGCGAGTCGTCCGCTGCACTGTCGGGATTTTCGTTGCCTTGTTGACTGTCCATTGCGTCACCGCCTGTTGCCCCCGTGACTTTGGCCGACGCCGTGCCTCAGCCTTGTAGGACGGACTCGCCTCAAGTGTTGACGATGGAAACGGCCGAGGTGACGGTCGCTACGGATGACCTGAACCAAGGTATAGCAGCGCTGCGGCGCTTCATCGCTCATGCTCGCATACCGGAACTCGACAGGTGATCCGGCAAACAGGGAGAACTTCATGGAAGCCAAGAGAAGGGACGAGCACCTTGAGACCTGCGACAAGGTGTGGCGCGTCCTCAACCGCGCGTGGCTGCACGCCAGGGAGGGCCTGGACCGGGCCCTCGACCAGGCCCCCACGGTCGAGCCGACCCGGCAGCAGTTCCTGCTTGCCATGACGCGGCAGGAGCGCCAGCGCAAGCAGGCGCTGGAAGACTTCACGCGCAACTACGTCAGGTGGCGCAACTACCTGGACCGGGGACAGTCCGGGGCCGGCTCGCCGAGCCTGGACCAGGCGCCGCTGCAACGCCGTTCCCCGCCTGAATGACGCAGTCCTGCCCCGGCGTTTCCCGCGCTTGCAGCGCCGCGCGCCACTCGCGCACGCCGCCATCGCTTTCGGTCCTACAAGGGTGGCGCGTGCCCGCATCGAAGATCGGTTTCCAGGGCGCTCTGCCTGCGTCCGATCTGGAGAACCCGATGAAGCTTGCCCTTCTCTGCGCCGCGCTCGTCGCCGCTGCCGCGCCTTCCTTTGCCGACGATCTCGTGGCCCGCCGGGGCGCCGACACCGCGCGGCTGACCGATGCGGCTTGCACCAATGAACAGGTCCTGCAACAGATCCAGGCCCAGGCGCGTCCCGCCTTCAGGGCCGCGCTGGTGGAGGTCCAGGGCCAGACCTTCCAGGCCTGCTGGGGGACGACCGGCGACGCGATCTACCTGCTGTTCGAGGACGGCGACGAAGGGCTGATCCCGGTCAACGAACTGAAAACGGAATTGAGCGCCTGAGTCTCGCGCCGCGGCTTCAGTGCCGCAGCCGCAGGGCGCTGAAGACCGCCGCCGCCGCGGCAAAAAAGCTTGCCAGCACCAGCGCGATCAAGGGTCCGCGTCCGTCCTGGACGGTCGCCGCGCTGAAGATGATCGCCAGCAGCACGGCGCCGAGCGATTGCCCTGTGAGGCGGGCCGTTCCCAGCATGCCGCTGGCCGCGCCGGATCGGCGCACCGGGGCGCTGACGATGATGGTGTGGTTGTTCGGCGACTGGAACAGGCCGAAGCCCAGCCCGCATGCCGCGAGCCGCCACGCGATGTCGGCAAAGGCGGGGTCGGCCGGCGCGGCGGCGAGCAGCGCCAGGCCGCCGGCCAGCACGGCCAGCCCGATCGCTCCCAGCAGGCCGCCCGAATGGCGCCCGATCAGGCGGCCGGCCACCGGTGCGGAGACGACGATGCCCAGTGGCCAGAAGGTCAACAACAGCCCGGCGCGCAGCGGTCCGATGTTCCAGACATCCAGCATGAGGAAGGGCAGGCCGATATAGGCGAGCGTCTGCGCCGTGAATGCGCAGACCGAGGTGGACATCGACAGCCGGAACAGCGGGATCCGCAGCAGGTCGACCGGGAACATCGGCAGCGGCTGGTTCAGTTGCCGCCTCAGGTAGATGGCGCCAAGGACGAGCGCGGCGACCAGCGTACCGATGCCGCCGGCCAGGTTCGCCGCCGAGGGTGAAGCGCCCGTGCGTGCACCGAGGATGTCCGCGCCCAGGAACAGCAGCACGAACACAGCCGCGTTGAGCACCACGTCGAGCACGGAGATGCGGCTGCCGGCCGGGGCCGGCGCGGCATTGTGCGGGAGCGCCCGGGCGCCCAGCACCAGCAGCAGGATGCCCAGGGGCACGTTGATGGCGAACAGCCAGTGCCACGAACCGACCGACAGCACGGCGGCGGCGACCGTCGGCCCGGCGACCGAGGAGGTCGCCACCACGACCGAGTTGAGCGCGATGCCGCGGCCCAGCGTCCGGCTCGGATAGGTCAGGCGCACCAGGGCGGCATTCACCGCCATGAGTCCCGCCGCGCCGACGCCCTGGAACGCGCGCGCCACGGCGAGCGCCGGGACCGAGCTGGCCAGCATGCAGGCGCCGGAAGCGATGGCGAAGATGGCCGCCCCGACCAGGTAGACGCGGCGATAGCCCACCAGGTCGCCCAGGCCCGCCAGCGGCAGCAGCAGGGCCAGGGTGGCGAGCTGGTAGGCGTTGACCACCCAGACGGCGTGCGAAGGCGTCGACTGCAGGTCGCGCACGATGCCGGGCAGCGCGAGGTTCACCACGGTCCCGTCCAGCACGGACAGCGCGATGCCCAGGATGATCACGCCCATGGCGCGGTGGCGTTGCGGAGCCGGCAGGCCGGGGTAGTCGGAAGTGTCGGTCACGAATAGGGAAAGAGGGAGGCTGCGCTTTCGCGCCAGCCCCCGATTCTGTCCCAGTCGCTCAGTAGGCCCAGAACGGGCCGGCGCCCTTGGGTGTCGTGGCGCCTTCGATGCCGACGAACACCGTGCGGCCGAAGAAGAAGGGCAGTCCCCAGTCGAAGGTGCGGGTCAGGCCCAGCGTGCCGCCCACGTTCAGCGCCGAGGCGCCTCTCACCAGCGGCTGAACGTGCTCGATCGTGAGGTTGACCGTGGCCCTGGCGCCACTGGGCGAAATGTTCTCGGCGCTGAGCGTCAGCGGCGTTGGCGGGCAATAGAAGCCGGAGCCGGGGCACAGCGGCAAGCTCGGGTCGGTGAAGAAGATGCCGTTGGAGCCGCTGTCGATGAAGCTCGACGGGTAGGTCGTCCCCTTGTAGATCGTCGAGAAATTCCCGAACTGGTCGGTGGCGTAGACGGTGGCTGCGTCCAGCTGGTTGTTCGGCTGCGTGCCGATGCCGAACGTGAGCGTTCCCGCAACGTTGCTGGCGCCGCCCGGCGGCACGGCAGGCAAGGACAGCGCCACCCCGTTGTTGTTCACGGCAAAGGAAGGCACGGGATTGGCCACCTGGGAGGCCAGCGGCAGGCTCGTGCTCGTGCATCCGCCTGGGCCGCACGCGTAGTACAGGCCGGGCGAAGCGCTCGAGACGCAGGCGCGGCCGCAGTCCTGCGCGAACTGGCTCACTCCGAGGACGCCGTTCGCGCCCAGCGCCGCCACGGTGCTCAGGTCCGGTCCCGTGTTCTGGCAGCCGACCGGGACGGTGGAGTAGGCGGCTGCCGGATCCGAGATCACCTGGACCGGGATCGCAACGGCCGCCTCGCCGCCCATGCGGACGTCGGCGCGCCGCACCGAACCCCAGGTGAAGCCGCTGGCGAACTGGCCGCAGCTGCCGACCGGCGCGCCGGCCGCACTGTTCACCGCGGGCAGGCCGACCGGCCCCAGCGCCGCGGCCATCACGCGCAGGCCGGTGGAGCCCGTGTCCACCAGCACGTGGTCCACCGTGCGGCAGCTCGCCGTTCCCGGACTGCAGACCGTCACGCTGACGTAGGGCATGTTGAAGGACTCCCCCCTCGGTCCGCGGTCCACGACCATGGCCACGGTGTTGGTCGGGGGCGCGGCGGCAACCGACAAGCTGGCTGTTGCGCTGGCCGTTCCTCCGGGACCGGTGCAGGCCAGGGCATAAGTCGGCGAGCCGACCGAAGGCGGCGCGACGAGCACCGAGCCAGAAGTCGGCTGCGGCCCGCTCCAGGCGCCGGAGGCGACACAGCTGCTTGCATTGGTCGTCGACCAGGACAGGGTCGCGGTCTGGCCGAGGGTGACCTGGGACGCCGAGAAGCCGATCTGCACCGTGGGGGCGGCGGTAGCGGACCCAGGGGCAGGCGCGGGCGCAGTTGCGGGAGGCGCTGCGGGCGTGGGCGCGGGATCCGACCCGCCACCGCCGCCGCCGCATGCGGCAAGCACGGTCGCCAGTGCGGCGAAGGCCCAGCGGGCGCGCCGGGCGAGGGCGGTGGACGTCAGGCGCGTCATTGCATGCGTCCTCACTTGATGTTGCCGGTGTCGAAGCCGGGCGGCAGCAGCGACGGGATCCAGGCCCTTCCTTCGAAGGCGCCGACGCGGCCGCCGGAGAAGATCACGAGATCGGCCTGCTGCACGCTCGCCTGCGAAAGCGCACGGCCGGGCTGCTTGCGGGCGTCGACCAGCGCCTGGAAGTGCATGCCCAGCTCTTCCTTCAGGTCGGGCAGGAAGGGTCCGGACCAGGAGACGGCGAAGACGACGCCGCTGGCATTGACGTATTCATGGATTGTCGTGCCCGAGTCCAGCGTCCGCGCCATGTCGGTATACGGCGCGGCGGCGGCGGCGACGGCGCCGGGTGTCACGCTGCTGGAGAGAGCGCGCGCAGTGGGGGAGGTGGGCGAGCCGCCCAGCCCCGCGAATGCCGGCGCCATGCAGGCGCAGAACAAGGGCACAAGAAGAATCTTCATCGGAGTTCCAGCAGAGGAAACACTAGGAGCCAGCCGCCTGGCTTTAGTTTCAGAGCGGCTGGTAAAACCTGTGGCGGCATTTTGGTGTCCATACAGTGGACAGAAGCTTCCATTCTTGGCAGACTTGGCGATTCTTCGTCATTCGGGTCGATCGCAGTTCATGGCCGCGGCAAGCAAACAAACAGAAGCAACGACAACACCCGCGCCCCTCGATAGCGCCGCGGACAAGGGCGGCGACGGCGTGCGGGCGGTGGATCGGGCGCTCGACATCCTGCTCGCATTCTCGCCTGCCGACGACGATCTTGCGGTCGCCGACCTGCTCAAACGGGTCGACCTGAGTCGTCCCACGCTGTACCGGCTTTTGCACACGCTGGAGAACAAGGGCTTCGTCACCTCGTCCGGCGAGCCGCAACGCTTCCGGCTCGGGCCGGCTGTGGCCCGGCTGGCGCACGTCTGGACGTCCAGCCTCGACGTCGCGTCGATTGCGCGGCCGATCATGCTGGAGACGTGGACCCACACCGCGGAAACGGTGGCGCTGTTCGTGCCGCGGGCCGAGCTGCGCCTTTGCGTCGCCGAGATCCCCAGCCCGCAGCCCCTGAGTTTTCGCCGCGGCGTGGGTTACAGCGAGCGGCTGGTGCGGGGCGCGAGCGGACGGGCGATCCTGGCTTTCGCGCCGCTGGCGCCGGGCCAGCTCGAGGTCTATGCGGCGGGCATCGCGACCGACATCGAATGGGTGCGCTCCGAGATGGCGGTGACCCGCGAACGCGGCTATGCGATGGGGCACAACGAGCTGATCCAGGGCGCCTATGCCGTGGCCGCGCCGTTCTTCGGCCGCGACGGCCAGGTGGCGGGATCGCTGGGCGTCTTCGGCCCCGACGTGAGGCTGACGCAGGCGCGGGTCCACGAATTCGGGCAGTACCTGCGGACCATGGGTGCGCGGCTGTCGGAAACGCTCGGTCGGGCGGCGGAGCAGGCGCCTTCCAGATCGGCAACGGCTTGACCGGAAAGACCTTGAGTCCGTACAATGGACGGACTCCTCACTGTACGGACAAGTCAAATGGCCAACGACATGATGAAGACCCTGGTCCGCACCGGCCGGGGCACGCCCACCGGAGAGCTGCTGCGGCGTTACTGGGTGCCCATCCTCCTGAGCAGCGAGATCGCGGAGCCCGACGGGCCGCAGGTCCGCGTGCAGATCATGGGCGAGAAGCTGCTCGCGTTCCGCGACACCGAAGGCCGGCCGGGCCTGATCAGCGAGTTCTGCTCGCATCGCGGCGTCTCGCTGTACTTCGGGCGCAATGAGGACAACGGCATCCGCTGCGCCTACCACGGACTGAAGTTCGACATCCACGGCAAGTGCGTCGACGTGCCGCAGGCGCCGCAGGTCTGCGAGAAGATGTCCATCCGCGGCTATCCGTGCATCGAGCGCGCCGGGGTCGTCTGGGGCTACATGGGCCCGGCGGACAAGCAGCCCGAGCCGCCCGGCGTGGAATGGGTCAACCTGCCCGAGAGCCACATCTTCGTGTCCAAGCGGCTGCAGGAATGCAACTACCTGCAGGCGATGGAAGGCGGCATCGACACCAGCCACGTCTCCTTCGTGCACAAGTTCGAGGTCGACGGCGATCCCTTCCACCAGGGCACCAAGGCCAACGAGTACATCAAGAAGGACGGCAACGTCACCTTCGAGATCGAGCGCCACGACGGCGGGCTGACGCTGTTCGGCCGCCGCAACGGCGAGCCCGATTCGTATTACTGGCGCGTCACGCAGTGGATGTTCCCCTGGTACACGCTGATCCCGCCGTTCGGCGACCACGCGCTGGGCGGCCACGTGTGGGTGCCGATCGACGACCACAACTGCTGGTCGTGGAGCGTCAACTTCCACCCGGACAAGCCGCTGACCGCGCAGGAGCGGCAGCACCTGACCGAAGGCAAGGGCGTGCACTGCGAGTACGAGGAGGGCACGAACGTGCCGGGCGGCAGCTTCCGGCCGAAACAGAACAAGGACAACGAGTACCTGATCGACCGCGTCGCGCAAAAGGAGAAGCGCTCCTTCAGCGGCGTGTTCGGCTTCGCCGCGCAGGATGCTTCACTGCAGGAAAGCATGGGAGCGATCCAGGACCACGACGCCGAGAAGCTCCTGCCCAGCGACAGGGCGATCGTGATGGCGCGTCGCTCGCTGTACGAAGCGGCCGTCGCGCTCCAGCAGGGCGTCGAGCCGCCCGCTCTGCAACCCGAAAAGCAGTGCGTGCGCGCCGCCGGCATGCTGTTGCCCAAGAACGAGAAGCCGCAGGAATGGGCCAAGGTCCACCTGGCCGACGCCGCGACCCAGCCGGTCTATTCGCTATGACTGCCGGCGCGCAGGAGCAGGCGCTTGCGCAGGGATCGCGGCTTGCCGGCAAGGTGGCGCTGATCACCGGCGGCGGTGGCGGCATCGGCGCCGCGACGGCAGCCGTCTTCTGCGCCCAGGGCGCATCCGTGATGCTGGTCGACATGGACGGGGCCGCGCTGGAGCGGACCGCCCGCTCGATCGCCGAGCGCGTGCCCGGAGCCCGGGTGTCGCACATGGCAGCCGATGTGGCGGACCCGGCTGCGGCGCAGCAAGCCGCGGCGCACTGCAACGAAGGCTTCGGCCGCATCGACGTCCTCGTCAACAACGCGGCCATGCGCAACTACTCGCCGCTGGCGCAAGCGACGCCCGAGGAGTGGCAGGCCGTGCTCTCGGTCAACCTGGTGGGCAACGCGAACTACTGCCGCGCCGTCCTCCCGTTCCTGCGCACGGCGGAGAAGGGCGCCATCGTCAACGTCTCTTCCTGCTACGCGGTCACCGGGCGCAAGGGCATGGGCCTGTACGACGCGAGCAAGGCCGCCATCCTTGCGATGACGCGCACGCTGGCCTTCGAGGAAGCGGCGCATGGCGTGAGGGTGAATGCCGTGTGCCCGGGGTCGACGCTGACCGACTTCCATGTCAACCGCACGAAGGCGGCGGGCAAGAGCGTCGAGGAGCTCAAGACCAAGCGGCAGGACACGTCGCTGATGGGCCGCTGGGCGGCGCCGATGGAGATCGCCTACCCGATCCTCTGGCTCGCTTGCGACGAGGCCTCCTTCATCACCGGGACAACCCTGATGGTGGACGCAGGCCTGCACATCATGTGACTGGCGGGCGCCGCGCAGAATCGCTCCATGATCATAGAGACACAACAGGACCTCACGCGCGCGGTGCTCGCCGAGATCGAGCGCGCGAGCGATCCACGCTTTCGCGAGATCATGCGGTCGGCTGTGCGGCACCTGCATGACTTCGTGCGCGACGCGCAGCTGACCGAGGCGGAATTCCGCCAGGCCTGCGGCATCGTCGCCAGGCTGGGCCAGCTCACCACGCCGTCGCACAACGAGGTGGTGCTGGCGGCCGGATCGCTCGGCGTCTCGGCCCTGGTCTGCCTGTTGAACAACGGCGCCGGCGCGGCGGGCGAGACCACCGCCAACCTGATGGGACCGTTCTGGCGGATGGGATCGCCCGTCACGCCCAACGGCGGCTCCATCGTCCGTTCGCCGACGCCGGGCGACCCGATCTTCGTCAACGCCTGGGTGCGCGACACGCAAGGCCGGCCGGTGCCGGATGCGCAGGTGGACATCTGGCAGGCTTCTTCCGAAGGCTTCTACGAGAACCAGGACCCGGGCCAGGCCGACATGAACCTGCGCGGCAAGTTCGTCACCGACGCGCAGGGCCGCATCGCCTTTCGCAGCATCAAGCCGGTCGGCTATCCGATCCCGGTGAGCGGCCCGGTCGGGGCGCTGCTGCGGGCCCAGGGCCGGCACAACATGCGGCCGGCGCACATCCACTTCCTGATCCACAAGCCCGGGTACAAGACGCAGTTCTCGCAGGTGTATTCCAGCGACGACCCGAACCTGGAAACCGACGTGCAATTCGGCGTCACGCGCGCCCTGGTCGGCCAGTACGTGCTGCACCGGGACGAGAAGGCGCCCGACCCCGACGTGAAGGGCTCCTGGTACTCACTTGACCACCATTTCGTGATCCTGCCGGGCGACGCCAGTCTGCCCGCGCCGCCCATCACGGCCAAGGCGCAAGGCGAGCGGCCGACCCTGGCCGTGCTGCAGCGCACGCCAACCCCGATCAGTTAAACCAATGAAGGAGACATCGCCATGAAACTGCAGAAACGTTCCGTCCTCGCGCTGATGCTTGCGTCGGCCTTCGGGCTGGCCGGCACGAGCGCACATGCCCAGGAGTGGGCGCCAACGAAGCCGGTGCGCATCATCGTGCCCATCGTCGGCAGCACCAACGACGTGGTCGCGCGCCTCGTGGCCCCCAAGCTGCAGGAAGCGCTGGGTCAGACCGTGGTGGTGGAAAACAAGGGCGGGGCCGGCGGCAACATCGGCGCCGACCTCGTCGCCAAGGCGCCGCCGGACGGCCACACGCTGCTGATCGGCTACAACGGGCCGATCGCGATCAACGTGTCGCTGTTCGACAAGATGCCGTACGACCCGGTCAAGGACCTGGCGCCGATCACGCTGGCCGTGACGTCGCCGCAGTACCTCGTCGTCAATCCCGGCGTGCCGGTGAACACCGTTGCCGAACTGGTGGCGCGCGCCAAGGCGCAACCGGGCAAGCTGTCGTACGCCTCGGTCTCCGTCGGCAGCGCGTCCCACCTGACGATGGAGATGCTCAAGTCGGCGGCCGGCATCGACATGACCCACATCCCGTACAAGGGCGCCGCGCCCGCGCTCACCGACCTGGTCGGCGGCAGCGTGCAGGCCGCCTTCATGGTGCCGGGCAACGTGATGCAGTTCGCCAAGGAGGGCCGCCTGCGGCTGATCGCCTCGTCGGGCGCCAAGCGCTTCCCCGGCACGCCCAACGTGCCGACGCTGGTGGAATCGGGCTATCCGGACCTGGTGGCGACGTCCTGGATCGGCTTCCTCACGACGGCAGGCACGCCGCGCAACATCATCGACCGCTACAACCGCGAGATCGTGAAGATCCTGAACATGCCGGAGATCCGCGACAAGCTGACCGGCATGGAGTTCGAGGTGATCGCCGGCACGCCGGAGCAATTCAGCGGCTGGATCAAGACCGAGATCCCGCGCTGGGGCAAGGTGATCAAGGCGACGGGGGCGAAGGCAGACTAGCCACCGTCGCAGAGGCCGGCGGGCGCCGGTTCCTGCCCCCCGTGTTATAGGTGCTTTCCCGAGAGCCCTGTCAAGGTTGACAGGGCTCGGGTTGGCCGAGCGAGCCAATTCGCAGTACATATCCCAGGCTGTCCAGTTCCTGACTGAGTAGGCAAGCGTCCATCGGCGCACTGGGGGTAGATTGTTCTGGCGTTCACGGCGGCGGCGCGAAGCCCCCGAGTCAAGTGCGTTCCCGCAGGCCGACCTGTTGTGGGCGCTAGGCAGCGTCTCGGCCCTGCATCGCACCGCATTCTCCGCGGAGCTGATCGCCCGCGAATTCCCGGGAGAGGGCAGCGTCGCCAAGCTGGTGCACGCGGCGCGAACGCTCGGCTTCCACATCAAGACCGTCCGGATCTCGGCGGCCGGGCTCGCGCGTCTGCCCATGCCTGTCCTGGTGGTGCTCAAGGGCGATGCGTCCTCGGACCGCCTGGGCCTTGTCACAGCCGCCGACGCGCAAGGCGCCGTGCTTTTCGAGGGCGGAACCAACACGCCGACGCCCCTGGAGCTGGAGGAGCTCGATCTCCGGCTGGCCGGAACGGCGTGGATCCTCGCGCCACAGGTCCAGGCCGCGAACGACCCCGACGCGCAAGCAGGGCGCGCAGCGGGCGTGGCGAGGCACTTCGGCTTCGGATGGTTCGGCCCGGAGCTGCTGCGGCACCGCAAGGTCTGGCGAGACGTGCTCCTGGCATCGTTGGCGATCCAGCTGGTCGCACTGGCAACGCCCCTTTTCACCCAGGCCATCGTCGACAAGGTGGTGGTCCATCGCACGGAAAGCACCCTGGTCGCGATCGCGGTCGTCATGGCCATCCTGCTGCTGTTCAACGCCGTGCTCGGCTGGGGGCGCCAGTACCTGGTCCTGCACACCGGCAACCGCGTCGACGCGGTTTTGGGCGCCGCCGTGTGGGACCACTTGCTCAAGCTCCCGGCTTCGTACTTCCAGCATCGCCCGACCGGCGTGGTTGCGGCCCGCCTGCACGCGGTGGAAAACATCCGCGAATTCGTCTCTGGCGCGGCGATCAGCCTGCTGCTGGACCTGCCGTTCCTGCTGATCTGCCTTGCGGTGATGCTGACGTACAGCGCGTTGCTGACGAGCATTTGCGTCGGCATCGTCCTCGTCATCGCGCTTGCCAGCGTGGTGATGGCGCCGGTGTTCCAGAAGCAGTTGAACGAGCAGTTCATGCTGGGCGCGCGCAACCAGGCCTTCGTCACCGAGCACATCGCAGGGTTCGAGACGGTGAAGACCCTGCAGATGGAGCCGCAGCTGCGGCAACGTTACAGCGGCTACCTCGCGACGTATCTGGCAAGCGGTTTCCGCACCAAGCAGATCGGCAACACCTACAACACCTTTGCCAACACCATGGACCAGGTGATCACGCTGCTGATCCTGGTGATCGGCGCGTACACGGTGATGACAAACCCGGCGTTCACCATCGGGATGCTGGTCGCCTTCCAGATGTTCGCGAGCAAACTGAGCCAGCCGGTGTTGCGGCTCGTCGGCCTGTGGTCGCAGTTCCAGCAGGCCAGCCTGTCCGTCAAGCGACTGGGCGACGTCATGAACGCACCGGTGGAGCCGTACAGCATCACTCCGCAACGGCAGAACGAGGGACGCGGCCAGCTGGAGATCACCGGACTGGGTTTTCGCTACGGCGAAGATCGGCCCCTGCTCTATAGCGGACTCGACGTGGTCGTCGAACCGGGACAGACAGTCGCCGTGATGGGCCCGAGCGGAACGGGCAAGAGCACCTTCGCCAAGCTGCTGCTGGGTTTTTATCCGCCGACGCAGGGCAGCATCCGCATCGACGGCGTCGACATCCGCAATCTGAGCGCGAACGAGCTGCGCTCCTGGTTCGGCGTCGTGCCGCAGGAGACCGTTCTGTTCAGCGGGAGCATCCTTGCGAACCTGCAGGCAGGCAATCCGGACGCGACCCTGGAGCAGGTCGCGCAAGCGTGTCGCATGGCTGGTGTGCACGACGTCGTCGAGGCCTTGCCGCAGGGATACCAGACCGAGATCGGCGAGCGCGGCGCCGGGCTTTCAGGCGGGCAGAAGCAGCGGCTTGCGATCGCCAGGGCGCTGCTCAAGCGCCCACGCATCCTGATCTTCGACGAAGCGACCAGCGCACTGGACAGCGAGACCGCCGAGGCCTTCGCCAAAACAGTGAACCAGCTCAAAGGCAAGGTCACG
>JAQGNJ010000121.1 GCA_028291885.1 Ramlibacter sp. | reverse complement strand
CAGGCCAGGCGGCTCACTTTCGCCGGCGCATCCGGCAATCGCTTGCGGACTCGGCGAGCGTCGTCGCCACGACCGTCGCCTGGGGCGGCAGGACCTTGCCCGCGAGGCTCGTGCAACTCGCGCCCTTCCTCGACGACCCCTACAGCGGCCGCTTCGTGGAACAGGCTGCCACGCAATACGCGTTCGTGTTCTCCGACGGCGTTCCGGGCGGCGTCTACCAGATGCGTGCGATCGTGCCGGGCCGTGCGGCCGGCGCCGGCCCGCTCGCCCGGCGCACCCTGACCATTGCGGAGCCACAGTAGACGCAAGCCGGAATCCGGCGAGGAGAGCAAGCCATGCGACCACGAATCACGCGCATCCCCTGGATCGCCGCCGCGGTGCTCGCGATGCCCGGGTGGCTCCACGCCCACGACTATCCGACGGCCGAACGCGTCGTCTACGTCGAGGCCTGCATGCGCGAGCACCCCGGGGCGCACTACGAGATGCTGAACAAGTGCTCGTGCGTGCTCGACACGATCGCCGGCGAGCTGCCCTTCGACGACTACGTGACCATGAGCACCGCCGCGAACGCCAACAGCATCGGCGGCGAACGCGGCTCCTACATCCGGGACGTCGAGTTGCTGCAGCTGCAGATCCGCAAGTTCCGCCAGCTGCAGGCGCGGGCGGGCCAGAGCTGCATGCTCGCTCCCGCGGCGGCGCGCTGACGGCACCGCGCAGGCGGGCGGTCGACGCGTTCAGGGCGCCTTCATCTGCGCCGCGATCCAGTCATCGATGGCGCGCTCCAGCAGGTCCAGCGGCAGCTGTCCCTGGTCGAGAACGGCCATGTGGAAGCGGCGGATGTCGAAGCGCGGGCCCAGCGCACGCCGCGCCTTCTCGCGCAGCTCGATGATCTTCAGCTGGCCGATCATGTAGGTCAGGGCCTGGCCCGGCTGCGAGATGTAGCGATCCACTTCCCACTCGACGCGGGTGCGCTCCATCCCCGTCGCGGCGCTCATGGAGTCGATCGCCTGCCGAAGCGTCCAGCCCCTGGCGTGGATGCCGGTGTCCACCACCAGGCGCGCGGCGCGCCAGGCCTGGTTGGTCTGGAAGCCGAAGCGGCTGTACGGGTCCTGGTACAGGCCCAGCTCCGGTCCCAGCGTCTCCGCGTAGAGACCCCAGCCTTCGCTGTAGACCGTGAATCCGCCGGAGCGGCGGAACATCGGCATGTCGCCCAGTTCGGCGGCCCGGGCGTACTGCAGGTGATGGCCGGGGACCGCTTCGTGCAGCGCGATCGCCTCCATGGCCCACGTGGGGCGCACCGCGTACGCGAGCGTGTTGGCGTTGAACCAGCCCGGGCGCGTGCCGTCGAGCGACGGGCCGTTGTAAGACTCGACCGCGCCGATCCCCAGGAACTCCGGGATGGCCCGCACGCCGACCGGCGCGCGCGGCAGTTGCGCGAACAGGCGCGGCAGCTCGGGTTCCACGCGCTTGACGATGTCGCGGTAGCCCGCCAGCACCTCCTGGCCGCTGCGCTTGAAGAAGCGCGGGTGCGTGTTCAGGTGTTTGACGAAGGCCTGCATGTCGCCCGCGAAGGCGACCTCGCGCCGGACAGCTTCCATCCCCTCGCGCGCCTTGGCCAGCTGCTCCAGGCCGATGGCGTGGATGGCGTCGGCGGTCAGTCCGGTGGTCGTCTCGTTGCGCACCACGGTCTCGTACACCTTCAGCCCGCCGGGATAGCGCACCAGCCCTCCTTCGTCGGGCGCGCTGGCCATGTAATCCGTCGCGACGAAATCGCGCAGCCTGCGGATCGCCGGCAGCACCTGGTTGCCGACGGCGGCTTCACCCTCGCGGCGCAGGCTCTCGCGCGCGGCTTCGGGGATGGCTGCGCCCAGCCGGTCGAACGGTTCGAAATAGATGCTCGATCGGCCGCGCTTCGCAAGCTGCGTGTCCAGTTGCTGGAGCACCACCTCCAGCACGTGCCTGGAGGGCACCCAGCCTTGCGCCATCCCGCTGCGCAAGTTGGCGATCGCCTGTTCGACACGCGCCGGATACGCGGCCATGCGCGCAAGCACCATGCGGACCTGCGGTTGCGTCGACACGGGCGAGGCGCGCAGCAGTTCGTTGAACGCGGCCTGGAACGGCCACGGCGAAGCGTCCACCGTCATCGACTCATAGCCCGCGAACGGCTCCATCGAGAGCGACCGCTCCAGCCGGCGCGCGAGCACATCGACCGACATGCGGTCTTGCGTGCCCAGGTCCTGCCGCGGCAATGCCTGCAGCTGCGACAACACGTCGCGCGCGAAACCGAACCAGCGCGCCCGGGCCTCGGGCGAACCGTCGTTCAGCCGGTCGCCGAAACGGTGGTCGCCACGGTACGTCGCCGATTCGGGAAACAGTTCGGCCGTGCGTGCCCAGTAGCCGTCGAACACGGCCTTCGCCTGTTCCGATCGGGCGGCGCTGGCGGCGCTGTCGCCAGCAGTCGCTGCCGCTTGCGCATGCACCGGTGGCGGCGTGAGCGTCGCGGCCAGCACAAGCGCCACGAGAGCGCCGGCCCAAAACCGGCCCCGGGTCATTCCCTGCGTTGTCGTGTCGAGCATCATCCCTCCCTATCGCGCGACTGTGCATCGGATGGGCAGCGGATTCAAGTTGCTGTAGGCCCGCAACTACACG
>JAQGNJ010000063.1 GCA_028291885.1 Ramlibacter sp. | reverse complement strand
GGTGTCGATGATGGCGCTGGACCAGTTCGTGCTGTGGGTGAACGCGGAGAACCCGGCCAAGAAAGCCAAGGAGTTCCTCGACGCGGTGAAGGCTCAAGGTCCGAGCAAGGCGAAGATGGGCGGCACCGGCTCCAAGAAGGAAGACCAGATCCTCACGGTCGGCATCGAAAAGGCGACCGGCACCAAGTTCATCTACATCCCGTTCAAGGGCGGCGGCGACGTCGCCGTGCAGCTGGTGGGCAAGCACATCGACTCCAGCGTGAACAACCCGGTCGAGGCGGTCGCCCAGTGGCGCGCCGGCCAGCTGCGCGCCCTGTGCGTGTTCGACAGCAAGCGCATGCCGTACACGGCCAAGGTCACCGACAAGCAGTCCTGGGGCGACATCCCCACCTGCAAGGAAGCCGGCGTTCCCACCGAATACACCATGCTGCGCGGCATCTTCATGGCGCCGGGCGTGAGCAAGGACCAGCTCGATTACTACGTGGGCCTGCTCAAGAAGGTGCGCGAGACGCCGGACTGGAAGGACTACATGGAAAAGGGCGCCTTCAACCAGACGTCCATGACCGGTGAAGAGTTCACCAAGTGGCTCGGCGCGGCGGAAAACACCCACCGTGAGCTGATGAAGGAAGCCGGCTTCCTGGCCAAGTAAGCCGGGGCCTGCGGGCTTCGACAGGGCGCGCCCGGCGGGCGCCGCCCGTTTCCGTTTCTTTCCGCCCCGGTTCACGCGGGGCCCCAAAAACTACAGCGGGAGTTCCTGATGGAACCAGATCAGCAAGCGCAAGCCGTGCATCGCACCGGCGTTCCAACTTACGTCGTCGAGTCCGTGGTCGCCCTCCTGGTGGTGCTGCTGGGCGTCGTCGTCATCGCCGGCAGCTGGAAGCTCGGCTCGGGCTGGACCAGCGACGGTCCCGGCGCCGGCTACTTCCCCTTCTACATCGGCGTCATCCTTTGCATCGCGGGCGCCGGCGTCCTGGTGCAGGGCCTCATGGGCAAGAACCGCAACCACGAGATCTTCGTCGACAGCGAACAACTCAAGCGCGTGCTGTCGGTGCTGATCCCGGCGCTGGTCTACGTGCTGGCGGTGCAGTTCATCGGCCTGTACGTCGCATCGGCGCTGTACATCGCGCTGTTCATGATCATCCTGGGCAAGTACTCGCGCGTGAAGAGCGTGGTCGTGGCCATCGCCGTGATCGCGCTGTTCTTCATGATGTTCGAGGTGTGGTTCAAGGTCCCCCTGTTCAAGGGCATGTTCGACCCTCTGAGCTTCCTCGGCTACTGATCCGCCGCGTCCCAGACCAACGACAAAACCGAGATTCCCATGGATGAACTAAGCGCCCTTTTCCACGGATTCGCCGTCATCATGACGCCGATGAACCTGCTCCTGATGTTCGTCGGCATCGTGCTCGGCGTCCTCATCGGAGTGCTGCCCGGCCTCGGCGGCGCCAACGGGGTGGCGATCCTGCTGCCCCTGACCTTCAGCATGTCGCCGACCACCGCGATCGTGATGCTCTCGTGCATCTACTGGGGCGCGCTGTTCGGCGGCGCGATCACCTCGATCCTGTTCAACATCCCGGGCGAGCCCTGGTCGGTGGCCACCACCTTCGACGGCTATCCGATGGCGCAGAAAGGCCATGCCGGAGCGGCATTGACCGCGGCCTTCACCTCCTCCTTCATCGGCGCCTTCGTCGCCGTGGTGATGATCACCTTCCTGGCGCCGATGGTCGCCAAGTTCGCGCTCAAGTTCGGACCGCCGGAGTTCTTCGCCGTCTACCTGCTCACCTTCTGCAGCTTCGTCGGCATGGGCAAGGGCTCGCCGTTCAAGATCCTGGCGTCGATGGCGATCGGCTTCGCGCTGGCGGCGGTCGGCATGGACACGGTCACCGGACAGCTGCGCCTGACCTTCGGCATCCCCGACCTGATGCGCGGCTTCGACTTCCTGATCGGCGTGATCGGCCTGTTCGGCATCGGCGAGATCCTGCTGTCGATGGAAGAAGGCCTGGCCTTCTCCGGCAAGAGCGCGAAGATCAACGCCAAGGTGGTGTTCGAAACCTGGAAGCAGCTGCCGAAGTACTGGATGACGTCCATCCGCAGCTCGCTGATCGGCATCTGGATGGGCATCACGCCCGGCGGCGCCACGCCTGCATCGTTCATGAGCTACGGCCTGGCCAAGAAGATGTCCAAGAACGGCGCCAGGTTCGGCACCGGCGAACTCGAAGGCGTGATCGCGCCCGAGACCGCGGCGCACGCCGCCGGCACCGCCGCGCTGCTGCCGATGCTGGCGCTGGGCATCCCCGGTTCGCCGACGGCGGCCGTGCTGCTGGGCGGCCTGCTGATCTGGGGCCTGCAGCCCGGACCCCTGCTGTTCGTCGAACAGAAGGACTTCGTCTGGGGCCTCATCGCTTCCATGTACCTGGGCAACCTGGTCGGCCTGATCGTCGTGCTCACCACGGTGCCGCTGTTCGCCTCGATCCTGCGCATCCCGTTCTCGATCATCGCGCCGGTGATCGTGGTGATCTGCGCGATCGGTGCGTACACCGTGCACAACGCGATGCTCGACATCTGGTTCATGATGCTGTTCGGCGTCGTCGGCTACCTGTTCAAGAAGCTCGATTACCCGCTCGCGCCGCTGGTTCTGGCCCTGGTGCTGGGCGACAAGGCCGAGGACTCGTTCCGGCAGGCGATGCTGGTGTCGCAGGGCGAGCTGTCGATCCTGTGGTCGAACGCGCTGGTGGGCAGCATTTCCACGCTGGCCCTGATCCTGCTGTTCTGGCCGCTGCTGTCGCGCCTGGTGGCGAAGATCCGCCCGCCCAAGCCCAAGGAATTCGCCGCGGAGCAACCGGTCGACTGAGGCCCGCATGCCCCGGCATCAAAGGAGTAACACATGCCAGTGATCGCAATGACCCAGGAGATGGGTTCGCTTGCCAAGGACGTTGCCCTCAAGCTCGCCGAGGCGTCGGGCCTGGCGGTGATGCGCCATGAGGTGCTGGAGAACGTGGCCGGCAAGATGCACGTGCCCGGCAGCCTGATCAGCCGCCTGCGCGAGGGCAAGGCCGGATTCGTGGAACGCCTGTCCACCGACACGGAAAGGGTCGCCGTCTACACCGAGCAGGAGCTGTACGCCCTCGCCGCGCGCGGCGACATCGTGCTGCGCGGCTGGGGCGCGACCGCCCTGCTGCGGGCCGTGCCCCACGTCGTCACGGTGCGGATCACCCGCGCTTTCGACAAGCGGGTCGACTGGCTGATGGAGCACCTGGGAACGGACGACAGGTCCTTCGCCGAAGCCGAGGTGCGCCGCAGCGACAACGCGCACGCGTCGCGCATGAACGCGCTGTACGGCGTCACGTGGGGTGACCCGGTTCTCTACGACATGGTGCTGAACACGGACCGGGTCTCGGTGGAGAGCGCCGTCGCCGCGATCCGGCAGATGGTCGAGCGCCCCGAATTCCAGGAGACGGATGCATCGCGCGCGATGCTGGCCGACCTGTCCCTGTGCGCCGACGTTCGCGCGGCGCTCAAGGACGACGAATCCACCCGCGACGTCCGGATCGACATGCAGTGCCGCGCCGGCTCCGTGGCCCTGCGCGGCATCGTGCTGAACGAGCGCGAAAAGTCCGAAGTCGAAAGGGTCGCCGCGGCGGTCCCCGGCGTCACGGGCGTCGACAACCAGCTGCGCCTGATGGTGACCAACCGCCGCTTCGCTTCCACCGACGCCAAGCTCTGACGCGTCGCCCGCGGCGTGGCCCTCAGATCTTGCCGCGCTGCTTGAGCCGGCTGAGGGTCTCGGCCGACAGGTTCAGGTAAGACGCCAGCTCCTTTTTCGGGATCCGGTCGAACAGCTCCGGGTGCTTGCGCAGGAAGCGCTTGACGCGGCCCGGCGCATCCAGCAGGTGCAGCGTGATGGTGTGCGCCATGATCTCGCTCATCAGCTCCATCACCGAATACTCGAAGGTCTCCTTCAGCCCGTGGTGGCGGTCCAGGAAAGCCACCCAGTCCTGCAGCGGCAGCTTGGCGACGCGGGCCTTGGTGACGCAGACGATGCTGTAGGGCGTCGGGGTTCCCAGGCGCCACGCGGCGTAGCTGGTCTCCATGTCCCGCTCGGCGGCGAAGCGCAGGATCATCTCCTTGGCTTCCTGGTTGGTGACCACGCGCTTGAGGATGCCGTCGAGGATGAAGTACTGCTCCATCTCGTGCACGCCCTGCGTCAGCAGCGAATCGCCCTTCTGGCAGTCGACGATCATCAGCCTGGACTCGAGTTCGGCCGTCTGGCCCGAGTTCATCGCCTTGAGCACCACGTTCTGCCCCAGCTGCACACGGATGACGTTTCTCTCGGGATGGTCTTGGACGGACAGGGGGGCCATGGAACTGCTGGGAGGAAGGGCCGGCGGGGCCTGGGCGGCGCCGAATATACCGAAAATTGACCGGGGTCAAGGGTGGAAGCGGGTGCAATTCCTATGATAACGCGACGGTGCAAAACGACCCGCCGGGGGCCGCGTTGCTGAATCTTCCAGAGAGACTTCCACCCATGACAAACGACACCCAGACCAGCGACCAGACCGACGGTTTCCACCTGCTGATCGACGCCCTGAAGCTCAACGGCATCGAGAACATCTACACCCTGCCCGGGATCCCGATCACGGACTTCACCCGCAAGGCGCAGGCCGAGGGCATGCGCCTGATCTCGTTCCGCCACGAGCAGCACGCGGGCAACGCCGCGGCCGCCGCCGGTTTCCTGACGCAAAAGCCCGGCATCTGCATGACGGTGTCGGCGCCCGGTTTCCTCAACGGCCTCACCGCGCTGGCCAACGCCACGACCAACTGCTTCCCGATGATCCTGATCTCCGGCTCCAGCGAGCGCGAGATCGTCGACCTGCAGCAAGGCGACTACGAGGAGATGGACCAGCTCGCCATCGCCAAGCCGCTGTGCAAGGCCGCCTACCGCGTGCTGCACGCGCAGGACATCGGCGTCGGCGTCGCCCGCGCCATCCGCTCGGCGCTGTCGGGCCGCCCCGGCGGCGTCTACCTGGACCTGCCGGCCAAGCTGTTCTCGCAGGCCATGGACGCCGCCGCCGGCAAGAAGTCGCTGATCAAGGTCGTCGACCCGGCGCCCAGGCAGATCCCCGGCGCCGACGCGGTGCAGCGCGCGCTGGACCTGCTCAAGGGTGCAAAGCGTCCGCTGATCGTGCTGGGCAAGGGCGCTGCCTATGCGCGGGCCGACGCCGAGATCCGCTCCCTGATCGAGAAAAGCGGCATCCCCTACCTGCCGATGTCCATGGCCAAGGGCCTGCTGCCCGACACGCACGGCCAGTCCGCTTCGGCGACCCGCTCCTACGTGCTGGCCGAAGCGGACGTCGTGATGCTGGTCGGCGCCCGCCTGAACTGGCTGCTGTCGCACGGCAAGGGCAAGACCTGGGGCGGCGTCAACGCCGACACCCGCCAGTTCATCCAGATCGACATCTCGCCCACCGAGATGGACAGCAACGTGCCGATCGCCGCGCCGCTGGTGGGCGACATCGGCTCCTGCGTTTCCGCGCTGCTGGCGGGCATGGGCAACAACTGGAGCAAGGCGCCGTCGGACTGGACCCAGGCCATCGCCGAGCGCAAGGACAAGAACATCTCCAAGATGGCCGAGACGCTGGCGCAGAACCCGCCGGTGATGAACTTCCACAGCGCGCTGAACGTGGTCCGCGAGGCGGTGAAGGCCCGGCCGGACGCGATCGTCGTCAACGAAGGCGCCAACACGCTGGACTTCGCGCGCAGCATCGTCGACATGTACGAGCCGCGCAAGCGCCTGGACGTGGGCACCTGGGGCATCATGGGCATCGGCATGGGCTTCGCCATCGCCGCCGCCGTCGAAACCGGCAAGCCCGTGATCGCGATCGAGGGCGACAGCGCCTTCGGCTTCAGCGGCATGGAGGTGGAAACCATCTGCCGCTACAACCTGCCGGTCTGCGTGATCGTGTTCAACAACAACGGCATCTACAAGGGCACGGACAAGAACCCGCGCGGCGGCGACATGGCGCCGACGCAGTTCGTCAAGGGCGCGAAGTACGAAATGATGATGCAGGCCTTCGGCGGCGTCGGCGTCGTCGCCAACACCCCGGCCGAACTCGAGAAGGCCCTGACCGAAGCGATCAAGTCCGGCAAGCCGACCCTGATCAACGCGATCATCGACGAGACCGCAGGCACCGAAAGTGGACGCATCACCAGCCTGAATCCGCAAAGCGCGGCCAAGAAGAAGTAAATCTCCCAGCAACCAAGGAAAGAATCATGAGCAACAAGCCCCTGAACGGTATCAAGATCATCGACTTCACCCACGTGCAGGCCGGCCCGGCATGCACCCAGCTGCTGGCCTGGTTCGGCGCCGACGTGATCAAGGTCGAGCGTCCCGGCTCCGGCGACGTGACGCGCACGCAGCTGCAGGACATCCCGAACGTGGACGCCCTGTACTTCACCATGCTCAACAGCAACAAACGCTCGCTGACGCTGGACACGAAAAAGCCGCTGGGCAAGGAAGTGCTCGAGAAGCTGATCCGCGAATCCGACGTGATGGTCGAGAACTTCGGCCCCGGCGCGCTGGATCGCATGGGCTTCACCTGGGCCCGCATCCAGGAACTGAACCCCAAGATGATCCTGGCTTCGGTCAAGGGCTTCTCCGAC
Source organism: Ramlibacter sp. (assembly GCA_028291885.1). GTDB lineage: Bacteria > Pseudomonadota > Gammaproteobacteria > Burkholderiales > Burkholderiaceae_C > Ramlibacter. The sequence continues at coordinate 6,584 of JAQGNJ010000063.1, read as the reverse complement.
GGCCACCACTACGAAGACCTGAAGGTCTACGAGAACGTCGCCCAGTGCGCCGGCGGCGCCGCGTCGACCACCGGCTGGTGGAAGGGCGAGAATGCCGTGCCGACCATCTCCGCCGCCGCCCTGGGCGACAGCAACACCGGCATGCACCTGGCCATCGGCATCCTGACGGCCATCATCGGCCGCCAGCAGACCGGCAAGGGCCAGAAGGTGGCCGTGTCCATGCAGGACAGCGTGGTCAACCTGTGCCGCGTCAAGCTGCGCGACCAGCAGCGCCTGGAGCGCCAGGGCTTCCTGGAAGAGTATCCGCAGTACCCGCACGAGATGGAATACTTCAAGGACAAGGTCGTGCCGCGCGGCGGCAACGCCGGCGGCGGCGGCCAGCCGGGCTGGATCCTCAAGTGCAAGGGCTGGGAGACGGACCCCAACGCCTACATCTACTTCACGGTGCAGGGCCACGCCTGGTCGCCGATCTGCGACGCCATCGGCAAGCCCGAGTGGAAGACCGATCCGGCGTACATGACGCCCAAGGCCCGCCAGCCGCACATCGACGAGATCTTCGCGACCATCGAGGACTGGCTCAAGGACAAGACCAAGTTCGAAGCCGTGGACGTGCTGCGCAAGTTCGACATCCCTTGCGCTCCGGTGCTGACGATGAAGGAAATCCTCAACGACAAGTCGCTGCGCGAGAGCGGCACGATCACCGAGGTCCAGCACAAGACCCGCGGCAGCTACTTCACGGTCGGCAGCCCGATCAAGTTCTCGGACATGAAGCCCGAGATCACCGGCTCGCCGCTGCTGGGCGAGCACTCCGACGAGGTGCTGGCCGAACTGGGCTACACCAAGGAGCAGATCGCCGAGATGCACAACAAAGAGGTTGTGTAAAGGCCGCGGCTTGACGCCCTGAATCCCGAAGACGGCGTCAGATTGGGCGCCGTCTTTGTTTCAGGGGCCGAAAGACCCCATCGGAGGAAAAATGCAGACAACGATCGATACCAGCCAGGTGGTCGAGGCCATCGGCGACGCCGTCATCGCCTCGGACCCCGATGGCGCCATCAAACTGTGGAACCCGGCGGCGCAGCGCATGTTCGGCTACACCGAGGCCGAGGCCCTGGGCAAGTCGCTGGACATCATCATCCCGCAGCGCCAGCAGCAGCGGCACTGGGATGGCTACCAAAAGACCATGGAGACCGGCAAGACGAAGTACGGCAACGACGTGCTGCGCGTGCCGGCCGTGCACAAGGACGGCCACACGCTGTCGATCGCATTCACCGTCGCCCTGCTGCATTCGCCGGACGGCAAGGTGTCGGCCATCGTGGCCGTGGTGCGCGACGAATCCAGCCGGTTCGCGGAGGAGCGCAACCTGCGCAAGCGCCTGGCCGAGCTCGAAACCCAGGTTGCGGCCCATGCCAAGGCTTGAGCAGGGCGGCCGCTCCCGGTGGTGGGTGAAAATGAGGGGTTGAGCCGGGCCCGCCCCGGCGCCCTGCCCCTCGTCGGCGCAAGGCACCCCTTCGAAAACCACCAGGATCTTCCAATGAGCAAAGCGTTAGACGGCGTTCGCATCCTCGACTTCACCCACGTCCAGTCGGGCCCCACCTGCACCCAGCTGCTGGCATGGCTGGGCGCGGACGTGATCAAGGTCGAGCGGGCCGGCGAAGGCGACGCCACGCGCACGCAACTGCGCGACATCCCCGGCGTCGACAGCCTCTACTTCACGATGCTCAACCACAACAAGCGGTCGATCACCCTGGACATGAAGAAGCCCAAGGGCCGGGAAGTGCTGGACGCGCTGATCAAGACCTGCGACGTGCTGGTCGAGAACTTCGCGCCCGGCGCGCTGGACCGCATGGGCATGACCTGGGAGCACATCCACGCCATCAATCCGCGCATGATCGTCGCCGCCGTCAAGGGCTTCGGCCCCGGCCCCTACGAAGACCTGAAGGTGTACGAGAACGTGGCGCAGTGCGCCGGCGGCGCCGCTTCCACCACCGGCTTCGACGACGGCCCGCCGCTGGTCACGGGCGCGCAGATCGGCGACAGCGGCACCGGCCTGCACCTGGCGCTGGGCATCGTTGCGGCGCTCTACCAGCGCAACACGACGGGCCGCGGCCAGAAGGTGCTGGCGCCGATGCAGGACGCGGTGCTGAACCTGTGCCGCGTCAAGCTGCGCGACCAGCAACGGCTGGAACGCACCCACACCCTGCATGAATACCCGCAGTACCCGGACGGCAAGTTCGGCGAGGCCGTGCCGCGCGCCGGCAACGCGTCCGGAGGCGGGCAGCCGGGCTCGGTCCTGAAGTGCAAGGGCTGGGAGACCGACCCCAACGCCTACATCTACTTCATCACCCAGGCGGCGGTCTGGCCGTCGGTGTGCAAGGTGATCGGCGAAGAAGCCTGGATCGACGACGAGGCCTACGCCACGCCGGCGGCCCGCCTGCTGCACCTGAAGCCGATCTTCGCCCGCATCGAACAATGGACCATGACCAAGACCAAGTTCGAGGCCATGGAGATCCTGAACAGGTACGACATCCCCTGCGGGCCGATCCTCTCCATGAAGGAGATCGCCCGCGAACCGGCACTGCGCGCCACCGGCACCATCGTCGAGGTCGACCATCCGACCCGCGGCAAGTACCTCAGCGTAGGTAACCCGATCAAGCTCTCCGACAGCCCGACCGAGGTCACCCGCTCGCCCCTGCTGGGCGAACACACGGACGAGGTGCTCGAGCAGCTTGGCTACGGCGCGCAGGAAATCGAGCAACTGCGGGCCGAGCGGGTGATCTGACCCGCGCGCCACGCGACCCCACGCGACTTTTGCGAGAAGAACAGACAAGCCATGAACCATCCCATCATCCCGATCGCCGTGCTCGACGCATCGCGCCAGCGCAAGCGCCAGGCGCCCAGGGGCCGCCGCGTCGACCCGATCGCGCTGGCCGAAGTGCAGCAGCTGCTGGGCACGCAGTCGCGCCAGAGCGACCTGCTGATCGAGCACCTGCACAAGATCCAGGACCGGTATGGCTTCCTGTCGTCGGCCCACCTCGCCGCGCTGGCCCAGGAGATGCGCCTGGCGCAGACCGAGGTCTATGAGGTCGCGAGCTTCTATCACCACTTCGACATCGTCAAGGAAGGCGAGGACGCCCCCGCGCCGCTGACGGTGCGCGTCTGCGACGGCCTGTCCTGCGAGATGGCCGGAGCGCAGGACCTGCTGGCCCGGTTGCCGGCCATGCTCGGGCGCGAGGTGCGCGTGATCGCGGCGCCTTGCATCGGCCGCTGCGAGCAGGCCCCCGCCGCCGTCGTCGGCCAGAACCCGGTGCCCAACGCGACCTGCGAGAAGGTGGTCGGCACGGTGGCTGCCCACGCGGTGCAGCACGTGCCCGAAGGCTTCGTCGGGCTCGAGGACTATGTCGCGCACGGCGGCTACGCGCTGCTCGCGCAATGCGCGTCCGGCGAGCGCGACGTCGAGGCCGTGATCAAGGAAATGGAAAACGCGGGCCTGCGCGGCCTGGGCGGCGCGGGCTTTCCGACCGGCCGCAAGTGGCGCATCGTCCGCGCGGAACAAGGGCCGCGGCTGATGGCGGTGAACATCGACGAGGGCGAGCCCGGAACCTTCAAGGACCGCTTCTACCTGGAGCGCGATCCGCACCGCTTCCTCGAGGGCATGCTGATCGCCGCCTGGGCCGCCGGCATCGCCAAGATCTACATCTACCTGCGCGACGAATACCACGGCTGCCGCAACCTGCTGCAAGCGGAGCTGGAAAAGCTGCGGGCTTCGCCGATGGCGCAGGGGCTGCCGGAGATCGAGCTGCGGCGCGGCGCCGGCGCCTATATCTGCGGCGAAGAGTCGGCGATGATCGAATCGATCGAAGGCAAGCGCGGCATGCCGCGGCTGCGTCCGCCCTACGTGGCGCAGGTCGGCCTGTTCGGCCGCCCGACGCTGGAGCACAACCTCGAAACCCTGTTCTGGGTGCGCGACATCCTGGAAAAAGGCGGCGAGTGGTTCGGCTCGCACGGCCGCAACGGCCGCAAGGGCCTGCGCTCGTTCTCGGTCTCGGGCCGCGTCAAGAACCCGGGCGTCAAGCTCGCGCCGGCCGGCATCACGATCCAGGAGCTGCTCGACGAGCACTGCGGCGGCATGCTGGACGGCCACACGTTCTACGCCTACCTGCCGGGTGGCGCTTCCGGCGGCATCCTGCCGGCGGCGATGAACGATATCCCGCTGGACTTCGACACGCTGCAACCCTACGGCTGCTTCATCGGCTCCGCCGCCGTCATGATCCTGTCGGACCAGGACACGGCGACCGCCGCGGCGCGCAACATGATGCGCTTCTTCCACCACGAGTCCTGCGGCCAGTGCACGCCCTGCCGCGTCGGCACGGCCAAGGCTTCGCACATCATCGAGCAGCCCCACTGGGACCTGCCGCTGCTGGCCGACCTGTCGCTGGTGATGCGCGACGCGTCGATCTGCGGCCTGGGCCAGGCGGCGCCCAACCCGGTGGACTGCGTCATCAAGTATTTCCCTCATGAACTGAGCTGAGGCCAGAACCAATGAACGCGATTACCCGACAAGAACTGGCGCAACTCGACGCGCCGCTGGTGAGCTTCAGCCTGAACGGCCGCGAGGTCACGGGCCGGGCCAACGAATCCCTGCTGCAGATCGCCGACCGCGAAGGCATCGCCATCCCCCGCCTCTGCTACGCCGAAGGCATGGCGGCGGTCGGCAACTGCCGCTCCTGCATGGTGGAGATCGGCGGCGAGCGCGTGCTGGCCCCCTCCTGCTGCCGCTCGCCGACAGCGGGCATGAAGGTCGTCACCGACAGCGAGCGCGCCGTCGCCTCGCAGAAGATGGTGCTGGAGCTGCTGCTGTCCGACATGCCCGAGAAGGACTACACGCGCCACAACGAGGTCGACGAATGGGCCGCGAGGATCGGCGTCGGCAAGCCCCGCTTCGAGGCGCGCAAGCCGTTCCCGCAGGACCTGACGCACCCAGCCATGGCCGTCAACTTCGACGCCTGCATCCAGTGCACGCGCTGCGTCCGCGCCTGCCGCGACGAGCAGATGAACGACGTGATCGGCCTTGCTTTCCGCGGCGAAGGCTCGCGGCCCGTGTTCGACATGGACGACCCGATGGGCGCCTCCACCTGCGTCGCCTGCGGCGAATGCGTGCAGGCCTGCCCCACAGGCGCCCTGATGCCGGCGCGCGACGCGGCGCTGGCCGTGCCCGACAAGCAGGTCGAATCGGTCTGCCCGTACTGCGGCGTCGGCTGCCAGCTCACCTACAACGTCAAGGACGACAAGATCCTGTTCGTCGAAGGCCGCGACGGCCCGGCGAATCACGGGCGCCTGTGCGTCAAGGGCCGCTACGGCTTCGACTACGCCCACCATCCGCAGCGCCTGACCGTGCCGCTGATCCGGCGTGCCGGCGCGCCCAAGACCGGCGACTTCAGCATGGACCCGGACCGCGTGATGGACGTGTTCCGCGAGGCGAGCTGGGAAGAAGCGCTGGCGCTGGCCGGCGGCAAGCTGCGCGACATCCGCGAGCAGTACGGCAAGAAGTCGCTGGCCGGCTTCGGCTCGGCCAAGGGCAGCAACGAAGAGGCCTACCTGTTCCAGAAGCTGGTGCGCACCGGCTTCGGCAGCAACAACGTCGACCACTGCACGCGCCTGTGCCACGCCTCGTCGGTCGTCGCGCTGCTGGAAGGCATCGGCTCGGGCGCCGTGTCGAATCCCGTGATGGACGTGACGAAGGCCGAGGTCGTGTTCCTGATCGGCGCCAATCCGACTGTCAACCATCCGGTGGCCGCGACCTGGCTGAAGAACGCCATCCGCAACGGCACCAAGCTGGTCCTGCTGGACCCGCGCAAGTCCGACCTGGCGCGCATGGCGCACCGCTCGCTGCAGTTCAAGGCCGACACCGACGTCGCCCTGCTGAACGCGATGATGAACGTCATCGTGACCGAAGGCCTGGTCGACCAGGCGTTCATCGCCGACCGCACGACGGGCTACGAGGAACTGCGCAAGAACGTCGAGGGCTACAGCCCGGAGGCGATGGCGCCGATCTGCGGCATCGACGCCGAGACCATCCGCTACGTCGCCCGGCTCTATGCGACCTCCAAAGCTTCGATGATCCTGTGGGGCATGGGCGTGTCGCAGCACGTGCACGGCACGGACAACGCCCGCTGCCTGATCGCGCTGGCGCTGATGACGGGCCAGATCGGCCGTCCCGGCACCGGCCTGCATCCGCTGCGCGGCCAGAACAACGTGCAGGGCGCGTCCGATGCCGGCCTGATCCCGATGATGCTGCCGGACTACCAGCGCGTCGACAACCCGGCCGCGCGCGCGAAATTCGAAGCCGCCTGGGGCGCCACGCTCGATCCGAAGCCGGGCCTGACCGTGGTCGAGATCATGGACGCAATCCATCACGGCCAGATCCGCGGCATGTACATCATGGGCGAGAACCCGGCCATGTCCGACCCGGACGCGAACCATGCGCGCGCCGCGCTGGCCGCATTGGAGCACCTGGTGGTGCAGGACATCTTCCTGACCGAGACGGCGTATCTGGCGGACGTGATCCTGCCGGCCTCCGCTTTCCC
>JAQGNJ010000040.1 GCA_028291885.1 Ramlibacter sp. | reverse complement strand
AGGCCGGTGGCCGAGCCCGCGACGAGCGCCGCGGTGCCCAGCACGAAGCGCCGGCGGCCGCTGTCGCCAAGTTGCGGCCGTGCGCCACCGTTCGCGGCGCCAGCCTGGTCAGCCATCGCGTGTTCCTGTTCCGACATGCATTTCCCATCGTCGCCGGCTGACAGACGCAGGATGCTGCGTGCTCGACGGTGTCACCGGCGCTCGCAGGATAGTGGCGAAAGCCTGACGAGGGCGTAGGCGCCTGCCTCGGCGGTTTGTAGGATCAGCGGCGCTTTGCCGGCGGCGCCTGTTTGCGCGCCGGCACTTTCGCGACCGGGCGCGCGCGCACCACGGGCTTGACGCCGCTACGCGCCGGAACGCGCACGGCCTGTTCCCGACCGGGCCGGTGCGCCGCCTGGGCCTTGACCGGCAGGAACACGACGACCTGCTGGCCCGGCTTGAACGCGGCGCTCGCGAGCACGTTGTTCCAGCCTGCGACCTGGCCGGGCTGCAGACCGTAGCGCCTTGCCACGCTGGCGACGGTCTCGCGCTTGCCGGCGCGCACTACGGTGCGGCGGGTGACGATCTCGGGCGTCAGATCGAGCTGGCCGTTGTCGGCCATGTGGCTGGTCACGTCGTTCTGCTGCTGCGGCGTGCGCGGCACGATCAGCACCGAGCCGCCCTTGATCAGCATCCGCGGCGGGATGGTGTTGGCGCTGCGCAGCTCGTTCTCGTTCATGCCGATGCGCCGGGCCGCTTCGGCCACCGTCATGGTCGCCGGTGCGCTCCAGGCCGTCCAGCTCGCGAACTGGCCCTTGCTGTAGGCATCGAAGTTGCGCTCGAACACCTGCGCGTTGTCCCAGGGCAGCAGGATCTCGGGCGTTCCGGCGGCCAGGATCACCGGCCGCTTCATCGACGGGTTCAGCGCCTTGAAGTCCTCCAGCTTGACGTTGGCCAGCCGCGCCGCGAGTTCGACGTCGATGTCGCGCGTGACCTTCACGCTCTGGAAATAGGGATGGTTCTCGATCAGCGGCAGCTCGGTGCGGTAGGTCTGCGGGTCGGCGATGATGTTCTTGACCGCCTGCAGCTTGGGCACGTAGTAGCGCGTCTCGTTGGGCATGTTCAGGTCGGCGTACGTCAGCCCCTGGCCCGTCTTCTGGTTCCTCGCGATCGCGCGACCGACGTTGCCTTCGCCCCAGTTGTAGGCGGCCAGCGCCAGGTGCCAGTCGCCGAACATCCCGTACAGCTTCTGCAGGTAGTCGAGCGCCGCGCGCGTGGACGCCAGCACGTCGCGGCGGTCGTCGCGGAACACGTTCTGCTTGAGCTCGAAATAGGTGCCGGTGGCGGGCATGAACTGCCACATGCCGGCGGCGCGCGCGGTGGAGACGGCCTGCGGGTTGAATGCGCTTTCGATGAACGGCAGCAGCGCCAGTTCGGAGGGCATGTTGCGCCGCTCCAGTTCCTCGACGATGTGGAACAGGTACTTGCTCGATCGCTCCGTCATGCGCTGGATGTAGTCCGGCCGCGACGTGTACCACTGCTCCTGCTGGCGCACCAGGTCGCCCTCCAGGTCGTTCATCTTGAAGCCGCGGCGGATGCGGTCCCACAGGTCCGCGGGCACCTGCATGCCGGCCACGTCCTGGGAGGACGCGAGGTCCGCCGTGGTGATCGGTTGCAGCGGACCGCCGGGGATGACCGGCTGCAGCGGCGCGGTCCCGGCGGCGGCGGCGGAAGGAGTCGCCGCAGCGCGTTGGGCGGATGTCGCGGGAGCGGGCTGTGGAATGCTGGCGCAGCCGGACAGCCACAAGACCAGGGCCGCGGCGGCGAGGGGGAACAGCTTCATCTGAACTCGTTCTTCATTTGACGGATGGCGGCGAAGACGCCGGCTTCGTCCTCTGTTGTTCTGGCGTCATGGGCCCTGGCGGCCCGGATGACGGCGGGTTCGCGCGTGCGCAGGAAGGGATTGATGCGGCGCTCCAGCCCGATGCTGGAGGGCAGGGTGGGTTCGCCCCTGGCGCGCACTTCCCGGCAGTGCTGCGCATAGTGGACCAGATCGGCGTTGTCCGGCTCCACCGCCAATGCAAAGTTCAGGTTACTCAGCGTGTATTCGTGCGTACAGCACACCCGCGTGTCGCCGGGCAGCGACGCCAGGGTGTCGAGCGAGGCCAGCATCTGGGCCGGCGTGCCCTCGAACAGCCGCCCGCAACCGGCGGAAAAGAGCGTGTCGCCGCAAAACAGCAGCGGCTTGCCGTCCACGTCGGGAGTGAAATACGCGATGTGGCCCGCCGTGTGGCCGGGGACGTCGATGACGCGGAATTCGAGGCCCAGCGCCTCGATGCTGTCGCCGTCCCGCAGGCTTTGCAGCGGCCCGGGGATCTTCTCGCGCGCCGGCCCATAGACCTTCGCGCCGGTCGCGTCGCGCACGGCGTCGAGCCCGCCGATGTGATCGGCATGGTGGTGCGTGACTAGAATCGCTTCCAGTTGCAGGCCGTGATGCTGCAAAGCAGCAAGCACCGGCTGTGCGTCCCCGGGGTCCACCACCAGGGCCCGATGCCCGTCGTGCAGCAGCCACAGATAGTTGTCCTGGAAGGCAGGCAGCGGGATTAACTTCATGAGCGACCCGATTATAGGAATGCAGCAGTGGTTTGAAACCCCGCCGGGGCGCTACCTGCTGGCGTGGGAGCGGGCCGAGTTCGAGCACGCGGTCGGCGACATCTTCGGCTACCACGCGCTGCAGCTCGGGCTGGCCGAGATCGACGCGCTGGAGGCCAACCGCATGCCGCACAAATGGCTGGCGTTGCCGCAGCCGCTGGGCGCCGACGCGCCGGCGGCCGCGCGGCCGGCCCTGGTCACCGACTTCGCGGCCTTGCCGTTCGAGGAAAACAGCCTGGACCTGGTGGTCCTGCCGCATTCGCTGGAGCTCTATCACGACCCCCATGCGACGCTGCGCGAAGTGGAGCGGGTGCTGGTTCCGGAAGGCCGCGTGGTGATCTGCTGCCTGAACCCGGCCAGCCTCTGGGGACTCAAGCAGCGGCGCGCCCACCTGTGCCGCAGCTTCGGCTTCGGCGAACTCTATCTGCCGGACGCCGGCGAATTCATCGGCTACTGGCGGCTGCGCGACTGGCTGCGGCTTCTCAGTTTCGAAGTCGAGACCAGCAGCTTCGGCTGCTACCGGCCGGCGATGAAAACCCAGAAGTGGCTGGACCGCTACGGCTGGATCGATCCGGTCGGCGAACGCTGGTGGCCGATCTTCGGCGCGGCCTATTTCATCGTCGCCGTCAAGCGCGTGCGCGGCGTCAAGTTGATCGGCAAGGCCTGGCGGCCTTCCGCCGGCATCGCCACGGCCCCCGTGCCGCTGGCCAATCGAACCCATCGCGCCCAGGCGCAGGAAAGAAGGACTTTGTGAATCCGGTCGAGATCTATACCGATGGCGCCTGCAAGGGCAATCCCGGCCCCGGGGGCTGGGGCGTGCTGCTCAAGGGCGGCGGCACCGAGAAGGAGTTGTACGGCGGCGAGCTGGGCACCACCAACAACCGCATGGAACTGCTGGCGGTGATCCGCGCGCTGGAGGCGCTCAAGCGTCCCTGCGAGGTCACGCTGTACCTGGACAGCCAGTACGTCCTCAAGGGGATCACGGAATGGCTTCCCGGCTGGAAGGCCAAGGGCTGGCGCACGGCCGCCAAGCAACCGGTCAAGAACGTGGAACTGTGGCAGGCGCTCGATGCGCTGGTCAGCCAGGGCGGTCACAAGATCGACTGGCGCTGGGTCCGGGGCCACAGCGGCGATCCGGGCAACGAGCGCGCCGACGCGCTCGCCAACCGCGGCGTGGAAGTCGCCCTGGGCCGCGGCGCTTGATGTAAAGCCGCGGTAAATCCGCGGACGACCCGTCGCGGCGGCGGTCGGAATAGGGGCTCGTGCGAATGGCGGCAGGCACGGCTCCTGCTACATTTTCCGATTGGTTGCAATTGCTAACCAAAGAACCGTTACATCCGTTGGACCGTCAATTACATGGCTTCGAAAGCAATCTACACCGTGGTCGCCGTCGTGGGCATCGCTGCCGCTTCGGGCGCGGCCTGGTGGTACCAGAACAAGCCGGCCAGGCCGGCCTCCGAGGTCGCGCTGGCAGCCGGCTCCGGAAGCGGCGCGCCTGCCGGCGCCGCGAGCGGACCGGCACGGGCGCCCTCGGTGGAGGTTGCGCGAGTCGAGTCGGCGCGGCTGGCCGATGAGGCGCAGGCCGTCGGCAGCCTGCGTTCGCGCCAGAGCGTCATGCTGCGGCCCGAGGTCAGCGGCCGTGTCACGCGGCTGAATTTCCGCGACGGCGAAAGGGTGCGGCGCGGCCAGTTGCTGGTGCAGTTTGACGACCAGTTGCCGATGGCGCAGGTGCAGCAGGCCCAGGCCGAACTGTCCATCGCCCGCGCCAACCACAAGCGCAACCAGGACCTGGTGGGCCAGGGCTTCATCAGCCAGCGTTCGGTCGACGAGAGTTCGGCCAACCTGCAGGTCGCCGACGCCAAGCTGGCCCTGGCCCAGGCCATGGCCTCGCGGCTGAAGATCGTCGCGCCCTTCGACGGCATCACCGGCATCCGCAGCATCAACGTCGGCGACTACCTCAAGGACGGCGCCGACATCGTGAACCTCGAGGACATGGAAGCCATCTTCGTGGACTTCCGCCTGCCCGAGCGCTTGCAGACCAAGATCCAGCGCGGCCAGCAGGCGGTGGTTGAAACCGACGCCCTGCCGGGCCGCAGGTTCGGCGCCCTGGTGATGGCCATCGATCCCCTGGTGGACGCCAACGGCCGCTCGATCGGCATTCGCGGCTGCATCGACAACCGCCAGCTGCAACTGCGCCCGGGCATGTTCGCGCGGATCACCACCGTCTTCGGCGAGAGGGCCAATGCCCGCGTGATTCCCGAAGAAGCCATCGTGCCCCAGGGCGGCCGCCAGTTCGTGATCCGGCTGAGCGACGGTCCCGACTCCGAAACCAAGCTGGCGCAGCGGGTCGAGGTCAAGGTCGGCATGCGCAGCCCGGGCCGGGTGGAGATCACCGACGGCCTGCAGCACGGCGACCTGATCGTCACGGCCGGCCAGCAGCGGATCCAGCGCGACGGCATGGCCGTGCGGGTGGTCGAGCTGGGCAAGCCCGGCCCGGGGCGCAACGGCCGCGGCGTCATGCCCGCCAACCCGACTGCGGTTGCCGGAGCCGCGCCCGCCAACGGCTCGCCCGAGGGCGCCCTGGCCGCGGCGGCGCCCGCGCCTGTCGCCCCTGTCGCCCCAGCCCGGGCCGCTTCGCCGATCGTGGCCGCTCCCAGCCTGGGCGGCGTCAATCCCTGCGCCGTGTCCCTGGCCGACAGCCGCTCCCCGCGACCGCGCAATCCCTGATGGGTGAGGAGACAGTTCGTGCAACTGCCTGAAATCGCTATCCGCCGGCCGGTGTTCGCCACCGTGCTGTCCCTGCTGGTGGTGCTGATCGGCGCCGTCAGCTTCAACCGCCTTTCGGTGCGCGAGTACCCGAAGATCGACGAGCCGGTGGTGACCGTCAGCGTCAAGTACGCCGGCGCCTCGGCCGAGGTGATCGAAAGCCAGGTCACCAAGGTCCTGGAGGACTCCATCGCCGGCATCGACGCCGTCGACGTGATCACCTCGATCAGCCGCGCCGAGCAGGCCCAGATCTCGGTGCGCTTTCGCCTCGAGAAAGACGCCGACGCCGCGGCCGCCGAGGTCCGCGACCGCACGTCGCGGGTGCGCAACCGCCTGCCGCAGGCGATCGACGAGCCGGTGATCGCCAAGGTGGAGGCCGACGCCTTCCCGGTCATCTTCCTGGCCTTCACCAGCGAAACCTCGACGCCGCTGCAGATCAACGACGTCGTCAACCGCATCGTCAAGTCGCGCCTGCAGACCGTCACCGGCGTCGCCGACGTGCGCGTGTTCGGCGAGCGCAAGTACGCCATGCGGGTCTGGCTCGATCCCGACCGGCTGGCCGGCTACCGGCTGACGACGCAGGACGTGGAGGACGCGATCCGCCGCAGCAACCTGGAACTGCCGGCCGGTCGCATCGAGTCGCAGCAGCGCGAATTCAGCGTCACCTCGCAGACCGACCTGGTGCGGCCGGCGCAGTTCGCCGACATCGTGGTCAAGAACGTCAACGGCTTCCCGGTCAAGATCCGCGACGTCGCCCGCGTGGAAGAGGCGGCGGCCGACGAACGCAGCTCGGTGCGCCTGAACGGCAAGGCCGCGATCTCCGCCGGCGTGATCCGCCAGGCCACGGCCAATCCGCTGGTCCTGTCGCAGGGCGTGCGGGAGATGATCCCCAAGCTCAAGGCCGACCTGCCGCCCGACATCGGCATCGACATCGCCAACGACAACTCGGAATTCATCGACCGCTCGGTCAAGAACGTCTACCGCACCATCGGCGAGGCCATCATCCTGGTGGCATTGGTGATCTTCGTGTTCCTGCGCACGCTGCGGGCCTCGATCATCCCGATCGTCACCATCCCGGTCAGCCTGATCGGCACCTTCGCGCTGATGGCCCTGTTCGGTTTCACCATCAACACGCTGACCCTGCTGGCCCTGGTGCTGGCGATCGGCCTGGTGGTGGACGACGCGATCGTGATGCTGGAGAACATCTACCGCCACATCGAGGAGGGGCTGGATCCGTTCTCCGCCGCCATCAAGGGCGCCCGCGAGATCGGCTTCGCCATCATCACGATGACGCTGACGCTGGTGGCCGTGTACGCGCCGCTGGCCTTCACGCCGGGCCGCACCGGGCGGCTGTTCGTCGAGTTCGCGCTGGCGCTGGCCGGCGCGGTGATGGTTTCGGGCTTCGTCGCCCTGACGCTGACGCCGATGATGTCGTCCAAGCTGCTGCGGCACAACCCGAATCCGGGCTGGTTCGACCGCACGATGGAAAAGCTGCTGACGCGCGTGTCGGACGGCTATTCGAGCTCGCTGCGCTGGGTGCTGCTGGCGCGGGTCAAGCCGGCTTCCGGCGGCCGCGTGTTGTCGGCCCTGCTGCAGGCGCGCTGGATCGTGATCGGCATCATGCTGCTGAGCGCGGTGGCGATCGCCGCCGTCTGGCCGACGATGCGCCAGGAGCTGTCGCCGATGGAAGACCGTGGCACCATCCTGGCGACGGTCAATGCGCCCGACGGCTCCACGCTCGAATACACCAACCGCTATGCCCGGGCGCTGGAGCGGCTGGGCCAGGATTACCCGGAATTCGACCGCATCTTCGCCAACGTCGGCAATCCGACGGTGTCGCAGGCCAGCGTCGTCTACCGCACGGTGGACTGGGACGAGCGCAAGCGCACGACGCTGGAAATGGCGCGCGAGATGGCGCCCCGGTTCAACGCATTCCCCGGCGTCACGGCTTTCCCGATCACGCCGCCTTCCCTCGGCCAGGGCTTTCGCGAGCGGCCGCTCAACTTCGTGATCCAGACCTCGGACAGCTACGAGAACCTCAACCGCGTGGTCCGCGACATGCTCACCGAGATCGGCAAGAACCCCGGCATCGTCTCGCCCGACGTCGACCTGCGGCTGAACAAGCCCGAACTGCGCATCGAGGTCGACCGGACCAAGGCGGCCGACATGGGGGTGAGCGTCGATGTCGTGGCCAAGGCGCTGGAAACCATGCTGGGCGGGCGCCAGGTCACCCGCTACAAGCGCGACGCCGAGCAGTACGACGTGATCGTCCAGACCCAGGCGTCGGGCCGCAGCACGCCCGAGGCGATCGACCAGATCAACGTCCGCGGCCGCGGCGACACCATGATCCCGCTGTCGGCCCTGGTCAAGGTGCGCGAGAGCGTGAGCCCGCGCGAGCTGAACCACTTCGGCCAGCGCCGCTCGGTGTCGATCACCGCCAACCTCGCGCCCGACTACTCGCTCGGCCAGGCGCTGACTTACATGAACGAGACGTCGGCCCGGGTTCTCAAGCCCGGCTACACGACCGACCTGAACGGCACCTCGCGCGAGTTCCGCAATTCCCAGGGCGCGCTGGCCATCGTGTTCCTGCTGGCGCTGGTGTTCATTTTCCTGGTGCTGGCGGCGCAGTTCGAAAGCTTCGTCGATCCGCTGGTGATCATGCTGTCCGTGCCGCTGTCGATGATCGGGGCGCTGCTGGCGCTCAAGTGGTCCGGCGGCTCGCTGAACGTCTATTCGCAGATCGGCCTGATCACGCTGGTCGGGCTGATCACCAAGCACGGCATCCTGATCGTCGAATTCACCAACCAGCTGCGCCAGCAGGGGCTGGAGGTGGTGGACGCGGTGGTCAAGGCGGCTTCGCAGCGGCTGCGCCCGATCCTGATGACGACCGGCGCCATGGTGCTGGGCGCGTTGCCGCTGGCGCTGTCGCACGGCGCCGGCGCCGAGAGCCGCCAGCAGATCGGCTGGGTCATCGTCGGCGGCATGTCGCTGGGCACGGTGCTGACGATCTTCGTCGTGCCGACGATGTACATGCTGTTCGCCCGCTCCAAGGTGCCGGGCGCCAACAAGGCCGACGCCCGCGAAGCCGCCCTGGGCCACCACCACGAGGGCGACCTGATCGCCAAATAGCGGCAGGCGGCGCAGAATCGACGGATGCCCACCGTCGAATTCGCGCCGGCGCTGACCCGCCACGTGGCCTGCCCGTCGCAGCAGGTCCAGGCGGGCACGCTGCGTTCGGCGCTGGACGCCGCATTTGCCGCCGCACCCGCAATGCGCGGCTACGTGCTCGACGAGCAGGGCGCGGTTCGCAAGCACGTCGCGGTCTTCGTCAACGCGCGGATGATCGCCAGCCGCACCTCGCTGGACGTGGCGCTCGCGCCCGCCGACAAGGTCGTGGTGATCCAGGCGCTCACAGGAGGTTAGCCATGGCAGCTTGGCCGCAGACACTTTGCATCGGCACCCGCAAGGGCCTCTTCGCCGCGACCCGCGACGGGCGCGGCTGGCGCATCGGCGCTCCGCACTTCGCCGGCGAGCCGGTCACCCAGCTCGCGGCCGATCCGCAGGACGGCGCCTGGTACGCGGCGCTGCGGCTGGGGCACTTCGGCATCAAGCTGCGCAAGAGCACGGACCGCGGCGCAAGCTGGCGGGAAGTGGCGGCGCCGGCCTTTCCGCCCAAGCCGCGGGACGGTCCGTGGAAGGACGACCCCACGCCCTGGAGCGTCGACCTGGTCTGGGGGCTGGAAGCCGGGGCCGGACGGCTCTGGGCCGGCTGCCTGCCCGCGGGCCTGTTCAAGTCCGACGACGGCGGCGCAAGCTGGCAACTGGTCGAGAGCCTGTGGGACCGGCCCGAACGCAAGGAGTGGTTCGGCGGCGGCTACGACCATGCCGGCATCCATTCGATCCTGGTCGACCCGCGCGATCCGCGCCATGTCACGGTGGGCATTTCCTGCGGCGGCGTCTGGCAGACCCGCGACGGCGGCGAGCGCTGGGAGAGCACGTCGGGCGGGATGGATGCGGGCGAGTACATGCCGGCGGAGCGGCGCTACGACCCCAACATCCAGGACGTGCACCGCATCGACCAGTGCAAGGCGCAGCCCGACGTGCTCTGGTGCCAGCACCATGGCGGCCTGTACCGATCGACCGACGCCGGCATGAACTGGAAGACGATCCCGTCGCCGGCGCCATCGGCCTTCGGCTTTCCGGTTGCGGCGCACCCGCAGGATCCGCAGCGCGCCTGGTTCGCGCCGGCGCATTCCGACGCGAAGCGCATCCCGGTGGACGGCCGCCTGCTGGTCAACGAAACCCGCGACGGCGGGGCCAGCTTCTCGGCCCACGGCTACGGCCTGCCGCCGCGCGACGCCTACCACCTGATCTACCGCCATGCACTGGTCGCCGCCGACGACGGCAAGACGCTCGCCATGGGTTCGACCACCGGCGGCCTGTGGATCAGCGAAGACGCCGACGCGTCCTGGCACTGCGTCTCGCGCGACCTGCCGCCGATCGCGGTGCTGCGCTGGGTGTGAGCAGAAGACGGGATGCCGTCGATCGGGAAGAAAGCTCTTCGTGCCTGCGCGGCGCCACTCAGTACACCAGCCGCTCCGGCCGGATCTCCTGCAGGATGGTGGTGGCGATCTCCTCGATCGACTTGGTGGTGGTCGACAGCCAGCGGATGCCCGACCTGCGCATCATGGCCTCGGCCTCGGCCACCTCGTGGCGGCAATTGTCCAGCGCCGCATATTTCGAATTGGGCCGCCGCTCGTTGCGGATCTCGGCCAGCCGCTCGGGCAGGATGGACAGGCCGAAGATCTTCTTGCGATGCGGCTCCAGCGCCGGCGGCAGCTGCTTGCGCTCGAAATCTTCCGGGATCAGCGGGTAGTTGGCGGCCTTCAGGCCGTGCTGCATCGCCAGGTAGAGCGAGGTCGGCGTCTTGCCGCTGCGGCTGACGCCCACCAGGATCACGTCGGCCTGCTCGAGGTCGCGGTTGCTCTGGCCGTCGTCGTGCGCCAGGCTGAAGTTGATCGCCTCGATCCGGTCGTGGTACTGCTGGCTCTTGCTGACGTCCGAGAAGCGTCCCACCCGGTGGTTCGACTTCATGCCCAGCTCGATCTCCAGCGGCCGCACGAAGGTGCCGAACATGTCCAGCAGCATGCCTTTGCAGCCGTCCTCGATGACCTGCAGGATCTCGACGTTGACCAGGGTGGTGAAGACGATGGGCTTGCGGCCCTCGAGTTCGGCCGTGTGGTTGATCTGCCGCACCACCTGGTGCGCCTTGTCGACGCTGTCGATGAAGGGCAGGCGCACATGGCGCGGCTTGAACTCGAACTGGGCCAGGATGGCGTTGCCGAAGGTTTCGGCCGTGATGCCGGTGCCGTCCGACAGGAAGAAAACGGTGCGGGTGTGCATTTTTGGGTTTGGCGGTTGCTGCCCCCGTATTGTTGCTTGCCGCCACCGGTCCGGCTGGCGCGCCGGCCCCGCCGCTCCTGTGCCTAAAATGCCCCATCCCCAGCATTGCCCCATGAACAGCCCGGCCCACCACCAAGTCGAAGAAGAAAGCGTCGGCCCGCGCTCGTTCCATGAAGGCGCCCCCCGGATGGGCGGCGCAGCACAGGTTTCAACTTCCGGAGCTTTCCCATGTCTGCACTTTTCGATCCGACCGCCCTGGTCGTACCGTTTGAAAACCTGAGAATGAGCGATGTCGAGGCGGTCGGCGGCAAGAACGCCAGCCTCGGCGAGATGATCTCCCAGCTGCCCCAGGGGGTGCGCGTCCCGACCGGCTTCGCCACCACCGCCCACGCCTTCCGCCAGTTCCTCGCCCATGCCGGGCTGGCCGACCGCATCCGCACCCGCCTGACCACGCTGGACACCGAGGACGTGCGGGCGCTGGCGGCGGCCGGCGCCGAGATCCGCGGCTGGATCGAGGCCCAGCCGTTTCCGGCCGACCTCGAGCGGGACATCCGCTCGGCATTCGAGACGCTTTCGGCCGGCAACGGGGGCGCCAGCTTCGCGGTGCGCTCCTCGGCCACGGCGGAGGACCTGCCCGACGCATCGTTCGCCGGCCAGCAGGAAACCTTCCTCAACGTCGCCGGCATCGAGGACGTGCTGCACAAGATGCGCGAGGTCTTCGCCTCGCTGTACAACGACCGCGCGATCAGCTACCGGGTCCACAAGGGTTTCGCCCATGCCGACGTGGCGCTGTCGGCCGGCGTGCAGCGCATGGTCCGCAGCGACCTCGGCGCGGCCGGCGTGATGTTCACGATCGACACCGAATCGGGCTTCGACCAGGTGGTCTTCATCACCTCCAGCTTCGGCCTGGGCGAGACGGTGGTGCAGGGCGCGGTGAACCCGGACGAGTTCTACGTCCACAAGCCCATGCTCAAGGCCGGCAAGCGGGCCGTCATCCGCCGCAACCTGGGCTCCAAGCTGATCCAGATGGTGTTTTCCACGCCGCAGGAAAAGAAGGCGTCCGGCAAGCTGGTCAAGACGACCGACGTGCCGCTGGAGCAGCGCAACCGCTACAGCCTCACCGACGCGGAAGTCGAGCAACTGGCCAGGTACGCCCTGGTGATCGAGGAGCACTACGGCCGGCCGATGGACATCGAGTGGGGCAAGGACGGCAGCGACGGCCAGATCTACATCCTGCAGGCCCGGCCCGAGACGGTCAAGAGCCAGCAGAAGGGCAAGGCCGAACTGCGCTACAAGCTCAAGGGCCGGGGCAGCGTGCTGGCCGAGGGCCGCGCGATCGGCCAGAAGATCGGCACCGGGCCGGTCCGGCTGGTGCACAACCTGAGCGAGATGGACAAGGTGCAGCCCGGCGACATCCTCGTCACCGACATGACCGACCCGAACTGGGAGCCGGTGATGAAGCGCGCCAGCGCCATCGTGACCAACCGGGGCGGGCGCACCTGCCACGCCGCCATCATCGCCCGCGAACTCGGCATCCCGGCGGTTGTCGGTTGCGGCGACGCCACCGATCTGCTCAAGGACGGAACCCTGGTCACCGTCAGCTGCGCCGAGGGCGACACCGGCTTCATCTACGACGGCCTGCTGGAGACCGAGGTCAGCGAGGTCCAGCGCGGCGAGATGCCGGAGATCAAGACCAAGATCACGATGAACATCGGCAACCCGCAGCTGGCGTTCGACTTCTGCCAGCTGCCCAACCACGGCGTCGGCCTGGCGCGGCTGGAGTTCATCATCAACAACAACATCGGCGTGCATCCCAAGGCGGTGCTCGACTACCCCAACGTCGACGCCGACCTGAAGAAGGCCGTCGAGTCGGTGGCGCGCGGCCACGCCTCGCCCAAGGCGTTCTATGTCGACAAGGTGGCCGAGGGCGTGGCGACCATCGCCGCCGCCTTCTGGCCCAAGCCGGTGATCGTGCGGCTGTCGGACTTCAAGTCCAACGAGTACCGCAAGCTGATCGGCGGATCGCGCTACGAGCCGGAAGAAGAGAACCCGATGCTGGGCTTCCGTGGCGCCTCGCGCTACATCAGCGTCGAGTTCCGCGAGGCGTTCGCGATGGAGTGCGAGGCGATCCGCCGCGTGCGCGACGACATGGGGCTGGTCAACGTCCAGGTGATGGTGCCCTTCGTTCGCACTCTCGGCCAGGCCGACCGCGTCACGCAGCTGCTCGCGCAGCAGGGCCTGAAGCGAGGTGACGGCGCTGACGCCGTCACCGGCGCGGAGGGACTGAAAATCATCATGATGTGCGAGGTGCCGAGCAACGCCATCCTGGCCGACGAGTTCCTCGAGTACTTCGACGGCTTCTCGATCGGCTCGAACGACCTGACCCAGCTCACGCTGGGCCTGGACCGCGACTCGGGACTGGAACTGCTGGCGGCCGATTTCGACGAGCGCGATCCGGCCGTGAAGGCGATGCTGTCGCGGGCCATCAAGGCCTGCACCAGCAAGGGCAAGTACGTGGGCATCTGCGGCCAGGGCCCCAGCGACCATCCAGACTTCGCGCAGTGGCTGGTCGACCAGGGGATCGAGTCGATCTCGCTGAATCCGGACAGCGTGATCGCCACCTGGAAGAAGCTGGCCGGGGGATAAAAGGCGCACTGCCGCACGCCTGAAACAAAACAGCCGTCGATCAAGGAGGAAGGGCTTCTTCCTTGATCGACGGCTGTTTGCCTCCTGGAATCCGCCCTCACGCGGATGCTCTGTTTCAGGCCGGGACCGGGCTCCTGATCAGGTGATCGAAGGCGCCGAGCGCGGCGCGCGCACCGTCGCCGGCCGCGATGATGATCTGCTTGAACGGCACCGTGGTGCAGTCGCCGGCGGCGAAGACGCCCGGCAGCGAGGTCTCGCCCTTGGCGCCGACCACGATCTCGCCGTGGCGCGACATCTCCAGCGTGCCCTTGAGCCACTCGGTGTTGGGCACCAGGCCGATCTGCACGAACACGCCCTCCAGCTCCAGCCGCTGGACCGAGTCGGTCGTGCGGTCCTTGTAGCCCAGGCCGGTGACCTTCTGCCCGTCGCCGATCACCTGCGTGGTCTGCGCGTTCAGCAGCACCTTCACGTTCGGCAGGCTGGCCAGCTTGCGCTGCAGCACCGCGTCCGCACGCAGCTCCGGTCCGAATTCGAGCAGCGTCACGTGGGCAACGAGGCCCGCGAGGTCGATCGCCGCTTCGACGCCGGAGTTGCCGCCGCCGACCACCGCCACGCGCTTGCCCTTGAACAGCGGACCGTCGCAGTGCGGGCAGAAGGTCACGCCCTTGTTGCGGTACTCCTGCTCGCCCGGCACGTTCAGCGTGCGCCAGCGCGCACCGGTGGAAACGATGACGGTCTTGCCTTTGAGGGTGGCGCCGCTTTCCAGCTCCACCTCGATCAGGCCGTCCCGTTGCTGCAGCGCCTTGCCGCGCTGCAGGTTGATGATGTCCACGTCGTAGTGGCGCACATGCTCCTCCAGCGCCAGCGCGAACTTCGGCCCCTCGGTTTCCTTGACCGAGACGAAGTTCTCGATGCCCAGCGTGTCCAGCACCTGGCCGCCGAAGCGTTCCGAGGCGATCGCCGTGCGGATGCCCTTGCGCGCCGCGTAGACCGCGGCCGCCGCGCCGGCCGGACCGCCGCCGACGATCAGCACGTCGTAGGGCGCTCGGGTCGAGATCGCCTCGGCCTGGCGCTGCGCGGCGCCGGTGTCGATCTTGCCGATGATCTCTTCCAGCGTCATCCGGCCCTGGCCGAACTCGACGCCGTTGAGGAACACGGTCGGCACCGCCATGATCTGCCGCTCGGCGACTTCCGCCTGGAAGATCGCTCCGTCGATCATCGTGGTCTTGATGCGCGGATTCTGGATCGCCATCAGGTTCAGCGCCTGCACCACGTCCGGGCAGTTGTGGCAGGAGAGCGAGACATAGATCTCGAACTCCAGGTCACCCGGCAGCGAGCGGACCTGCTGCAGCACGGCTTCCTCCACCTTGGGCGGATAGCCGCCCACCTGCAGCAGGGCCAGCACCAGCGAGGTGAACTCGTGGCCCATCGGCAGGCCGGCGAAGCGCGGGCCGTTGGTCTGGCCCGGCCGGTGGAGCGCGAACGAGGGCGTGCGGTAAGGCCCGCCCGTCGTTTCCGTGACCTTCACCTTCGGCGAAGCGTCGGAGATGTCCTTGAGCAGGGCCCGCATGTCGGCCGAGGCCTGCGTGTCATCCAGCGACGCGGTGATCTCCACCGCGTCCGGCATGCGCTGCAGATAGGCCGCGAGCTGGGCCTTCAGGTTGGCGTCGAGCATGAGGTTTCCTTTGAATCTTGGATGGACCGCGCGCAACAACGTGCAGCGCGGTCCCACTTGCGGGGAGGAACCGGCTTTGCCGGTCCTGGCCGCACCGATCAGGCCACTCTGCAAAGTCATTCCGACTTTTCAGAGTGATTCCCTTCAGATCTTGCCGACCAGGTCCAGCGACGGGGTCAGGGTCTCGGCGCCTTCGCTCCACTTGGCGGGGCAGACCTCGCCCGGGTGGGCGGCGATGTATTGCGCGGCCTTCAGGCGGCGCAGCGTTTCGCCGGCGTCGCGGCCGATGCCGTTGTCGTGCACTTCGATGGTCTTGATCCGGCCCTCGGGGTCGATCACGAAGGTGCCGCGCAGCGCCAGGCCCGCGTCGTCGCCTTCGGTGATCAGCACCTGGAAGAAGCTGGCCAGCAGGTGGTTGGGGTCGCCGACCATCGGGTACTGGATCTTGCGGATCGTCTCCGAGGTGTCGTGCCAGGCCTTGTGGGTGAAGTGGGTGTCGGTGGAGACGCTGTAGACCTCGGCGCCGAGCTTCTTGAACTCGTCGTAGCGGTCGGCCAGGTCGCCCAGTTCGGTCGGGCAGACGAAGGTGAAGTCGGCCGGATAGAACACGACCACGGACCACTTGCCCTTGAAGGCCTCGTCGGTGACCGGAACGAACTTGCCGTTGTGGTAGGCGGTTGCCTTGAAGGCGGGGATTTGGGTATTGATCAGAGACATGCTTGCTTCCTGTTGTCGGAGTTGAGAAAAAAACGGGACCCACTGAGAGTAAGGCCGCCGGACGCGCTCTCCAATTTGTTGGATTGATGTCGGGGATAGGCATAACCAATCCGCCGGTCCCGCATGCGCAGCCGATAGCGTCGCACGGCGCACGCCGGCGGTTGATTTCAACATGCAAGCGCAGGGCCGCATGCTTGCCGCTCGTTACCTTGCTCGCAGCGGGATGAGGCAAACCCCTAGCTCGGCGGGGCGAGCGCGGATGCGATGATCGCGCCATGGTCGACCCCCAGGCTCAGGAGAAACACGACCCGCGCGTGCTCGCCCTGAAGGCCGGCCTGCTCGCGGTGTGGGCGGGCATCAGCTTCGTCTGCTCCTACTTCGCGCGCGACCTGTCGTTCATGGTCGGCGGCTGGCCCTTCAGCTATTGGGTCGCGGCGCAGGGCGCGGTGCTGGCCTTCATCGCGATCGTGGTCGTCTATGCAACGGTGATGCGGCGGCTGGCGCCCGAGGATTCGCTGGAGCAGCCGGATGCGTGACTCGCCGGAGTACGCCGGCTACAAGCGAAGGCTGTACCGCATCCTTGCCGCCTACATCGCCGGCCTGCTGGTCTTCCTGCTGCTGATGGCCTGGGCCGAACGCCAGGGCCTGTCGCGCTTCTGGCTCGGCCCGATCTTCATGTTCTCCACCGTCATGGTGTATGCGGGCATCGGGATCTACGGCCGCACCACCGACCCCGAGGAGTACTACGTCGCCGGGCGCCGCATCCCGCCCATGTTCAACGGCATGGCGGCCGCCGCCGACTGGATGAGCGCTGCTTCCTTCATCAGCCTTGCCGGCGGTCTCTACCTGCAGGGCTTCGGCGGCAAAGATGCCCAGCCCGGCGGCCTGGCCTACGTGCTGGGATGGACCGGCGGCTTCTGCCTGGTGGCGCTGCTGATCGCGCCGCACCTGCGCAAGCTGAACCTGTACACCGTCCCCGACTACTTCAGCCTGCGCTTCGGCGGCCGCTGGCCGCGGGTGATCGCCGCGTTCGCCGCCGTCGTGTGCTCCTTCACCTATGTGGTGGCCCAGATCTACGGCATCGGCCTGATCGCGTCGCGGCTGACCGGCGTGCAGTTCGAGATCGGCATCCTGCTGGGCCTGGGCGGTGTCCTGCTCTGCTCGTTCCTGGGCGGGATGAAGGCCATCACCTGGACCCAGGTGGCGCAGTACGTCATCGTGCTGCTGGCCTTCCTGATCCCGGTGTCCTGGCTGGCCTACAAGCAGCTGGGCAACCCGGCCGCGCCGCTGGTGTACGGCAACCAGCTGCAGAAGATCGCGCAGCTGGAGAAGAAGCTCGCCGACGACCCGGCCGAGCGGGAGGTCGCGGCGATCTACCTGAAGCGCGCCCACGAATACGAGGCGATGCTGCGCGACATCGAGGGATCGCTGCAGCGCGCGCGCGCCGCGGCGCAGAGCCGCATCCGCACGCTCAAAGCGCAGGGCGCGGACTCGGCGCTGATCGTGCAGGCCAATCGCGAGCTCGCCGCCTTGCCGCGCGACGCCGCCGGCGCGCGCGAGCTGTGGACCCGCGCCATGCACGAGAGCTTCGAGCGCTCCAGGCCGCTGGGCGGACTGCCGCCGCACAGCCAGGCCTTCGCCGGCGATCCGGACGGCACGCCGGAGCAGCGCGAGGCATACGACACGTCGCGGCGCAACTTCCTGGCGCTGATGTTCTGCCTGATGGTCGGCACGGCCGGACTGCCGCACCTGCTGACGCGCTACTACACGACGCCGACCGTGGCCGAGGCGAGGTCGTCGGTCGCGTGGTCGCTGTTCTTCATCGCGCTGGTCTACCTGAGCGCGCCGGCCCTGGCGGTGCTCGTGAAGTTCGAGGTGATGCACAACCTGGTGGGCAGCAGCTTCGACTCGCTGCCCGGATGGATCGCGCAGTGGGCCAAGGTCGATGCTTCGCTGATCTCGGTGGCCGACGTGAACGGGGACCGGATCCTGCAGTGGGGCGAGATCCGCCTGGGCGGCGACATGATCATGCTGGCGACGCCGGAGCTGGGCGGGTTGCCTTATGTCGTGTCGGGGCTCGTCGCCGCCGGCGGACTGGCTGCGGCGCTGTCGACGGCCGACGGCCTGCTGCTCACCATCAGCAATGCCCTCGTGCGCGACGTCTACTGCCACGAGATCAACCACCACGTCACGCCCGAACAGCGCGTGATCCTGTCCAAGTTCGCGCTGATGGCGGTGGCCCTGGTCGCGGCGCTGGTCGCTTCCTTCAAGCCGGCGGAGATCCTGCCGCTGGTCTCGGCCTCCTTCTCGCTGGCGGCGTCGGCCTTCGTGCCCGTGATGGTGCTGGGCATCTTCTGGGCCGGCACCACGCCGGCCGGGGCGGTGGTGGGGATGCTGGGCGGACTGGGCGTGACGGTCTACTACATGCTCGTGAACGCGCCGGCGTTCCGCGCCTGGGCCGGCCTGCCGGCCAGCGGCGACCTGTGGTTCGCGATCCAGCCGATCTCCGCGGGCGTGTTCGGCGTGCCCGCCGGTTTCGCGCTGGCCGTGGCCGTCAGCCTGCTGAAGCGCCGCGCCTAGGGTTTACCCCAGACACCCCTGTCAGCGTTCTGTCAGACGGGCTCCCAACACTGGCCCGGTCCAATCCAAAGGAGACATCATGGCAACGACGACCGGAGACGCCATCGGCACTGCAGCACCTGCAAGGCCGATGACAAAGGAAGAGCGCAAGGTGATCTTTGCCTCGTCGCTCGGCACCGTGTTCGAGTGGTACGACTTCTACCTGTACGGCTCGCTGGCGGGGATCATCGCGCGCCAGTTCTTCACCGGGCTGGACCCGACATCGGCCTACATCTTCGCCTTGCTGGCGTTCGCCGCCGGCTTCCTGGTGCGGCCGTTCGGCGCCATCTTCTTCGGCCGCCTGGGCGACATGATCGGGCGCAAGTACACCTTCCTGGTGACCATCCTGATCATGGGCGCGTCGACCTTCATCGTCGGCCTGTTGCCCAGCTACACCTCGATCGGCATGGCCGCGCCGGTGATCCTGATCGCGCTGCGGATGCTGCAGGGACTGGCGCTGGGCGGCGAGTACGGCGGTGCGGCAACCTACGTCGCCGAGCATGCGCCGCACGGCAAGCGCGGCGCCTACACCTCGTGGATCCAGACCACGGCGACGCTGGGCCTGTTCCTGTCGCTGCTGGTGATCCTCGGCGTGCGCAACGGCATGGGCGAGAAGGACTTCCTGGACTGGGGCTGGCGCATCCCGTTCCTGGTGTCCATCCTGCTGCTGGCGGTCTCCGTCTGGATCCGCCTGAGCCTGAACGAGTCCCCGGCCTTCCAGAAGATGAAGGCCGAGGGCAAGACCTCCAAGGCGCCGCTGGCCGAATCCTTCGGTGAGTGGAAGAACCTGAAGATCGTGATCCTGGCCCTGCTGGGCCTGACCGCCGGCCAGGCGGTGGTCTGGTACACGGGCCAGTTCTACGCCCTGTTCTTCATGACGACGATCGCCAAGGTCGACAACACGACCGCCAACCTGCTGATCGCCGCGTCGCTGCTGATCGGAACGCCTTTCTTCATCGTGTTCGGCACGCTGTCGGACA
Organism: Ramlibacter sp.; assembly: GCA_028291885.1. Classification (GTDB taxonomy): domain Bacteria; phylum Pseudomonadota; class Gammaproteobacteria; order Burkholderiales; family Burkholderiaceae_C; genus Ramlibacter. The sequence continues at coordinate 2,663 of JAQGNJ010000040.1, read as the reverse complement.
AGATCGGCCGCAAACCCATCATCATGGCCGGCTGCCTGATCGCTGCGCTGACGTACTTCTCGGTGTTCCCGATGCTGTTGAAGTACGCCAATCCGGCCCTGGTGGAGGCGCAACAAAAGACCAGGGTGATCGTCACCGCCGATCCGAAGGAATGCTCGTTCCAGGGCAGCCCGATCGCGCGCGACATCGACTTTCGCACCTCGTGCGACATCGCCAAGCGCGCGCTGACCCAGTCCTACATCCCGTACGAGAACCAGGCCGGCACGCCGGGCACGCCCGCCACCATCACCCTGGGCGACAAGGTGCTGACGGCGCCCGCCGCCACGCTGAACGCGGAGCGCCACGGCTTTTCCGCCGAGAGCGCCAAGGCGGTCGCCGACTTCCGCAAGGGCCTGACCGACACAGCCAAGGCGGCAGGCCTCACGGCCGCCGCGGACCCCGCCAAGATGAACAAGGGCATGGTGCTGCTGATGCTGGTGTTCCTGGTGATCCTGGTGACCATGGTGTACGGCCCGATCGCGGCCATGCTGGTGGAGCTGTTCCCGACCCGCATCCGCTACACCTCGATGAGCCTGCCGTATCACATCGGCAACGGCTGGTTCGGTGGCCTGCTGCCGACGACGGCCTTCGCGATGACGGCGGCGACGGGCGACATCTTCTACGGCCTGTGGTACCCGGTCATCGTGGCGGCCGGGACCTTCGTCATCGGCATGCTGTTCATCCGCGAAACCAAGGACGTCGACATCTACGCCCGCGACTAGCGCGATCGCCGGAGGGCGGCAAGGCCCGCCCTCCGGCGGGTCTTTTACGTCTTTCGGATAGAGGAAAACACCTCTTATCGGGCCAGCTGTTTCGACCAGACTCGGCGGGACACAAGCAGTGGGAGTGACCGTGATCCTTGTGAAAACTGACGCCGGCCTGCAGGTGATGAAGGACAGGTCGGTGGCGCTGAGCCCGAGGCAGCGGTCGGCCTTCATCCTGTTCGACGGCAAGCGCACGCTCGCCGACGTGCTCGCGGCGACCGCGACGATGGGGGTGAGCCGCGAGGAGATCGACCAGCTGCTCGCCCTGGGCCTGCTGCGCGAGTCCGCTGTCCGGACGCAATCCGCGGCGCAGATCCAGCCCGATACGCCGGCCGGACACGAATTGCCCGAGCGGCCGCATCGCTCGTCCCAGCAGCGCTATGCCCAGGCCTATCCGATCGCCATCCAGCTGACTTCGGCCATGGGCCTGCGCGGGCTGCGCCTGAACCTGGCGGTGGAGGGCGCCAGCAGCTACGAGCAGCTGGCGGCGCTGGCGCCGCGGATCCGCGAGGCCGTGGGGCCGGAGAAATTCCTGCCTCTGGGACTGGCCCTGCACGACGCCTGATGCCCCGACCGCGGGCGGCTGGCGCCCCAGTGCTATAATTTCTGGCTTTGCCTTGCCGCACCGGGCGTTCCCGCATGACCGAGGTCATGGGTGGACGACGTGACCTTCGGTCATGGACGCAACCGGGCGGCTTCATCCACAAGGAGAATCCATGCGTCATTACGAAATCATTTTGCTGATCCACCCGGACCAGAGCGAACAGGTTCCGGCCATGCTGGAACGTTACAAGACCATGATCACCGCCGGCGGCGGCAAGGTGCATCGGGTCGAGGACTGGGGACGGCGCCAGCTGGCCTACCAGATCAACAAGCTGGCCAAGGCCCACTACCTGTGCGTCAACATCGAGGCCGACCAGGCCGTGATGAGCGAGCTGGAGCACGCCTTCCGCTTCAACGACGCCGTCCTGCGCCACCTCACCGTGGTCAAGAAGAAGGCCGACACCGGCCCGTCGTCGATGATGAAGACGGTCGAGCGCGAAGAAGCGCGCAAGGCCCAGCAGGCGGAGTACCAGTCGTAAGCGGCTGAACGCCGGGAGTGAACCAGGTCGTCCTGAGCGCCTGTATCGCGGAGGCAAGCGCCATGCGGTACACGCCGGCCGGATTGCCCGCCCTCGATGTGCGGCTCGAACACGAGTCCGCGATCGACGAGGCAGGGCAAAAGAGGCAGGTGAAGGTGGCGGTCAAGGCGGTGGCCTTCGGGTCCATCGCGGAGACGCTGGTGAGGCAGTCGATCGGCAGCGCCTGGCGCTTCACCGGTTTCCTGGCGACTCCCCGCAACGGCAAGCATCCGGTGCTCCACATCCAGTCATTCGTTCAAGAAGCTTAATTTTTCAGAGGTCCACATGGCCACGTTCAAGAAATTCAACAAGGACAAGCGTCCGAAGCGCAACACCCAGTCGCTGCTGTTCAAGCGCAAGCGTTTCTGCCGCTTCACCGTCGCTAACGTCGAAGAAATCGACTACAAAGACGTCGACGTCCTGCGCGATTTCATCGCCGAAAACGGCAAGATCATCCCGGCGCGCCTCACAGGCACCCGTGCGATCTATCAGCGCCAGCTCAACACCGCCATCAAGCGTGCTCGCTTCCTGGCACTGGTCCCGTACACCGACCAGCACCGCATCTAAGGAGCGAAGAACATGCAAGTCATTCTTCTCGACAAGGTCATCAACGTCGGCAGTCTCGGTGAAATCGTCCGGGTCAAAGACGGTTACGCCCGCAACTTCCTGATCCCGCAAAAGCTCGCTCGTCGAGCGACCGAAGCCAACAAGGCCGAATTCGAAGCAAAGCGCGTCGAAC
>JAQGNJ010000030.1 GCA_028291885.1 Ramlibacter sp. | reverse complement strand
GCAGCCGATCTTGGGTGCGATCGATTCGACTGCCGCCCACAACGACGGGTACTCCCCTCGGTGCTCCTGCACCATTCTCACCGCGCGCTCACGGACCTCAGGTGAGAACTTGTTCGACTTCTTCATGCTCAATCCTCTCAGAGATTTGAGCCTCCTGAAAACCCGGGGCGATTCACCCGCGCCCTTGGGGTGAAGTTCCATGCGCAGCCCGCTTAGGTTGCGGTCGAACAGGTCGTTGGACACGGATGTCCTATCGGTGGGCTTCGCCCGCCTACTGGCCGCCGGTCAACTCCGACGTTAAAGGGCTCTATGCAGATCCATCCCGCTCAAGCCGCGCTCATTGACCTCGCGGAGAGCCATGTTCGGCCCTTTATTGGCAAGCGCCGAGAATTTGGGATGTTTGCTATCGCCCGAGAACCGAACGGGTCTGCGGCGCTTCCTGCGCCAACACTCGGCCCCCGGCCAGCGATCTCTGCTGATGTAGCACGTGATTCCGGCGCCCGGCGTCGTACTCCATGAGATGACGTCCAGCTCCTGGAGCCGGCCGCCATCGCGCCGCACGCGGGCGCTTCTCCCCACCTGAAGGCCTCCCGACAGGCCACCTCGCTTCCGCGCGCCTCGAGGAACTTGGCCGCCCGGCTCCCGCTGGAGGTGAAGGATGAATCGCGAGCCGACGTCCGCAACGAGACATGGGCTTGACGGAGGTGTGTGATGAAAACCAGGTTGCCCGCATCCAGCGAACAGCAAGCCGTGCGCGTCCGTCGCGCAAGCAGCCATTGCCCCCGGAAGGGGTCGTGCGCCAGGCGGCGCCGATCCCGCACGTCGTTTCCTTCTCGCCGGCCATGCTTTTGCGAAAAGTGAAGGCGCCAGCAGTGAGGCAGCCATGAACGATACGATGCCCCCAAGCCCGGGCGCGACACGGCGGGAAGTGCGGCCTCCGGCTCCCTGCGCACGAACCGCCCGCCTCAATACCCCGCCCGCCTCCCCGCCCGGTAAGCCGTCGGCGCCACGCCCTCCAGCCGCCGAAACGCCCGCGCCAGCTGGTCCGCCCCACCGAACCCGCAGCTGGCCGCGATGTCGTCCATCGCGCGGCTGCTTCCGGCCAGCAGCCGCTTGGCGTGCGCCACCCGCAGTTGCGTGACGTACCGCAACGGAGACGAGCCCGTCGAGGCCTTGAAGCGGCGCAGGAAGTGGTACTTGCTCAGGCCGGCGGCCGCCGCCAGGTCGTCGAGCGAGAGATCGTCGGCCAAGTGCTCGTGGACATGTTCGACCACGCGCGCCATCGCGGCGCGCGGCAGCTTCGGCACGGTCGCCGACAAGGGGCGCGCCGAGGGCCGCTGCCGCGCCAGTTCGGCCAGCACCAGCGTGCAGTAGGTGCCGGCCAGCAGCCGGGAGCAGTCCTGCCGCGCGGCGTCGAAGAAGCTGCCGATCGCGTGATAAACGAGCGGGTTGGCGAAGCCGGCCTGGGACAGCGCCCAGAGCGCTTCGGCGCCGCGGTCGATCCCCAGCTCGCCGAGCACGTCGTTCACGCTGGCCGAGTCGATCGTCAGCAGGGTGACGTCGGCCCAGCCATCCTTGTTCCAGCGGAAGCCGTTGCCGCCCGGGAACAGGTGCAGCGGATGCGGATGGCTGCTGAAGTGATTGCGAAAGCCCCAGCCGAAGTCGAACAGTGCGTGCTTGAGCCGATACGCATTGGCGGCGAGCAGCACCAGGTGGTCGAGCGGAGGGATCTCGATGCGGTGGGCGTCGAAGGTGCAGCGGATCAGCGATCCGGAACACGAACCCCGGAAGTGGGCGACCTCGTGGACCTGGAACTCCGCTGCGCGCGAGAGCACCTGGAGCAGGCTTGTGGACCGTTCTGCCATGGCAGCCAATCTATCCCTTCGCACCGGCGGAGGCGCGCGCCGAATTCTAGCGTGGCCCGACAGTTATTGCGGCGACCCGACCGTTCTTGCGTTCGCCGGAGGCCGCGCGCGTTGACTCCGCCCGGCGCGCCTGAATAAGCTGGCGGGAAGCGAACGGTCCAGCCCTGTTACGTGGCCGTCGAAGCATCTGAGGAGCCAGGCTTGAACATCCATCGTCGATCTTTCCTCGGCGCCGCTGCCAGCGGCGTTGCCGCCGCCCAGATGGCGGCCCTCAGCCTCGGCGCCCATGCGCAGGGCGGCGAGATCGTCCTCGGCAGCATCCAGGACATGTCGGGCCCGCTGCAGCCTTTCGGCCGTGGCAAGAGCAACATCCTGAAGTTCGGCGTCGCGGAGATCAACGCCGCCGGCGGCCTCCTCGGGCGCAAGGTGCGCATCGTGGAGTACGACACGCAGTCGAACAACCAGCTCTATGCGCAGTTCGGCCAGCAGCTGGCCCTGCGCGACAAGGCCAACGTGGCCTTCGGCGGCGTCACCAGCGCGGCGCGCGAGGTGGTCCGGCCGGTGCTGCGCCGCGCCAACCTGCCGTACTTCTACAACATGCCCTACGAAGGCGGCGTGTGCGACCGCAACATCGTGCTGACCGGCGTGACGCCCAGCCAGTCGTTGCGCTCCATCGTGCCGTACATGATCAAGACGCACGGCAAGAAGCTGTACGTGCTGGGCGCCGACTACAACTTCGGCCAGCTGTCGGCCAAGTGGATCCGCCGGCTGGCCGCGGAGCACGGCGGCGAGGTGGTCGGGCAGGAACTGTTCCCGCTGGATGCCGCGAACTTCAACGCCACGATCGCCAAGATCCAGGCGGCGGCGCCGAACGCCATCGTCAACAGCTTCGTCGGGCCGGCCCACGCCAGCTTCTACGGGCAGTGGGCGGCCTCGGGCATGAAGGACAAGATCGCGCTGGCTTCCCAGACCTTCGGCGACATCGGCGAGCACAAGCTGATGCCCAAGGAGATCACCTCCGGCATCGTGATCTGCTCCAACTACTACGAGGAACTGGACCTGCCCGCCAACGCAGCCTTCCTGAAGGCCTACCGCGCGGCCGGCAACAAGGAATACGTGGGCAACACCACGATGAACGAGTACGTGGGCCTGCGCCTGTGGGCGGCCGCAGTCGCCAAGGCAGGTAGCCTGGACCGCGATGCCGTGCTCAAGGCGCTGGAATCGGGGCTGGCGATCGACACGCCGGCCGGGCGCGTGGAACTCGACGCGCCGACTCACCACTGCACCTACGACATGCACCTGGCGCAGGTGCAGGATGGCGGTCTGAAGTTCCTGCAGAAGAACCGCCTGAAGGCCACCGAGACGGTGGGCCAGTGCGACCTGGTGAAGAGCCCGTCCACCAACCGGCAGATCGAGCCGAAGATCTGAACTGACCCGCGCCCGCGCCCCGGTGCCCCCTCGCCGCGGGCGCACCATGAGCCTGCATGGAATACCTCGTCTTCCCTTTCCACCTGCTGTACGCCGTCGCGCTGCTGGTGCTGACCAGCCTCGGGCTGGCGATCGTGTTCGGCATGATGCGGGTCGTCAACTTCGCGCACGGCGAGTTCCTGATGATCGGGGGCTATGCCCTGATCCTCAGCGTCGAGGTGGGCGTGAACATCTGGGTGGCCATGTTCGTGGTTGCGCCGCTGGTGGTCGGTCTGGTCGGCTATGCCCTGGAGCGCCTGATCATCCGGCACCTCTACGGCCGCATGCTGGACACCATCCTGGCGACCTGGGGCGTGAGCCTGGCGCTGATCGGCGCGGCCACCATGGTGTTCGGCTTCCAGCAGCGCGGCGTGCCTTCGCCGCTGGGGAGCTTCCAGCTCGGAGGCTACCGCGATTCCTGGTACAGCGTGCTCGTGATCGTGGTCAGCGCGGTGCTGCTGGGGGGCACGTGGTGGCTGCTGCGGCGCACGCGCGCCGGCCTGCTGGCGCGCGGGACGATGCAGAACGCGCAGATGGCCGAGGCGCTAGGCATGAACACCTCGCGCGTCTATGCCTGGACCTTCGCGGCCGGCGCCGCGGTCAGCGGGGTGGCCGGCGCCGTGCTCGCACCGCTCACCGGCGCCGTGCCGACCATCGGCACCGCCTACGTCACGCGCGCGTTCATCACGGTGATCACGGGCGGCGCCAACGCCCTGACCGGCACGCTGGTGGCGAGCAGCATCTTCGGCACGCTGAGCGAAGTCGTGACGCGCTGGTACACGCCAGTGGCGGGCCATGTGGCCCTGCTCGTCGCTGCGGTCGTCCTGCTTCGGGTGATGCCGTCGGGGATCACCGGCCGGTTCTTCCGGAGGTCGCTGTGAGCGTGCGCCGCTCCCTCGAGACCGGCCTGCTGCTGGCGGTGGCCGGCGCGTTGATCGCGGTGCCCTGGCTCCTGGATGACGCCGGGCTGGTGAGCGTCAACGTCTTCGTGATCCTTTCGGTGCTCGCGCTGAGCATGGCGCTGGTCTGGGGCGTGGCCGGCATCTTCAGTTTCGGGCAGTCCGTGTTCTTCGGCCTGGGTGCGTATTCATACGCGGTGCTGGCGCTGAACGGACTCCCCACCGGGTGGGCCGTCGGCGGTGCGATCGTGCTGCCCGCCGTGGCGGCGCTGGCCGTGGGCTACTTCCTCTTCTATGGTCGCATCAGCGACGTCTACCTCGGGGTGATTACCCTGACGGCCTCACTGATCCTGTACCACCTGGTCAACACCGTCTCGGGCTCGGACTTCCGCATCGGCGAGGTGGCGCTGGGCGGCTACAACGGGATGCCGGGCGTGCCGCCGCTGGCCTGGCCGGGCTCCGGCGAGCCGCTCGATTACACCGCCTTCTACCTGGCGAGCGTGGCCGTATTGGCGGCCGTCTACCTGGGCCTGCGGGCGCTGGTCGCCAGCCGGTTCGGGGCGGTGGTTTGCGCCATCCGCGAGAACGAACTGCGGGCGGAGCTTCTGGGCTACGACTCGCGCGCGTACAAGCTCGCCGTGTTCGTCATCGCCGCGGCCATTGCCGGCCTGGCGGGCGCGCTGCACGCCAGCTGGGGCGGCTTCGTCGGTCCGGACGTGTTCAGCATCAGCTTCGCCGCCCAGATCATCATCTGGGCCCAGGTCGGGGGCGTGGCCCTGTTGGCAGGCCCCGTCGTCGGCTGCTGGGTGATCCAGTGGCTCACCACCTGGCTCGGTACGACCCGGGTGGCCGACACCAACCTGGTGCTCGGGGTGATCTTCGTGGCGTTCGTGCTGCTCCTGCCCGGCGGGCTGCTGCCCCGCTTGCGCGAGTGGCTGCTGTCGCGGGCTGTGCGGGAGCCGGCATGACCGCACTGGCAATCCGCACGCGGGGGCTGACGGTCCGTTTCGGCGGCGTGCTGGCCGTCGACAACGTCGACCTGGAGGTCGCAGAAGGCGAACTGCGCTGCCTGATCGGGCCCAATGGCGCCGGCAAGAGCACCCTGTTCAAGTCGCTGACCGGCCAGCTGCGGCCCACGGCGGGCCGCGTCGAGATCCTGGGCCAGGACATCACGCGGATGGAGCGCCACCACATCGCGCGCCTGGGCGTCGGGGTCAAGACGCAGGTGCCCAGCGTCTTCGAGGGCCTCACCGTGGACGAGAGCCTGCGCGTTGCCGCTGCGCGCAACCGGGGAGGCCGCGCGGTGGCCAAGATCGTCGACGAGGTGCTCGAGGAGCTGCAGCTGGGTGCCATCCGCCACCGGCAGCTGGCGCAGCTGTCGCACGGCAAGCGGCAATGGGTGGAGCTGGGCATGGTGCTGGCCACCGAGCCGCGCCTCGTGCTGCTGGACGAACCCGTGGCCGGCATGAGCGACGAGGAAACGGCGCGCACGGCGGACCTGATCCGCTCCATCCGCGGCCGCCGCGCGCTGGTGGTCGTGGAGCACGACATGCGGTTCGTGCGGGGCATTGCGGACCGCGTCACGGTCCTGCATCGCGGCGCCGTGCTGCGCGAGGGTCCGGTCGACCAGATCCTGGCCGACCCGCTGGTGCGCGATGTCTATCTGGGACGCGAGGACCTCGTCCGTGCTTGAGGTCACCCGCGTCCGCGCCGGCTACGGCCGCATCAACATCCTGGACGACGTGTCGCTCACCGTCGCAGCCGGTGAAGTGACCGGCGTGCTCGGCCACAACGGCATGGGCAAGACCACGTTGATGCGGGCCATCGTCGGCGAGATCCCCATCGCCGCGGGCGACCTGCTGTTCGACGGGCAGTCGCTGCGCGGCCTGCCCACGCATCGGCGCGTGGCGCGCGGCATCGGCTACGTGCCCCAGGGCCGGCGCATCTTCCCGCTGCTGACGGTGCGCGAGAACCTCGAGTTCGCGGCTTCCGTGCACGCAGGCCGGCGGGCGGTGCAGATCGTCGACGAGGTGCTTGCCGACTTTCCCGCGCTGCCGCCCCTGCTGGACCGGCCGGGCGGCCTGCTGAGCGGGGGCGAGCAGCAGATCCTGGCGCTGGCGCGCTGCCTGTGCACGCGCCCGCGCCTGGTGCTGCTGGACGAGCCGACGGAAGGCATCCAGCCCTCCATCATCGAAGCGATGGTGCACCTGCTGCGCGGCCTGCGCGAGCGGCACCGGCTGGCTATCGTGCTGGTGGAGCAGAACCTCGATTTCCTGCGCGCGTTGTCCGACCGCATCGTCGTCCTGGAGAAGGGACGCCTGGTGCGCGAGGCGCGCGCGAACGATGCCGCCGCGATGGCGGCGCTGGTCGAATCGGCGGAATTCGCCGGCTGAACGGAGGGACCCATGGCTTTCATCTTGCCCAACAAGGACCGACTGCGCCGCATGGGCGCGGATCTTGGCATCGACGTCGACGACGGCTACGCGGAGGAAGTGCTGGAACTGCTGGCGCCGTTGGTGCCCGAGTTCCGCACCCTGGAGCGGCTGCCCCACGAGCCACTGCCGGTGCGGTATCCGCGCGCCCCGGGCGTGCGGCCCGAGCCGAGAGACAACCCCTGGGGCGCGTGGTTCGTGCGCACCGACATCCGCGGCGCCCGCGAGGGCAAGCTGGCAGGCCGCCGCATCGCCATCAAGGACAACGTCGCCATCGCAGGCGTGCAGATGATGAACGGCGCCTCCGTGCTGGAGGGCTATGTGCCCGACGGCGACGCCACCATCGTCACTCGCATCCTGGATGCCGGCGGGCACATCGTGGGCAAGTCGGTGTGCGAGTACTTCTCGTTCTCGGGCGGCAGCGCGACCAGCTCCACCGGGCCGGTGAACAGCCCGCGCAACCCGGGCCACACGCCGGGCGGCTCCACCACCGGCAGCGCCGCGCTGCTCGCGGCCGGCGAAGTCGACCTCGCGATCGGTGCGGACCAGGCCGGTTCGATCCGCATTCCCGCCTCGTTCTCCGGCATCGTCGGCCTGAAGCCCACCTACGGCCTCGTGCCGTACACGGGCGTCATGGGCCTGGACTTCACCATCGATCACGTCGGGCCGATGGCGCGCAGCGTGGCCGACGTCGCGCTGTTCCTCGAGGTGCTCGCCGGGGAGGACGGCATCGACGGGCGCCAGCGCAACGTGCGCGTCGCCAACTACTCCGAGGGCCTGAAGGGAGGCCTCGCCGGGTTACGGATCGGCGTGGTGAAGGAAAGCTTCGGCTGGCCGGAATCGCACCCCGGCACGGATGCCGCCGTGCGCGCAGCGGTCGACGACCTGCGCCGCGGCGGCGCCGTGCTGGAGGAGATCTCGATTCCGTGGCACAGGCACGGCTTCGCGATCTGGAGCGGCATCGCGAACGAGGGCACCTACCAGACGCTGTACCGGGGCGCCGGCGCCGGCCACCTGACGCCTGGGGCGTATCCGCTGGGTCTCATGCTCGCACTGGGCAACCTGCCCCAGCGCGCCAACGAGATGCCACATACGGTCAAGATCGGCATGCTGCTCGGGCACTACCTGCACCAGCAGTACCAGGGGCGCTTCTACGGCAAGGCGCAGAACCTGCGGCGGCGCCTGCGCCAGGAGTACGACGCTGCCCTGGGCAAGTACGACCTGCTGCTGATGCCCACCACCGCGTTCCCGACCCCGCGCATTCCGGCCGATGGCGCATCGGCGAGCGAGATCATCCAGCACAGCTGGACGATGCTGGCCAACACCTGCCCCTTCGACGTCACCGGCCATCCGGCGATCTCCGTGCCGTGCGGCGAGGCGGACGGCAAGCCGGTGGGTCTGATGCTGATCGGGCGGCATTTCGAGGATGCAACGGTTTTGCGCGCGGCGGCCGCATACGAGAACCGTTGAGGCGCGGACCGGCGCACGCATCGGGAACGCCTGCTGCGCACGGACGACTGCTTCTGGCCGAGGCTGCCCTCATCACGCAGCGTTCTCCAACCACCTATGGCCCGCCGGTAGGCGCAACTTGGCCCGGGCGATTGCGACGGGCCTCTCGCCCTCCCGCGCTTCTGCGGGGTCTCTCTCGACCATATCGAAACGCCCGCCCGATCGAGATAAAATCTGCTTCCAGTCACCTCACCTCCGGCCAAAGCCGGAGCGTCTCGATGTCCTCCGCACCTCATACAAACGTCATCTCTGACGACGGGCTGCGCTATTCCCGGGGCAAGCCCCCTGGTGGCGCGATCCTCTCCTCAGCCCGCCCGGGTTTCATGAGCTGCTTCAAGTGTGGCGGCTTCCGGCCGCTGGCCGAGCTTGCCTCGAAGCGCATTCTTGGCGCGAACCACAAGGTCTGCAAAGCGGGCTGCAAGCGCTGATCGAGTTCCGCTCCCTGTCAGTAGACGTCCATGCGGCGGCCCCTCGCGCTGATGGTCGGCTCGACGCAGATCCGGCCTTCCTCTTTGCATCCGACTCTCGGTCCTCCTGCCCGCCTCCCCGGTGCGCACTATTGCGCGCCATCATCTAGAAAGGCTCTTCCATGAGAACCAAAATCTATGTGGGCAACCTGCCCTACTCCGTGACCGACGCCACCATGGAGAGCAACTTTGCCGAATTCGGCAGCGTTTCTTCCGCCAAGGTCATGATGGACCGTGAAACCGGCCGCTCCAAAGGGTTCGGTTTTGTCGAAATGGCGTCCGCGGAAGACGCCCAGGCTGCCATCAATGCGCTAGACGGCATGTCCGTGGATGGACGGTCCATTACCGTGAACCTGGCCCGCCCTCGTGAAGAAGGCCGTGGCCCGGGTGGGTACGGTGCGGACGGTTTCAAGGCAGCCAAGCGAGCGGACGTTGGCTATGGCAATGGCGGCTACGGCGGTGGTCGTTACTAAAGCAGACGCTTCCAGCAAAGAACCGGCTCAGCCGGTTCTTCTTCGTCCGGACTAGGCGCTGACCAGTCCGATCGGCTCAGCGAGTTCCATTCCTCTGGCCGCTCTAGAGGCGGAAGGCACGCTGCTGGCGTTTTAAGGTGATTCGGGGTAACAACCAAAGTGCCGCCACGCATCGTCGACGTCGAGGCAACGCTGGCTCACCGCACGGACGAGATCCACTCCACCAAGACGATGATTGATCGCGTCGAACGCCGCGCAGGAGAACGCGTACACCTGCCTAGGCGGCAAGAAATTGAAGACCACGGGGCGTGCGACCTCCGCGGATACGTTCCTCTACAGAGCGACGAACAGCGACTGTGCAGGCTGCGCACCGAAGCAGCGCTGCTGCCCCAACACACCGCACCGGAAGATCCCCTCAGCGTTTATGAAGACGCGCGCGATGTCGCGCGTACTGTATGCACCACCGCCGCCTACGAGCAGTCGCGCAAGGACAGAAAGAAGGTCGAGATGCTGTTCGCACACCTCAAACGCATCCTGAAGCTCGATCGACTGCGATTGCGAGGCCTCAAAGGTGCCCGGGACGAGTTCCTGATGGCGGCAGCAGTGCAAAACCTGCGACGAATGGCCAAGTGGATCGCTCCAAAGCCAGGAGTCGAAAGTGCAGTAGCTGTATGAAGGGGCGGCGCGGCGACGTGCCGCGCGAATTGGACGACTTCACGCCGTTAGGAACGAACCGCGTCGCCGCCAGAATCGCTTGGCGCCGCATCCGCAAACTGAGTTCTTCAACACAATAGACCCAAAGCAGACGTCGCCATCAGAATCGCTGCGTGGATCCAGTGGTCAGTTTCTGCATGCAGCGCTGGAAGAGCTCGCCTTCCAGCCAATCTTCCAGCCATCTCCTGGTCGCATGCAGGTCCTGGCCATCAAACCATCTCACGTCCACGGCGCGATATTGCCGAACGAAGGGAAAGATGGCGAGGTCGGCGACACACGGCTCGCTTCCCCCCAGGAAAGGCTGACTGGAAAGTAGCCGCTCGAGCGGCCGCAACAGGCACGCCTCGGCTTCATCGCGATGAACTTCTGGCTGAGGGTGCAAGGTATCGCGCTCAGGGTACTTGTATCCATCCAAGTGGCGCTTGAACGGCCCATCGTTGAGGCCCACCAGCTCTTTGCAAAGGTCGGATTGCGCGCGATCCCACCAGCCACGGGGATCACGTCCGTGAAATGCCCATCCCATGATCTCAAGGCTCTGCTCGACGACGTGCTGGTGTGGCAGGACCAACACCGGTACGGTTCCCTTGGGGGACATTCGCAGCATCTCGGACGGCTTGTCCCGCAGCGCGATCTCATGTGCGTCGAACTCGATCCCTGCCTGCAGCAGCGCCATGCGGGCGCGTATCGCGTACGGGCACCGGCGGTAGGTGAACAGCAGTGGGCGCTGGATGGGTGGACGGTCATACACGGCGGACGAGATGCTCCCTCGCGCGCCGTTGCTTCGATTCAGCGCTTTTGGCACCTTGACAACACGCGCTTAGCGCGCCTCCGGCATCGGCCGCGCAGTGCCTGCGCCAAGCGACGCACGCCGTCGCATCGCCACCCAGCTTTCAGCGGTGTAGATCACCAGCGCCAGCCAGATCAACGCAAACCCGACGAGACGCGGCCCGGCGAACGGCTCGTGGAACAACCACACGCCGAGCGCGAGCTGGATCGTCGGGCCGATGTATTGCAGGACGCCGAGCGTGGTCATCGGGATGCGCCGGGCGCCGGCGGCAAAGAGCAGCAGTGGCAGCGCGGTGAGCGGACCGCCCAACGCGAGTAGTGCCAGCAGCGTCGCGTCACCGCCGAAGGCGTTGCCGGCGTGCAACGTCCTCCAGGAGAGCAGGCCGATCGCAAGAGGTGCGAGCAGCAAGGTCTCGAGCGCGAGCCCCTCGAGGGCGCCGAGCGGCGCGGTCTTGCGCATCAGTCCGTAAACCCCGAAAGTCCCGGCCAGGACGAGCCCGACCCACGGCAGCGAGCCGGCGACGATGGCCAGCCACAGCACGCCCGCTGCCGCGATCGCGAGGGCGCACCACTGCGCGCGGCGCGGCCGCTCTCCCAGCACGGAATAACCGAGCAGCACGCTCAGCAGCGGTGTGATGAAGTAGCCCAGGCTCGCATCTACGACGCGGCCGTGGTTCACCGCCCAGACGTAGACCAGCCAGTTGGCCGACAGCAGGAGCGCGCTGAACGCGAAGATGGCCAGCGTGCGCGGACGGCGTATGACGTCGCGCAGCCACGACCAGCGGCGCAGCACGGACAGCAGCACGAGCACGAATGCCAGAGACCACAGCGAGCGATGGAGCACGATGTCCAGCGCGTCAACGGCGGACAGGAGATGGAAATACAGGGGGAACAGACCCCACATCGCGTACGCGAGGGCCGCTTGCAGAACACCGGAAGACATGGCGGCGATTGTCGCTGCTGGGCGAGGTGCGCCCGGCGCCTTGAACCCTTCGTGGCGGCGCGAAGGGGCTCAGGTCCCGTAGACCTTGCCCAGGGCCGCGCGCAGTGCTGCCAGGGCCCCGCCCGGGCCGAGCGCATGGGCGGCGCGGTACCCTGCATCGCCAGCTTCGCCGCCGGACGGCGAGGGCCGGGCGCTGGTGCAGGGCGGCGCGTCGACTGCTCTACGGCCAAGGAGCTGCTGCAGGCCGCAGCGCGCCTAGCGCGCGGCGTCCGCCGAGGTCGCCTGGAGGACCTGCAACAGCGCCTCGGCGCCCGCCCCCGACGAGGCCGGGTTCTGGCCGGTGACCAGCAGCCCGTCGGTGACGACATAGGGCTGCCAGTCGCCGCCCTTGCTGTAGAGGCCGCCTGCGGCCTTGAGCATGTCCTCCACCAGGAACGGCACCACCTTGGTCAGGCCGACGGCCTCCTCCTCGCTGTTGGCGAAGCCCGCCACGCGCTTGCCGCTGACGAGCGGTGCGCCGTCGGGCGTCTTGACATCGCGCAGGACGCCGGGCGCATGGCACACCGCCGCCACCGGCTTGCCGGCGGCCAGCGTCGCCTCGATCAGGGCGGCGGAATCGCGGCTGTTGGCCAGGTCCCACAGCGGGCCGTGGCCGCCCGGGTAGAACACCGCGTCAAAGTCGGCGGCGCGCATCGACGCGAGCGTGCGGGTGGAGGCCAGGGCCTGCATCGCCGCTTTGTCGGCGCGGAAACGCCGGGTCGCGTCGGTCTGGGCATCGGGTTCGTCGCTCTTGGGGTCGAGCGGAGGCTGGCCGCCCAGCGGCGAGGCGAGCGTGATTTCGGCGCCGGCATCCTGGAACACGTAATAGGGCGCGGCCAGCTCCTCGAGCCAGAAGCCGGTCTTCTTGCCGGTGTCGCCGAGGCGGTCGTGCGACGTGAGAACAATCAGGATCTTCATGAGGGGACCTCGCGATGCAATGGGGTTGCAGGGCCCGAGATGTCCGCACGGCTGCGGCCGCGGGAAGTCACGGATCGACTGCACAGGGTAAACGATGCGCCGCGGCTGAGCACGCGGATCGGCCCGCCTCAGCAGCAGCGCCCGAGTGTCTGGCACCGGTCTTCCACGGTGTCCGTCACATTGTCGAGCGCATACCCGTCTGGAGCGTCACGAAGCTATTGCCCGTATTTCGGATTCATCGTTCGCTTCTCGGCCATGTCGCGCACGAGGTAGCGAACAGCACGCTTCCAGGATTCATCGTCGTTTCCGCGCATGTCCACCGACTTGCTGAAGATGACCTTGCCGGCTGGCACGCCGAAGATCTGGACGTTGAAGTTGAGAATCAGCTCACTGACCTTCTGCACCCACGGGGTCATGACGAGATCGACGCCGAGTTGTTGTCCAACCTGCGCGGCGCAGTCGTCGCAGCGATAGAAGAACTCCTGCTGGGCGCGCAGCTTGTCCTGTAGTGGCTGGGTGGGACCTGGGTCGACAACCCGATAGAGCGAGCGCGCCCGCAGCTCCTCACGAAGTTGCAGCAGAGCCTCGCGAAGGCGAACCTCCTGAGCGGCCTTGGTCGCGGGATTGTTCTGGTCGTCAAGCAGTTCGATCTGCAGCACCGCGATGCTCCGAAGCCCAGGCGCCGGCGCCGGGGTCTGCGCGAATACGCGAGGCGAGCCGAACAAAAGAGCGGCACCCGATCCAACCACCAGCCTGCGCCCCATGTTCATTTGCTTTCCTCCCCGAGGAGCGCGTCCAGCGGCACCCAAGAGGCAGGCGACATCGCGGATGCCGCCTGCCTGCCATTCACTGCCGTTTGCGAGCGGGTTCTCGACCCGTGCGTCAGTCCGCCCGGCGGTAGGTCAGGTCGAAACGGTCAAGGCTCATGACCTTGTCCCAGGCCTTGACGAAGTCCTGCACGAAGTGGGCTTGCCCATCACGCGCAGCGTACACCTCGGAGAGTGCGCGCAGCTGCGCGTTCGAGCCGAAGATCAGGTCGGTCAGGGTGGCGGTCCAGCGGCGCTCGCCGGTCTTGCGATCGTTGCCTTCGAACAGGTGCTGCGAGCCTTCCACCTTCTTCCAGGCAGTGCGCATGTCCAACAGGTTGATGAAGAAGTCAGGCGTGAGCGTGCCCGGCCGGGTGGTGAACACGCCGTGCTGCACGTTGCCGCTGGTGGCGCCGAGGGCGCGCATGCCGCCCACGAGCACCGTCATCTCCGGTGCGGTGAGCATCAGCAGGTTGGCCTTGTCGATCATGCCATTGGCCACGTTGTTCACCGCTCCCGAGTGGATGTAGTTGCGGAAGCCATCGACGGCCGGCTCCAGCACCTCGAAGGCGTTGACGTCGGTCTGCTCCAGGGAAGCGTCCATGCGTCCGGGCGTGAACGGCACCTTGACGTCGTGACCAGCCTTCCTTGCGGCGGCCTCGACCGCAGCGCAGCCGCCAAGCACGATGAGGTCGGCCAGCGAGACCTTCTTGCCGCCGGTGGCGGTGGCGTTGAACTCCTTCTGGATGCGCTCCAGCGCCGTGAGCACCTGCTTGAGCTCGGCGGGGTCGTTGGCCTCCCACTCCTTCTGCGGCGCAAGGCGGACACGCGCGCCATTGGCACCGCCGCGCAGATCGCTGCCGCGGAAGGTGGAGGCCGAGGCCCAGGCTGCTTTGACCAGATGCGGCACCGGCAGGTCCGCAGCGAGGATCTTCTGCTTGAGGATCGCGATTTCGGACTCGCCCACCAGCGGGTGGTCCACGGCCGGGATCGGGTCCTGCCACAGCAAGTCTTCCTGCGGCACGTACTTGCCCAGATAGCGGGTCTTCGGGCCCATGTCCCGGTGCGTGAGCTTGAACCAGGCGCGGGCGAAGGCGTCTTCGAAGTCCCTGGGATTGGCCAGGAAGTGGCGGCAGATCTTCTCGTAGGCCGGGTCCAAGCGCAGTGCCAGGTCGGCCGTGGTCATCATCGGCTGGTGGAACTTGCCGGGGATGTGCGCATCGGGCACGTTGCGCCCGGCGTCGCCCTTGGGCTTCCACTGGTGGGCACCGGCGGGACTGGTGGTCAGCTCCCACTCGAAGCCGAACAGGGTCTCCAGGAAGCCCATGTCCCATTTGGTGGGCGTGGACTTCCATGCGCCTTCGATGCCGCTCGTGATGGTGTGCGCGCCGACGCCGGTCTCATAGGCGTTCTTCCAGCCGAGGCCCAGCTCCTCGATGTTGCCGCCTTCCGGCTCCTTGCCGACGTGCTGCGCGGGGCCCGCGCCGTGCGCCTTGCCGAAGGTGTGTCCCCCCGCCACCAAAGCCACGGTCTCCACGTCGTCCATGGCCATGCGCCCGAAGGTCTCTCGAATGTCGCGCGCCGAGCCCACCGGGTCCGGCTTGCCGTTCGGGCCTTCCGGGTTGACGTAGATGAGCCCCATCTGCACGGCCGCCAGTGGCTTGTTCAGCTCGCGGTCACCGACGTAGCGCTCGTCACCCAACCAGGTGGATTCCGGGCCCCAGTCGATCGGCAGCGGCTCCCAGATGTCTTCGCGCCCGCCGGCGAAGCCGAACGTCTTGAAGCCCATGGACTCCAGGGACACGTTGCCGGCCAGGATCATCAGGTCGGCCCACGACAGCTTCTTGCCGTACTTCTGCTTGATCGGCCAGAGCAGGCGACGGGCCTTGTCCAGGTTGCCGTTGTCAGGCCAGCTGTTCAGCGGCGCGAAGCGCTGCTCGCCGGAGCGGGCGCCGCCGCGGCCGTCGAAGATGCGATAGGTGCCGGCCGCGTGCCAGGCCATGCGGATGAAGAACGGGCCATAGTGGCCGTAGTCGGCGGGCCACCAGTCCTGCGAGTCGGTCATGAGCGCATGCAGGTCCTGGATGACCGCGTCCAGGTTCAGGGACTGGAATTCGCGCTTGTAATCGAAGTCCTCGAGCTGCGGCGCGCCCAGGTTGCGATGCTGGTGCAGCATCGTCAGGTTGAGCTGGTCGGGCCACCAGTGCGCGTTGTTGCGCGTTTGCTTGGGCTTTTTGTCGTGCGCGACGGGGCACTTGAACTCGGTTTCAGCGGTCATGCAGCGTTTCTCCTGATCGGTATGAACGGCGCCGGGTCGGCCGGGCCACAAGCAAGGTAAGGTCATGCACGAGACTGCGTTGCTTCATGGGCGCCACGCCCGGCGCAGTGTTCATGCACCCTTGCAGGGTACAGGGCATGCGCAGGCGCGGTGATTCAATTCGTCAGTGGCGGCAATAGCCCGCATCTATCCCGGCGCATTCGTCTCCAGCCGACATCCGCGACAACAGCCCAAATGCTCGTCAGAAGCGCGAGCGCGGCCGTAGCCCACCACGCCGGTCATGAAGTGGACGGCCCAGCTGCAGGTCCGAGACCCACGTGGCAGTTGCCCAAGCTATATTGCTTTCGTTCCATAACTCGCCGCCCGCGGCCGGGTGGCTTGCTTCACGGGGAGATCGCCGTGGTTCGACTTCTGCTGCTGTTGCCCTTCATCGGCTTGCTCTGGGTCCCGTTCTACAACCACGAGGCGCCCGCGATCGCCGGGTTCCCGTTCTTCTACTGGTACCTGTTCGCCTGGGTGCCGATCACATCACTGCTGATCTGGCTGGTCGATCGCAGCGTCGGTGAGGAGGAGTCCTGACATGCAGCCGACGATCAACTGGACGGCACTGGCGGTCTTTGTCTTCTTCTTCGCGCTGGTGACCATCATCGGCTTTGCCGCCTCGCGCTGGCAGCGTGGCCAGTCGCACAAGGGCGCGCACCTGGACGAGTGGGGGCTGGGCGGCCGCAACTTCGGCGCCTGGATCACCTGGTTCCTGGTCGGGGGCGACTTCTATACGGCGTATACGGTGATCGCGGTGCCGGCGCTGGTCTACGCGGTGGGCGCGTATGGCTTTTTCGCACTGCCGTACACCATCATCGTCTACCCCATCGTGTTCTACATCATGCCCAGGCTGTGGCACGAGGCGCATCGCGCGGGACACGTCACCGCGGCCGACGTGGTGTGGGGCCGCTACGGTTCCCGCACGCTGGAGGCGGCGGTCGCCATCACCGGGCTGCTGGCCACCATGCCCTACATCGCGCTCCAGCTGGTGGGCATGGAGGTCGTGATCAAGGCGCTCGGCCTCACCGGCGAGTTCCCCCTCGCCGCCGCGTTCGTGATCCTCGCGTTGTACACGTACTCGGCTGGATTGCGCGCCCCGGCGCTGATCGCCTTCGTCAAGGACATCATGATCTACGTCGTCGTGCTCGCCGCGATCGTGATCGTGCCGGCCAAGCTGGGTGGCTATGGACAGGTGTTCGCGTCCGCCCAGCAGGCCTTCGACGCCAAGGGCGGCGCCACCGGAATCATCCTCAAGCCGGCGCAGATGCTGCCCTTCGCCACCCTGGCCCTGGGGTCCGCGCTGGCTGCGTTCATGTACCCGCACACCCTGACGGGCATCTTCGCTGCCGGCAGTGCGTCCACGATCCGCAAGAATGCGATCTTCCTGCCGGCCTACACCGTCCTGCTGGGCCTGATCGCGCTGCTGGGGTTCATGGGCCA
>JAQGNJ010000023.1 GCA_028291885.1 Ramlibacter sp. | reverse complement strand
ACGCCTTCTTTGCCCACTCAGTTGCTTTGTGAGTGTAGTGCCCATCTGCGGCTTTCTCCCAGGTAGTGATCTTGCCCGCCGCTTCCTTCTGATTGATCCGCGCGTCAAACGCTTTGAGCAATCCTGCTGGATCTGACGTGACGAAGTGAATAGCCATGGCGTACCCTCCTTGTGTCTTGTGAAGCTACGATGCATTCTGGTGCGGGCTAACGTAATGTTGACCGCACCCTGCAGCCTTTGCACCGCAAACCCGACTGCCGATTAATCTTGTGTCTGCAGATTAAGCTGGTCATCGAATTACTCCAGAAACAGCTTGCATATTGGTTCTCCGGGCATATACTGTATATTCGTACAGTATAAATCCGCTTATGAAACCCGGTGGTCCGCCGTTGCTGTCCAAGCGCTTGCTTGACCAGGTTCGTGAGCGGGCGAGGTATTTGCACTATAGCCTCGGCACCGAAAAGGTGTACCTGTACTGGGTGCGATTCTTCATCCGCTGGCACGGGCTGAGACATCCGCGCGACATGGGCGCGCCGGAGGTGGAGGCATTCCTCACCATGTTGGCCACCGAGCGCAAAGTGTCCACGTCCACGCACAACCAGGCCTTGAGCGCGCTGCTGTTTCTTTATCGCGAGGTCCTGGGCGTCCAGCTCCCCTGGCTGGAGAACATCCGCCGCCCCGCCTACAAACGGCGCATTCCGACCGTGCTGACGCGCGAAGAGGTGACGGCCGTCCTCGCATTGCTCGACGGCCAGGTCGGCTTGCTGGCCCGCCTTCTTTACGGCACCGGTATGCGGTTGATGGAAGGCCTGCGGCTGCGCATCAAGGACGTCGACTTCGACCGCCACGCCATCGTCGTGCGCGAGGCCAAGGGCAACAAGGACAGGGTGGTGATGCTGCCCCGGTCGCTCGCACCGCAGCTGCGCTCGCAACTCCTCGCGTCGCGCGCAATCTGGGAGGCGGACCGGCAAGCCGGCAAGGCCGGCGTCGACGTGCCCCACGCACTGGAGGCCAAGCACCCGCAACTGGGCTGCACCTGGGCCTGGTTCTGGATGTTCCCCTCGCCCACGCTTTCCGTCGATCCCGCCACCGGAGTCGTCCGCCGCCACCACCTGTCCGAGGAGCGGCTCCAGCGCGCGCTCAAACGCGCGGTCGCCCGGTCCGGCATCGCCAAGCCGGTGTCGGTCCATACCTTGCGCCACTCTTTCGCAACCCACCTGCTGCGGGCGGGCGCCGACATCCGCACGGTGCAGGAGCTGCTGGGGCACAGCGACGTCAGCACCACGATGATCTACACCCACGTGCTCAAGATCGCCGCCGGCGGGACGGCCTCGCCCCTGGACGTGTTGCCCGCAGCCTCGCCCACCCCGGCTCCCACCGTGGCGCCCACTCCACCGCCAGCCTGCCGCGAGCCCGAACCGCTTTACGCCTGAAGCTCCACGATCCGCGCGGAGACAACCTTCCCCGCCTTCACCACCAGCTCGCCCACGCTCACCGGCAGCTTGAAGCGCCTCGGCCCCGCGCTCCCGGGGTTCACGTACAGCACGCCGCCGCGCCGCTCCAGCTTCGGCCTGTGCGAATGACCCGAGACCACGACCTGGATGCCTTCAGCGCCGGGATCGATCGCCAGTTCGTTCACGTCGTGGATCGCGTGCAGCCGCACACCGGCCAGCTCGATGGTTTCGCTCTCGCCGATGGCCGCGGCCCAATCGCCCTTGTCGTTGTTGCCGCGCACGACTGTCAGCGGTGCGATCGCCCGGAGCTGCTCCAGGATGGCGGCGTTGCCGATGTCGCCGCCATGGACGATGTGGTCGCAGCCTTGCAGCGCGGCCAGCGCCTGCGGCCGCAGCAGGCCGTGGGTGTCCGAGATCAGGCCAACCCGCACTTGCCCGCCCTCGCCTACATCCCGATCACTTCTTCGAAGCGCTGCATACCCGCCTCGCCGGACTGCTGCTGCAGCGCCCACATCTCGGCGTAGCGGCCGCCCCTGGCGAGCAGTTCGTTGTGGCTGCCGCGCTCCAGGATGCGGCCGCCGTCCATCACCAGGATCTCGTGCGCATCCACCACCGTGGACAGGCGGTGAGCGATCAGCAGCGTGGTCTTGTTCTGCGCGGCGCTTTTCAGCTCCGCCTGGATCGCGCGCTCGTTGGCCGAGTCCAGCGCGGAGGTCGCCTCGTCGAAGATCAGGATCGGCGGGTTCTTGAGCAGCGTGCGCGCGATCGCCACCCGCTGCTTCTCGCCGCCGGAAAGCTTCAGCCCGCGTTCGCCCACCATGGTCTGGTAGCCCCTGGGCGTCGACGCGATGAAGCCGTGGATGCGCGCCGCCCGCGCCGCCTCCTCGATCTCTTCGCGCGTGGCGCCGGTGCGGCCGTAGCCGATGTTGTATTCCACCGTGTCGTTGAACAGCACCGTGTCCTGCGGCACAATGCCGATGGCCTGCCGCACGCTGGACTGCGTCACCTCGCGGATGTCCCGGCCGGCGATGGTGATGCGGCCATCCTGCACGTCGTAGAAGCGGTACAGCAGGCGCGCCAGCGTCGACTTGCCCGAGCCCGAGGGACCGACCACCGCCACGGTCTTGCCGGCCGGGATCGCGAAGCTCACGTCGTGCAGGATGGGTCGGCTCGGTTCGTAGGCGAAGTTGACGTGCTCGAAGCGCACCGTGGCATTCTCCAGGCCGCCCAGAGGCTGCGCGCCGGGCTTGTCGGCGACTTCGCGCTCCTTTTCCATCAGCGTGAACATCTTGTCCAGGTCCGTCAGGCTCTGTTTGATCTCGCGGTACAGCACGCCCAGGAAGTTCAGCGGGATGTACAGCTGGATCATGAAGGCGTTGACCATCACCAGGTCGCCCAGCGTCATGCGCCCTTCCACCACGCCGGTCGTCGCGCGCCACAGCATCGCGACGAGGCCGATGGCGATGATCAGCTGCTGGCCGGTGTTGAGCATCGACAGCGTGGTCTGGCTCTTCAGCCGTGCCTTGCGCAGGCGCTGCAGGCTTTCGTCGTAGCGGCCGGCCTCGAACTCCTCGTTGTTGAAGTACTTGACGGTCTCGTAATTGAGCAGCGAGTCGACGGCCTTGGTGTGGGCGGCGGAGTCGAATTCGTTGGCCTGCTTGCGGTACTTGGTCCGCCACTCGGTGACGCTCACCGTGAAGACGATGTACAGCACCAGCGCCGTGAGCGTGATCCAGGCGAACCAGGCGTCGAACTTGACGGCCAGGATGGTCAGCACCAGAGCCACCTCGATCAGGGTCGGCACGATGCTGAACAGCGAATAGGAGATCAGCGATTCGATGCCGCGCACGCCGCGCTCGATGTCCCGCGTCATGCCGCCGGTCTGCCGCTCCAGGTGGAAGCGCAGGCTGAGCGCGTGCAGGTGCTGGAAGGTTTCCAGCGCGATGCTGCGCGCCGCGCCCTGCGTCGCCTTGGAGAAGACCAGCTCGCGCAGCTCGGTGAAGAGCGACGTCGACAGCCGCAGCAGGCCATAGGCGAGCAGCAGGCCGGCCGGCACCACCAGCACCGCCGCCGGGTCGCCCGGCTTGAAGCTCATTGCGTCCACCAGGTTCTTCAGCAGCACCGGAACGCCGACGTTGGCCAGCTTGGCGCCGACCATGAAGACCAGCGCGCCGACCACGCGCCACTTGTATTGCCACAGGTACGGCAGCAGCCGCTTGAGCGTGGCCCAGTCCGACTTGTCGCTACGGACCGTGGCGGCCTGCGCGCCGGGGACGCTGATCGAGGAGGAGGCGAGTTCGCCGGAGCGGCGCATCAGGGACAATCGGAAGTTGGAACCATCAGAGGGAGATTGTGCCCATGTCCAGTGATTCAAGTCCCGCTCCCCTGCACGACCGCGGGGGCCACGTCGACCTGCCGAACGACAAGGAGCTGGTGCTCAAGGTCATTCCGATGCCCGCCGATTGCAACGCCAACGGCGACATCTTCGGCGGCTGGGTGATGGCCCAGGTCGACCTCGCCGGCTCGGTGATCCCGGCCCGCTACACCCGCGGCCGGATGGCCACCGTCGCCGTCAAGGAATTCATCTTCAAGCAGCCGGTGCGGGTCGGCGACATCCTGTCGTTCTACTCGCACGTCACGCGTGTCGGCCGCACCTCCGTCACGGTGCAGGTCGAGGTTTTCGCCGAGCGCTTCCACTCCCAGGGCCAGTACGTCAAGGTGACGCAGGCCTCGGTCACTTATGTGGCGATCGACGCGAGCGGCAAGCCGCGGGAGATCGCGAAGGACGCCGCATGACGCTGACCTGGCGGGCGCTGTGTTCCCTGCATGCCTTCGACACCGGCTGCCGGTCCAGAACGGCCTGGCTTTCGAAAGCCTGCTGCGCGCCACGCGGCTGGACTATTCGGTGCAGAGCCTGGAGCGCATCGACGTCTTCCTCGACGCGCTGCGCAAGACGCGCAAGATCAGCGAGGCAAGCTACCTGGAGGACCCCGCGACGCAGAACCTGCTGTACCTGCTGGCCTTCTATGTCGGCGAGGTGATCGGCCGCAGCCTGGGCGCGCAGCCGCAGTGGTCGACCTACGAGGAGCTCGCGGCCGGCCAGCCGCAGGTCGACGGCCCGGCCTTCGAAAACAGCGCCACCCTGTCGTTCCCGCACTCGCCCGGGGTGACGCTTTCCTGGTTCCAGCCTCTGGTGGCGATCACCTCGCGCCTGTTCTGCGAACGCGTGGAAAAGAGCGTGCTGTTCAGCGCCGGCACGCTGCTTGCGCGCGAGGTGCAGCAGCCGCCGGCGTTCCAGCAGCCGCTGCCTGCGGTCCCCGCACCGCCCTGGCCGGTCGACGTCGCCCGGATGGCGCGCGAATGGAGCGGTCCGCGCGGGCAGATCGAAGCCGATGCGCCGCCCTGGGCCGCCGAAGATGGCCTGCGCCATCTCTTCGACAACGCCCGGGCGCTGCTGCGCGAAGGCCGCGTCGTCTGGGGCGCCGTGGTGCAGGCCAACAAGGCGCTGTTGCAGCCCGGACCGTCTGCCGGCGCGCCCGGCGAGATCCTGGTCGACCCGGGCGGCCGGGTGCCCGACGCCGACCTGCATGCGATGGCGACGACGGTGCTGTCGCTCAAGGGCCGCCGGTTCGACGTGCCCGAGATGGCGTCCATCGCCGACTACCTGGCCGACGAGAACATCCGCGTCTTCGGCCTGGAGCTGCCGTCCCGGCTCTCGCCGTACCCGCTGAAGGTCTCGTCCACATGGTTGGCCCGCGGGCACCTGCCCGGTGGCGTGCTCGCGCAACCGCTGATCCCGGTGCTGATCAGCGACGCCCATCCTGGCGCCGTGATGCCGCGCCCGCCGTGTTCTGGCCGCCGAACCTGCGTGAGGCGTGGGCGCCCGCCGGCCTGCAGCCGATGACCGACGCGCCGGTGGTGACCGCGCCGGGCGACCAGTACGTTCCCGATCCGGAACTCGCGCATCTGGAGCCGTCCAGCCTGGCGGAAGAAGGCCTGCGGCCGCGAGGGGCGGGCTAGGATGCAGTCATCATGCGGCCCGTCGCTCTCATCCTGGCCTTGATCTCCTGTGCTTTGGCACAGGCACAAGTGCAGCCCCGGGCCCAGCGCGGGGCGGACCTGATGAACACGCCCGAGTGCGCCGCCGCGCGCCGGCAACTCGACGAGGTGCTGGCCGCCGGCGGGCCCCGCGAGCGGCTGGATGCATTGCGCGAGCAGACGGCGCTCAAATGCTTCGGCGTCAAGCCGCCGCCCCCGCAGGCCGGCCCCGCGAACCGGTCCGTGCCGCCGCCCGTGGCGGTGAATCCGATCCGCCTCCGGCCCGAGCCTTCGCTGCCGCGCGTGCCTGGCGCACCGGCGCAGGCGGCCCCGTCTCCCCCGCCGCTGGACATCCCGCGGCCGCCTGTCGTCACCAGCTGCGATGCCGCCGGCTGCTGGGACAGCAACGGCGCCCGCTACAACCAGCAGGGGCCGGTTCTGCTCGGTCCGGGGGGCGCCTGTACCTTGCAGGGCGGCGCCCTGAACTGCCCCTGAGGCGCCTGCCGGCCGCTGTGGCCTAATAGAGGGTTGTCACCAATCCAGATCCGGAGCACCCCATGGGCAACAAAATCGTTACCGAAGCCGACCGCAAAGCCACCCCGTCCGTGAAGCCCATCGCCGGCGTCAGCCTGCGCCGCAATGGCGGAGGCCAGAAGGTCAGCCTCGAGCGCGGCAAGGCCACGCGCAGCAAGAAGAACCCCGGCAAGCGTCCGCACAAGGGCGGCTAAGCCCTGCGGCGGGCTCACGACGGGCCCTGCCAGCCGTCTCCCTCAGGAGACGATGTAGGCGCCGGCTCCGCTCGACAAGAGCCTGCCGTCGGCGCCCAGGAATTCCATCCGCGTCGAAGCCACGCGCGAGCCCAGGCGCATCACCTCGGCCCGCAGCTCGAAGCTGCGCCCGCTCGCCGGGCGCAGGTAGTCGATCCGCAGGTCGATGGTTCCCAGCTTGGCGAAGCGCTGCAGGCGCTGCGCCGGCGCTTCGTCCATGTGACGGGCGCCGATGGCCGCCATGACGGCCAGGCCCGCCATCGAGTCCAGGCCGGCGCTGATGACGCCCCCGTGCAGCCGGCCGTGCGAATAGTTGCCGATCAGCTCCGGCTTCATCTCGATCCGGCCGACCACGCGCTCGGGTTTCAGGCTGGTGATCTTCAGCCCCAGCACCTGGTTGAACGGGATGTTGTGGTCGAACATCTGGATCAGGCCGTCGACGAACTCGGGTTCGAATTCGACAGCGGCATGCGGCAGGCTATTGGTCATGGCCATCCGGGGCCAACAGCCTGGGCGCACTCGCGCGGTGGAAGCCGTCGAACGGCGCGACCGCGTCGCGCAGTTGCGCCTGCGCGTCCGGCAGCTCCATCGGCCAGCCCGGGCGGGCTTGCGGCCGGGCGCCGTCCACCCGCAGCACGCTGCCGCTGACGAAGTTCGCGGCCGGACCGAGCAGGAACACGATCGCCGCCGAGGTTTCGGCCTCGGTGCCGAAACGGCCCAGCGGCACGGTGGCGCGCATCTCGCGCAGCATGCCGGCCGCTTCGGGCGGGTAGTGGTCCATGCCGCTGGAGGCGATGTAGCCGGGCGCGACGGCATTCACGCGCACGCCGCTGTGGGCCCATTCCGCCGCCGCCGTTTCGGTGAAGCTGACCATGCCAGCGCGCGCCGCGCCGCTGTGGCCCATGTTCGGCATCGAGCCCCAGATGTCGGCGACGATGTTGACGATGGCGCCGCCATGCTGCTGCATCGACTGGCGGTAGCACTCGCGGGCGACCAGGAAGCCGCCGGTGAGATTGGTGTCCACCACCGCTTGCCAGCCCTTGGCGCTGATCTGGTCCAGCGGCGCGATGAACTGCCCACCGGCGTTGTTGACCAGGCCGTCGATGCGGCCGTGGACCAGCACGATCGCCTCCACCGTGTTCTGCACCGCGGCCTCGTCGCGGATGTCGCAGGCGTGGAAACTGGCGCGGCCGCCGTCGGCGACGATCTCGCCGGCGACGTCGTGCAGCTTCTGCAGCTTGCGGCCGATCAGCACCACGTGCGCGCCGAGCGCGGCCAGTTCGTGCGCCGTGCAGCGGCCGATGCCGGAGCCGCCGCCGGTCACCACGACCACCTTGCGCGCGAACAGGCCGGGAGCGAAGACGGAACGGTAATGCGATGGGGATGTCACTGTGGTTCTCCGAGAAACAGGTGCATGGCGGCGTCGGTGAGCTCGTCCAGCGACGCGCCCTTGCGACGGTCGTACCACTGCACCGACCAGTTCAGCGCGCCGAACACCAGCAGCCGCGCCAGCTTGACGTCGGTCCGCAGCCGGCCGCACGCGCAGAGGGCCTGGAGCACGGGCGCCCACGGCGCTTCGTATCCGCTTTGCAGCTGCGCCAGCAGCGCGCGCTGGCGGGCGGTGATCGAGCGCGCCTCGTACAGCATGACCGGGATGAAGTCGCTGCCCGGCCCGAGCAGGATGTCGAAATGGTTCCGGATCAGCAGTCGCAGCCGGCCGGCGGCGTCGGGCGCGGACTCCCCCGGCCGCGCGCTTTCCAGCAAGTCGGCCAGCAGCCGCTCCTGCCGTGCGATTGCCACGCGCATGCCCTCTTCCATCACCGCGTACAGCAGGGCGCCCTTGCTCTTGAAGTGATAGAAGGGCGAGCCGCTGCGCATGCCCGCGGCCGCGGCGATGTCGCGGGTGCTGGTGGCATGGAAGCCCTTGCGCCGGAACAGCTTGGCCGCCGAACGCAACACCTCCTGGCGCCGGTTGCCGTCGTCGCGGTCCTGCACCGTCTTGCGCGGACGTCCGCGCGGGCGCTTGCCGGCGACCGCGACCGCGCCCGCGGGCGGCCCGGGCGGTGCCGGGGAACGGGTGCGCGCAACGGATGCTTCCATCGGTCGGCACCTTACCAAACCCGGCTATTTCCAGCAAGCGTGCGCTTGGTGAAATTCCTGGCGCGGGACGGTCCCGCCGCCAGCCCCGCGCTGCCGCATGCAGGTTAGGATGAGCGGCAGCGGGCGCCACCAATGACACCTCCCTCCGAGCTTCCAGACGACGACGTGCCGATCGCGCCGGCCGAGGTCTATCGCTTCCGCAGCGTGGCCGTCTGCGCCGCCGCCTTGCTTCTCGTGCTGCACCTGCACCTGTTGCCGGCGCTGTTCGCCGGCATCGGCGGCTTCGTGCTGTACCGGTCGCTGCGCGTGCGGGTGCGAGCGCACATGCAGAACCGCAGCGCCTGGATCACGTACTTGCTGCTCGCCATCGTGCTCGCCGTGCTTGGCGTTGCGTTGTTCGAGGCCTTCGAGCTGCTGCTCAGCGCGTCATCCGGCGGCCTGGCCAGGCTGCTGCAATTGCTCGCCGACACGCTGGACCAGCTGCGCACGACCGCGCCCCAGTGGATCGCGATCCGGCTGCCCGACTCCGCAGCGGCGCTGCAGGAAGCGGTTTCCGGCTGGCTGCGCAGCCATGCCGCGCAGGTGCAGCAATGGGGACGCGACGCCTTGCGCGTGCTGCTCTACCTGCTGCTCGGGCTGGTGATCGGCTTGCTGGCCGGCGCCGCGGCGCCCAATCCCAGGCCCGGCGCTCCGTTGATGCGGATCGCCCAGCACCGGCTCCTGAACCTGGCGCTGGCTTTCCGCGACATCATCGCGGCGCAACTGCGGATCTCGTTGGTCAACACGCTTGTCACGGCGCTGTACCTGCTCGTGATCCTGCCGCTGTTCGGCTATCGCGTGCCGCTGGCGCCGACGCTGGTGGCATTCACCTTCTTCGCCAGCCTGCTGCCCATCGTCGGCAACCTGCTGTCGAACGCCGCGATCGTGCTGGCGGCGCTGACGATCTCGCCCTGGCTCGGCGGCATGTCGCTGCTGTTCCTGGTCGTCGTGCACAAGCTCGAATACTTCCTGAACGCGCACTTCGTCGGCAGCCGGATCCAGGTGCCCGCCTATGCGCTGCTCGCGTCCATGCTGGTGCTGGAAGCGGGCTTCGGCGCCGCCGGCGTCGTGGCCGCGCCGGTGTACTGCGCCTGGCTCACCCGCGAACTGCGCGGCGGCCGCTGGATCTAGGACCCCAACCCGCATGGACCTCTCGACCGCTTCCCCTCTCGGCCTGTTCGACTCGCCCGAGGTCGCCGTCCTGCGCGAGGACCTGGCGCTGGCCTTGCGCGCAGCTGCGCACCACGGATTCGGCGAGGGCGTGTGCAACCACTTCAGCGTGGCGCTGCCACGGCGCTCCGACCTGTTCCTGCTCAATCCGCGCGGCCTGATGTGGAGCGAAGTGCGGGCCGCCGACATCGTGATGGTCGACGCGCAGGGCTGCAGGCTGGCCGGGCGTCACCAGGTCGAGCCGACAGCGATGTTCATCCATGCGGCAGTGCATCGCATCGCCGCAAAGACCTGCGTGCTGCACAGCCATATGCCGTACGCGACCGCCCTCACGCTGACGGAAGACCGCGCGCTGGACACCACGCTGTCGCAGAACGCGATGCGCTTTCATGGCCGCATCGCCGTCGACGGCAACTACAACGGGCTGGCGCTCGATGCGTCCGAAGGCGAGCGGATCGCCGGCGCGATGCAGGGCGCCGACATCGTCTTCCTCGGCAACCACGGCGTGATCGTCTGCGGCGAGCGCGTCGACTACGCCTACGACGACCTGTATTACCTGGAGCGCGCTTGCGCCGTGCAGGTCATCGCGCAGTCCACCGGACGTGCGATGCGGCCGGTCGACCCGGCGATCGCCGCGCGTGTGGCGCAGCAGGCCAACGGCGAGCGCATGCAATCCGAGCTGTTCTTCCAGGCGCTGCGCCGCACCCTCGCGGCGCGCTGACACCGCGGGGCGGGATCAGGCGCTGGGTTTCTCGGCGCGGGGCTTGGCCGTGCGCGGCGCGCGCGGCTTGCGTGGCTTGGCGTCGGTCGCGTCGCCACCTGCGGCCAGCGCTTTTCCGCCGTTCTTTTCCTGGTACATGTGCCAGGCCTTTTTGGCCAGGCCGGTGGTGATCGCCAAGACGATGAGTTTGCGCAGCATGTGAGCTCCTAATTCAGCTTCCCCCACTTTGCGCCGTCGCCGGCGATGCGGCCGCAAGCAAGTGGCGGCAACCGAAGTCAGCGGCGCCTTACATGCTCCGCCGCGCGCAGGGCTCAGCCCCACAGTGCCTGCATTGCATCGCGCATGCCCTGGGCAAGCTCGGGTCGCGAGGCCAGCGGACGGACCGACCGGCCGGCGACGCGCACCTCGCCGATGCAGGCGAGCGGGCTGGAGAACACGATGGCGTCGAGCAGTTGCCCGTCCGGCACGCCGACCAGCGCCGGCGCGGATCGGTCGACCAGCATGAAGTCGGCGCGCTGGCCGACGCTGATCCCGCCCAAGGGCCGGCCAGCTGCGGCCGTGCCGCCGGCCAATGCGCCCTCGAACAGCACGGCCGCCGTGCTTTCGCGCCGCCCGCTGCGCGCCGCGATGTTGCGCCGGCGCAGGCTCAGCCGCTGCGAGTACTCGAGCAGGCGCAGCTCTTCCTGCCAGCTGCGCGTGACGTGGCTGTCCGAGCCGATGGACCAGCTTCCCGCCCGGGCCAGCCAGTCGGGCAGATCGAACACGCCGTCGCCCAGGTTGGCTTCGGTGCTGGGACAGATCACGATGCTGGCGCCGCTCGATTGCACGCCGGCCAGCTCCCCGGACGTCGTCTGGGTCGCATGGACCAGGTTCCAGCGCGCGTCCAGCTCGACCTGCTCCAGCAGCCACTCCACCGGCCGCCGGCCGTGATGGGCAACGCAGTCCTCCACCTCCTGCTGCTGTTCGGCCACGTGGATGTGGACCGGCATGCGGCCGCGCGCGGCGGCCGCCACTTCGCCCAGCGCCGCTGCATCGACGGCTCGCAGCGAATGCAGGGCCACGCCGGCGTGGACAAGCGGATCCGCCAGCCCGGCGATGCCTTCGCCGATCCGCAGCACGGAATCCGGCGTCGAGGCGAAGCGCCGCTGGTCGGGCCGCAGTCCGCCGGCGCCGAAGCCGCTGCGCATGTAGAGCGTCGGCAGCAGCGTCAGGCCGATGCCCACCCGCTGCGCCGCGCGCGCCAGCGCCAGCGACATGTCGGCGTCGGCGTAAGGCCGGCCGTCCTGGGCGTTGTGCAGGTACTGGAACTCGCAGACCTCGGTGTAGCCGGCATCCAGCAGTTCGGCATAGAGGAAGGCCGCGATCGCTTCGAGCTGCTGCGGCGTGATGCGGTTGGCGGCGCTGTACATGCGGTCGCGCCAGCGCCAGAAATCGTCCTCGCCGGCGCCGCTGCTCTCGGTCAGGCCGGCGATCGCGCGCTGGAAGGCGTGGCTGTGCGCGTCGACCAGCCCGGGCAGCACGGGCCCGGCGAGCGTTTGCGCTTGCGCGCGCAGCTGCTCCGGAGCGTCGGGCGTGACGCCGCTCCAGCAGCCATCCGGGCCGACCTCGAGCAGCACGTCGCGCGCCCACGCGCCGCCCACCCAGGCGAGCGGCGCCAGATAGCGGGCGGCTTCAGCGGCCATACAGGGCCCGGCACGCGTCGAGCGCGGCACCGACCATCGCGGCGAGCGTCGGCTGGACCTGGCGCGCCAGCGGCTCGAGATAGCCGTAAGGCGGCTCTTCCTCCATGTAGGTCCTCTGGCACATCTCCAGCTGCACGGCATGCACGCGATCGGGCGGCTGGCCGTAGCGGCGCGTGATGTAGCCGCCCTTGAAGCGGCCGTTGAGCACATGGCTGAACGCGGGATTGGCGGCGGCGGCGTCGACGACGGCCTTTGCAATCGAGGCATGGGCGCTCGCACCGTCGGCCGTGCCGATGTTCAGGTCGGGCAACCGGCCTTCGAACAGCCAGGGGATTTCCGAGCGGATGCTGTGGGCGTCCCACAGCAGCACGAAACCGTGCTCGCCCTTGATCCGCGCGATCTCGTCGCGCAGGGCCTCGTGGTACGGCCGCCAGTAATTCTCGCGCCGTGCGATCCTTTCCTCGGCCGGCGGCGCCTTGCCTTGCGCGTACAGCGGGTCGCCGTTGAAAAAGCGCGTGGGACACAGTTCGGTGTTGGATGCGCCCGGGTACATGGGCGCGTCGTCGGGCGGCCGGTTCAGGTCGATGACGTAGCGCGAATAGCGAGGCTGCAGCACGCTGGCGCCAAGCGACGGCAGGAAGTCGTAGAGCCGGTCGAGGTGCCAGTCGGCGTCCTCGATCGCGAGCGCGCGCGGCGTGTAGAGCGGCTTCAGGTCCTCGGGGATCTCGGTGCCGAGGTGGGGGATGCTGACCAGCAGCGGCGAGCTGCCGCGGCGCAGGCTGAAACTCATGAGGGCTTTCCCTTGAAAACGGTCTGGCGACGCGGGTTGGCGCCGAAGGCATAGGCCAGCTGCGCCGGACGCTCCACGTCCCACAAAACAAAATCGGCGCGCTTGCCCACGGCCAGCACGCCCCGGTCCTGCAGCCCGAGCGCCTGCGCCGCGACGCGCGTGACGCCGGCCAGCGCTTCTTGCGGCGTCATGCGGAACAGCGTGCAGGCCATGTTGAGCATCAGCAGCAGCGAGGTGCAGGGCGAGCTGCCGGGATTGCAGTCGGTGGAGATCGCCATCGCCACCTGCTGTTCGCGCAGCAGCGCGACGGGCGGCAGCCGGGTCTCGCGCAGGAAATAGAACGCGCCCGGCAGCAGCACCGCCACGGTGCCGGACCTGGCCATCGCGGCCGCGCCCTCCGCGCTCAACCACTCGAGGTGGTCGCAGCTGAGTGCGCCGTAACGCGCGGCCAACGCGGCGCCGCCGCTGTCGCTCAACTGCTCCGCGTGCAGCTTGACGGGCAGGCCGAGGGCGGCCGCCGCTTCGAAAACGCGCGCCGTCTGCACCGTGCTGAAAGCGATGCGTTCGCAGAACGCATCGACCGCGTCGACCAGCCCCTGCGCATGCAGCGCCGGCAACATGTCCAGCACCTCGCCGATGTAGTCGTCGGCGCGGCCGGCGAACTCCGGCGGCAGTGCGTGCGCGCCAAGAAAGGTGGTGCGCACGTCGACGGGATTCAGCTCGCCCAGGCAGCGCGCGACACCCAGGCATTTGCGTTCGTGCTCCAGGGCGAGGCCGTAGCCGGATTTGATCTCCACCGTCGTCACGCCCTCGTCCATCAGCGCCCGCAGCCGGGGCTGGCTTTGTGCCATCAGCTCTTCTTCCGAGGCGGCGCGTGGCCTTCACCGTCGAAGCGATGCCGCCGCCGGCGCGGGCGATGTCCTCGTAGCTGGCGCCGTTCAGGCGCAGCTCGAATTCCGCGGCCCGGTCGCCGCCGTAGACCAGGTGGGTGTGGCAGTCGATCAGGCCGGGGGTGACCAGCGCGCCGCCGGCATCGTGGCGGCGCGTACAACGCTGCCGAAGGTCCGGTGGCAGGTCGCGCTCGGGGCCGACCCAGGCGATGCGGTCGCCCTCGACGGCGATCGCCGCGTCTTCGACCAGGCCGTACGGTGTGCCTGCGTCCGGCTCCATCGTCGCCACGCGGCAGGCGCTCCAGATCTCCAGGCTCATGGCTTGATCTCCATCCACAGGGCGTCCGGCGAGTCGATGCGCAGATGCCCGTCGGCTTCGAGTATCCGCCACGCCAGCGTGCGCGGACCGATTTCCACCTGTTCGTCGCCGAAGCCGGCCCGCGCCGCGCCCGGGCCGGCGTAGATCGCAATCAACCGCATCGCGCTGCAGTCCAGCGAACGCGTGCCCCGAACCCGGCCCATGCGACCGTCGGCTCCGCGCAGCATGAGGTTGAAGTCCTGCGTCGCGCCGGCAATGAGCGCGCAATCGGTCGCCACGGCGCCGTCGAACGCGAAGGGCGCACTGCGCTGCGTCAGTTCATGCGTGGCGCCGTGGATCCGCAGCCGCACACCGGCGCCGTCCAGCACGGCGAACCAGCGCTGCACGCCGTCGAAGCGCGAGAACGGCCCGTCCCGCGCGACCTCGGCAACCGACATCCGCACCCGCCAATCGCGGGCTTGCGGCCAGGCCAGCAATTCGCGGGTGACGCCGCCGCCGTTGCGCCAGGGCGTGGCCGCAACCTCATCGAGACGGAGCAGGTTCCAGCTCATGCCTGGAACTGCCCCGCGAAGCTGTAGCGCGAACCGGGATAGACCAGCCGCGCGACGCTGGCGACGTTGGCGCCGCTCACCGTGCGGCGCATCATCGCCAGGCAGGGCTCGCCGCGCTTGATGCCCAGCTGCCTGGCCTCTTCCGCAGTCGGCAGGCAGGCCTCGATCGAATAACTGGCCTCCGTCAGCGGCGCATGCTGCAGCAGGTGCAGCGTCGGCGAAACCCGGGTGAAGTCGCTCTCGAGGTAATCGGGCGCGGCGGCTGGATTCACGTATCTGTCCTCGTACTGGATCGCCACGCCGTTCTCCAGGTGCACCAGCTGGCTATGGAACACCGCGCCACCGGTGCGCAGGCCCAGCGACCGCGCGATCGCCGCGCCGGCCTTCTCCTTGGCGACCAGCAGCACGCGGGTGCTGTGGACATGGCCCCGCTCGGCCACTTCCTCGTGGATGTCGCGGATCGTCAGGCGCGAGGAGATGCGGTGCAGCTGCGCCACCCGCGTGCCGGAACCCTGCACCCGCGTCACCAGCCCCTCGCCGGCCAGCTCGCGCAGGCCGCGGTTGACGGTCATGCGGCTGACGCCGAACTGCTGCATCAGCGCCGCCTCGCTCGGCACCGGGTCGCCCGGCTTCCACTGGCCCGAGCTGATCCGGCCGCGGACAAAGGTCTTGACCTGTTCGTAGGCGGGGACGGCGGCAGCGGTCATGGCTCAGGCGCGGCTCAGCACGGCATGCAGGAAGTCGCGGGTGCGCGCCTGCGTCGGGTTGGTGAAGATGGCCTGCGGCGGACCGGACTCGACGATGGCGCCGGCGTCCATGACCACGACCACGTCGGCCACCTCGCGCGCAAAGTCCATCTCGTGGGTCACGACCAGCATTGTCATGCCTTCGGACGCCAGCAGCTTCATCACCTGCAGCACCTCGCCGACGAGCTCCGGGTCCAGCGCCGAGGTGGGCTCGTCGAACAGCATCACCTTGGGCTGCATGGCCAGCGCACGGGCGATCGCCACCCGCTGCTTCTGGCCGCCCGAGAGGCTGGCCGGCATCGCATGGGCCTTGGCGACCAGGCCCACCTTCTCCAGCAGGACCATGGCCTGCGCCTGGGCCTCGTGGCGCGGAGTGCCGCGCACCTTGCGCGGGCCGACCGTGATGTTGTCGATCACGGACAGGTGCGGGAACAGGTTGAAGGACTGGAACACCATGCCCGCGTCCTCGCGCAGCTGGTTGAGCGCCGGCTCGGCCAGCATCCTGCCGGCGTCCGCCAGGACGTGGCCGCAGATCTCGACCCGGCCGCTGTCGGGCGTCTCCAGGCCGTTGCAGCAGCGCAGCAGCGTGCTCTTGCCCGAGCCGCTGGGGCCGATGACCACCACCACCTGCGACACCTGCACGTCCAGGTCGATGCCGTGCAGCACGGTGTGCTCGCCGAAGGACTTGCGCAGGCCGCGGATGGCGACGATCGGTCGTTGTGGCGGGTTCATTGCACCATCCCTCCGGCGCGCAGCCGTTGCTCGACGTGGCGCAGCGCCAGCGTGGTCAGTCCCGTGAGGACGAAATAGACGACGGCGATCGCCAGGTAGACCTCCAGCGAGCGGTAGGACACGCTGATGATCTTCTGGCCCACGTGCATCAGGTCGTGGATGGTGAGCAGCGACACCAGGGCCGAATTCTTGATCAGCGCGATGAACTCGTTGCCCAGCGGCGGGATCATCCGCACCAGCGCCTGCGGCAGCACGATGTTGCGCATCGCCTTGCCCGACGACATGCCCAGCGAGCGGGCGGCCTCCATCTGGCCGCGGTCGACCGACTGGATGGCGCCGCGCACGATCTCGCTGACGTAGGCGCCCGAATAGATGCCCAGGCCGATGACGCCGCAGAAGAACGCCGGCAGCAGGATGCCGAACTGCGGCAGGCCGAAAAACAGGATGAACAGCTGCACCAGCAGCGGCGTGCCGCGGATCGCCGCGACATAGGCGGTGCACAGGCCGTAGGTGATCCGGCGCGCCGGGTTCAGCCGGCCGATGCCGACCAGCAGCCCCAGCAGGCAACCCAGCACCAGGGCCACCGAGGTGATTTCCACGGTGACCCAGGCGCCCTGCAGCAGCTGGGGCCAGCCGGCCCAGACCGGCGAGAAGTCCAGTTCCATCGGCTCAGCGGCCGGTGTTGCTGAACCACTTCTTCACGATCTGCGCATAGGTGCCGTCGGCCTTGAGCCTGGCGATCGCGCCGTTGACCGCCCTGGTCAGCTCCGGCGTGTCCTTGCGCAGGGCCATGCCGTATTCCTCGGTGGTGAGCTGCTGGTCCAGCACGCGCAGACCGCCGCGGGTGCGGACGTACTGGTAAGCAGCCGGCTTGCCGGTCACGGCGGCATCGGCCCGGCCGATGTCGACCAGGTTGAACATCTCCTGGTTCTTCTCCACTTCGACCAGCGTCACCTTCGGGTGATTGGCGCCCAGGTAGCTGACCGACTTGGTGCCCACCTGCACGGTCACCTTCTTGCCGTCGAGGTCGGCCAGGGACTTGATGGCGCTGCCGTCCTTGACCATGGCGACCAGGCCGCCGGCGTAGTAGGGGTCGGTGAAGTCGACGACCTTCTTGCGCTCGTCGGTGATGTAGATGGCCGAAACCGCCATGTCGAAGCGCCTGGAGACCAGGCCGGGGATCAGGCCCTTGAAGTCGATGTCGATCCACTCGACCTTCCGGTTCATGGCCTTGCCGACCGCCTCGACCAGTTCGATGTCGAAGCCGGTGCGCTTGCCGTTGTCGACGAACTCCATGGGCGGGAAGGTGGCGTCGGTGCCGACCCGCAGCACCTCCTGGGCCTGGGCGCTGGCGGCGGCGAACACGCTGGCGGCGGCCAGGCAGGAAAGCAGGAAGTTGCGGCGGAAAGTCATCATGGGTTGCTCCAGGGGTTGAATCGATCGATCAGGCGGTATTGAGGTTTCGGGAGATGCGGCTGGCGGCCAGCACCGTCATCTGGATCAGGGGCGCCTGGCGGGACTGCACGCGCACGCTCGGCGCCATCAGGGTCAGCGCCGCGACGGCGCGCTTGCCTGGCGCCACCAGCGGCGCGCTGACGCCCCAGACGCCCGGGTCGACCTCGCCGTTGCTGGTGGCAAAGCCGGCCTTGCGGACGGCGGCCAGTTCGGCCGCCAGCGACTTGCGGCGCGGATTCGCCTGCACCAGGTCCTGCAGGGCGGGCTCGGGCAGATGGGCCATCAGGCACTGGGCGGACGCGCCCTTTTGCAGCGCGACGCTTCGCCCCTTCTCGAACGAGCAGCGCAGGGACTGGCGGCTCTCGATCATCTCGATGCAGATGGCCTGGTCGTTGACGGCCACGACCAGGCCGACGCTCTCCTGGGATTGCTGCGCCAGCGCCAGCATGTCGGGCCGCGCCATCTGCACGAGATGCGACGCCATGTCGAATCCCAGGGCCAGTTGCAGGCTCAGGGGACCCGGCGCGTAGCGGCCGTCCACCTCGAGCACGAAACCCCAGCGCTTGAGCGAAGCCAGCTGGCGGTACAGCGTGCTCTGGCTCAGGCCCGTGCGGCTCACCAGGTCGGCCGCCGCCAGGGCGCCGCCATGCCGGGCCAGGACCGACAGCACCGACAGCGCACGATCGACGGCGGAGACAGGTTGGGCATCGGCCAGCATCGGGCGGAGTATCGAGCGTCTCATCGGTCCGGTAAATCCGCGATTATCAGCAGCTGGGAATGGCTCTCTCTTTTTTTGGCGACCGCAAGCGCCCCATTGCCCGCCCGCCTTCATGCTGTCTTGACGCTAGTTCCTCACGCCCGAGCCGGGCCTGAACTCCGGCTTCATGATCGTGCACGTGACGGCGGCGGCCCTGGCGTCGGAAAACAAATCCCTGGCCCATCCAGCGAGCGTCGACAGCCTGCCGACCTCCGCCAACCAGGAGGACCACGTCAGCATGGCGACCTTCGCCGCGCGGCGGCTGCAGACTATGCTGCGCAACACGGCCCACATCGTCGCCATCGAGCTGCTGGCCGCGGCGCAGGGCATCGAATTCCTGCGACCTTTGACAAGCGCGCCGGCGCTGGAGAACGTGATGCGCCTGGTGCGCAGCGTCTCGCCGGCGACGATGCAGGACCGCAGCCTGGCGCGCGACATCGAGGCCGTGCACCACCTCGTCGCGCAGGGCGCAATCGGCCACGCGATCGAGACCGACATCCCCGAACTGCTTGCGCTGAGGCTGGGATGAAGATCCGGCCCGTCGACCGCCGTCAGCAGCCCGAGCCGTTGGCCCGGACGAAGGACATGCCCTGCGCCAGCGCCAGCGGCCCGCCGGCGGCGACGATGCGCAGCCGGTCGCCTTGCACTTGCAGCACCAGCTCTCCCGCGCGGCCGGAACTGGCCGCCGACGTGCGCAGCGTCGTCCCCTCGATGCGGCCGTCGACGTTCCGTGTCCGGTCGCCGCGCACCAGCGTGCCTTCGAATTCCTGGTGGCGCTGCGTGAGCGCCAGGCTGGTGCCGCGCAGCAGGCCGGCCCCGCACCAGCGGCCCTCGACCTTCGCGGGAACCGTCCACAAATGGACCTTGCTGGATTTCTCCAGGCCCACCTTCTTGTCCGGCACCGCCACCACCGTGGTCTGGTCCGGCTTCCAGTCGGCCATGTCCCAGTCGTGCGAGACCACGCGCGTCCCGGGCGTGAGCGCCAGCAGCGCCGGCCTGAGCTTCAGGTTCACCTCCGGCAGCAGGTACATGGTGACGACCGTCGCCTTCGACAGATCGGTCTCGAACAGGTCCTGCACCTTGAACGTCACGCGGTCGGCCACGCCGGCGTTGCGCGCGTTCTCCAGGCTGCGCTGCACCAGTTCGGGAACGATCTCCACGCCCAGGCCGGTGGCGCCGAAGCGCTTGGCCGCGAGGATCACGATGCGGCCGTCCCCCGAGCCGAGGTCGATCACATGGTCGGCCGGCCCGACGCCGGCGACGCGCAGCATCTCCAGCGTGACGTTGTCGGGCGATGTGACGAAGGGGACTTCTTCCTGCGCTTGCAGGGCGGGCGGGACCAGGAGGACGGCAAGCGCCAGCAGGCGCGACCGGAAGACGGAACGGAAATCGGGCATGGAAAGATGAAAGCAACAGGGTGGAAAACATCATAGACCGGGTCCGCCACGCACTGGGCTGGCACGAAGCCTGCATCCAGTTTTTTGACACCAGCTCACGGAGCAACGCCATGAAGAAACTGCTCGCCCTCACGACGGTGGAGACCTGGGTGGTCTGGAACGCCAACGGCGTCGCCACGACGCAGATCTTCCAGTTGGACAAGAGCTACGGCGCCGACGGCATGGTGGTCAATCCCGGCATCGCGAAGATCACGGACCTGAAGGGCAAGACCGTCGCCGCAAGCGCGCCGGGCACCTCGCCCTACTTCGCGCTGGCCTGGATGCTCAAGAAGAACGGCCTGTCGACCAAGGACGTGAAGGTGGTCAACCTCGAGCCGCAGGCGGCGGCCAACGCGATGATCGCTGGCACGGCCGGTGTCGATGCGGCGATGACTTACGAGCCTTACCTGGGCGCGGTGCGCGCCAAGCCCGAGGCGGGCCGGATCATCGCCACCACGCTGGACTACCCGATGGTGATGGACACTTTCGGCTGCACGCCCAGGTTCCTGTCGGAGAACCCCAAGGCAGCCAGGGCGCTGGCCGACAGCTACTTCCAGGCGGTGGAGATGATCCAGAAGGAGCCGAAGAAAAGCTTCGAGATCATGGGCGCCGACGTCAAGCAAAGCGGCGAGGCCTTCGAGGCGTCGTCCAGGTACCTGCGCTGGCAGGACCGCGCCGCCAACGCGAAGTTCTTCGCCGGCGAGCACGCGGCCTTCAGCAAGGAAGCCGCGGAGCTGCTGATGGAAGCCGGCATCATCAAGTCGCTGCCCGACATGGGCAAGCTGGCGGATACGCAGTTCATCAGGTAACGGAGCACCCTCACCCCGGCCCTCTCCCGCAA
>JAQGNJ010000336.1 GCA_028291885.1 Ramlibacter sp. | reverse complement strand
CGCGCTGGCTCAAACCCAATCCCGAAAGCCACGAGCAGATGCACGGCTGGGGCGGCAAGATGCAGCGCGGCTTCGACCGGGTGATCGCGCACTACGACACGGCGCTCACCTGGGTGCTGCGGCGCCGGACGCTGACGCTGCTGGTCGCGCTCGGCACGCTGGTGCTGACGGTGCTGCTCTACATCGTCATCCCCAAGGGCCTGTTCCCGACCCAGAACACCGGCCAGCTGCAGGCGCGGGTGGAAGCGGCGCAGACGGTGTCGTACCCGGTGATGGCGAGGATGCAGCAGGACGTGGCGCGGCTGCTGATGGAAGACCCCGAGGTCGCGACGCTGAGCAGCTTCGTCGGCGTCGACGCCGCCAACAACACCATGCTGCACACCGGCCGCATGCTGATCAACCTGAAGGGCTCGCGCGGCAGCCAGCAGGCCGTGATGGACAGGCTGCGGGCGCGGGCCCAGCGGGTGCCCGGCGTGACGCTCTACCTGCAGCCGGTGCAGGACCTGACGATCGACGCCGAATCGGGGCCGACCCAGTTCCGCTTCTCGCTGGAGTCGTCGGACAACGCCGCGGTGATCGAGTGGGCGGCGCGGCTGACCGAGCACCTGCGCGGCGTCAAGCAGCTGCGCAACGTGGTGTCGGACGCCAGCGCCTCGGGCTCGGCCGTCTACGTCGACATCGACCGCGACACCGCGGCGCGCCTGAACATCACTGCTTCGGCCATCGACGATGCGCTCTACAGCGCATACGGCCAGCGCATCGTCTCGACCATCTTCACCGAGACCAACCAGTACCGCGTGATCCTCGAAGCGCGTCCGGACGCACAGGCCACGCCGGCGTCGCTGGGGAACGTGCAGCTGCGGACCTCGTCGGGCGATTCGACGCCGCTGTCGGCGGTCGCGCGGATCAGCGAGCGGCCCGCGCCGCTGCAGATCACGCACGTCGCCCAATACCCGGCGACGACCATCGGCTTCGACACCGCGCCCGGCGTCGCCCTGGGCAACGCGGTGGACGCGATCCGCGAAGCCGCGAAGGAGGTCAAGCTGCCGGCCAGCGTCACGCTGACCTTCCTGGGCGCGTCGGGCGCCTACGAATCGTCGCTGAGCAACCAGCTCTGGCTGATCCTGGCGGCCGTGATCTGCGTCTACATCGTGCTGGGCGTGCTGTACGAGAGCTACATCCACCCGCTGACCATCCTGTCGACGCTGCCCTCGGCCGGCGTGGGCGCGCTGCTG
Source organism: Ramlibacter sp. (assembly GCA_028291885.1). Taxonomy (GTDB): domain Bacteria; phylum Pseudomonadota; class Gammaproteobacteria; order Burkholderiales; family Burkholderiaceae_C; genus Ramlibacter. The sequence goes on along the minus strand of JAQGNJ010000336.1, from coordinate 8,258 downwards.
ATGCTGATGATCAGCGGCAACGACCTGGGCGTGATCGGCATCATCGGCATCATCCTGCTGATCGGCATCGTCAAGAAGAACGCGATCATGATGATCGACTTCGCGATCGATGCGGAACGCACGCAGGGCAAGTCGCCGCAGGACGCGATCCACCAGGCCGCGCTGCTGCGCTTCCGTCCGATCCTGATGACGACCCTGGCCGCCTTGTTCGCCGCCGTGCCGCTGATGCTGGGCTGGGGCGAAGGCGCCGAGCTGCGCCGGCCGCTGGGCCTGGCGATCTTCGGCGGCCTGATCGTCAGCCAGCTGCTCACGCTGTTCACGACGCCGGTGATCTACCTGGGGTTCGATTCGCTGGCTGGCAGGTGGCGCAGGAAGCACCCTCACCCCAACCCTCTCCCGCTGGCGGGAGAGGGAACAAAGAGTCTCCCTCTCCCGCCCGCGGGAGAGGGCAGGGGTGAGGGCCTGGCATGAACCTCTCCGAGCCCTTCGTCCGCCGTCCGGTCGCGACGGTGCTGCTGACCATCGGCCTGGCGCTGGCGGGAATCGGCGCGTTCTTCCTGCTGCCGGTTGCCTCTTTGCCGCAGGTCGACTTCCCGGTGATCTCGGTCAGCGCCAATCTGCCCGGCGCCAGCCCGGAGACCATGGCGACCAGCGTCGCGACGCCGCTGGAGCGCCGGCTGGGCGTGATCGCGGGCGTCAACGAGATGACGTCCAACAGCGGCAACGGCTCGACCCGCATCAGCCTGCAGTTCGACCTGAACCGCAACATCGACGCCGCCGCGCGCGAAGTGCAGGCGGCGATCAACGCGTCGCGCGCCGACCTGCCGGCCAACCTGCGCAGCAACCCGACCTACCGCAAGGCGAATCCGTCGGCCGCGCCGGTGATCATCCTGGCCCTGACTTCGCCGACCCGCTCGCCGGGCCAGATCTACGACGCCGTCTCCAACGTGGTGCAGCAGAAGCTGGCCCAGGTGCAGGGCGTCGGCGACGTGGAGCTGGGCGGCGGCTCGCTGCCGGCCGTGCGGGTCGACCTGCTGCCTTTCGCGCTCAACAAGTACGGCATCAGCTCCGAGGACGTGCGCGCCGCCTTGCAGTCCGCCAGCGCCAACCGGCCCAAGGGCGACATCGACGCCTCCGGCCGGCGGCTGCAGATCTACACCGGCGTCGGGCCGAACGGCCAGGCCCGCACCGCCGCCGATTACAAGGGAATGATCGTCGCCTGGCGCAACGATGCCGCCGTCCGCCTGCAGGACGTCGGCGAGGTGACGGACAGCGTGGAGAACATCAACACGCTGGGCCTGTTCAACGGCGAGCCGGCGGTGATCGTGCTGGTCACGCTGCAGCCCGGCGCCAACGTGATCAAGACGGTGGACGGCGTCCGCGCCCTGCTGCCGGAGCTGCAGGAGCAGCTGCCGCAGGACATCAAGCTGGCCGTCGCGTCGGATCGCACCAACTCGATCCGCTCGGCGCTGCACGAGGTGGAGCTGACGCTGCTGATCGCCATCGCGCTGGTCGTGCTGGTGGTCAGCGCCTTCCTGCGCAACGCGCGCGCCACCGTCATCCCCGCGGTTGCGACGGTCGTCTCGCTGCTCGGCACGTTCGGCGTGATGTACCTGCTCGGGTTTTCGCTGAACAACCTGAGCCTGATGGCGCTGACGGTCGCGACCGGCTTCGTGGTCGACGACGCCATCGTGGTGTTGGAGAACACCACCCGCCACATCGAGCAGGGCATGGACCGCTTCAAGGCGGCGCTGCTGGGCGCGCGGGAGGTGGGCTTCACCGTGCTGTCGATCAGCCTGTCGCTGGTCGCCGTGTTCATCCCGCTGCTGTTCATGGGCGGCCAGGTCGGGCGCCTGTTCCGCGAATTCGCGGTGACGCTGTCGGCGGCGGTGATGATCTCGCTGCTCATTTCGCTGACGACCACGCCGATGATGTGCGCCTGGCTGCTGCGTCCCGACCAGCACAGGAAGCCGCCCGGCCGGCTGGCCCGCTTCTTCGAGAGCAGCTTCGACCGCGTGCACCGCACCTACGAATACAGCCTGGACTGGGCGCTGCACGCGCGCTGGCTGGTGCTGCTGATCATGGTGCTCGTCGTGGGCCTGAACGCCTACCTGTTCGTCCACGTGCCCAAGGGCTTCTTCCCGCAGCAGGACACGGGCCAGATCAACGGCGGGCTGCGCGCCGACCAGAGCATCTCGTTCCAGGCGATGCAGGAGAAGCTGCGCGAGCTGGTCAACATCATCCGCGCCGACCCGGCGGTGGACACCGTCGTCGGCTTCACCGGCGGCTCGCGCGCCGGCGGCGGCTTCATGTTCATCAACCTCAAGCCGGCGTCGCAGCGCACCGACAAGGGCAACGCCGTGATCGCGCGGCTGCGGCCGCAACTGGCCAAGGTGACGGGCATCTCGATCTTCCTGAACCCGGTGCAGGACCTGCGCATGGGCGGGCGCTCCAGCAACTCGACCTACCAGTACACGCTCAAGAGCGACAACACGTCCGACCTCAAGCTGTGGGCGACGCGGCTGGCCGATGCGATGAAGCAGCAGCCCCAGCTCGTCGACGTCGACACCGACCAGCAGGAAAACGGCGTCGAGACCTACGTGCAGGTCGACAAGGACACGGCGTCGCGGCTGGGCATCACCTCGCGCGACATCGACAACGCGCTGTACAACGGCTTCGGCCAGCGCCAGGTCGCGACCATCTACGACGAGCTGAACCAGTACAAGGTGATCATGGGCGTTGCGCCGAGATACACGCGCAGCCCCGAGTCGCTCAGGGACATCTACGTGCCGGCGCGGGTGCCCACCGGCTCGGTGACATCGACAGCCGCCGCCACCGCGACGACCACCACGGCAACGACGACGGCTAGCGTCCCCGTCAATCCCGGCCTGCGCGACCAGGCCACGGGAACGCCGGTGAGCAGCTCGGCGCGCACCATGGTGCCGCTGTCTGCGATCGCGCGCTTCGCCGAGCGGCCGACCGCCAGCTCGGTCTCGCACCAGGACGCGGAACTGGCGACCACCGTCTCGTACAACCTGGCCGAGGGCGCGACCCTGGCCGACGGCCAGGCCGCGGTGCGCGACGCCGAGGCGTCCATCGGCATGCCGATCAACGTGCGCGGCAGCTTCCAAGGCACGGCGCGGGCGGCGCAGGATTCGCAGCAGGAGCAGCCGATGCTGATCCTGGCCGCGATCGTCGTCATCTACCTCGTGCTTGGCGTGCTGTACGAAAGCCTGGTGCATCCGGTGACCGTGCTGTCGACGCTGCCGTCGGCGGGCGTGGGCGCGGTGCTGGCGCTGATGCTGTTCGGGCTGGACTTTTCCATCATGGCGCTGATCGGGTTGTTCCTGCTGATCGGCATCGTCAAGAAGAACGCCATCCTGATCATCGACTTCGCGCTCGACGCCGAGCGCTCGCGCGGCCTGCCGCCGCTGGAGGCAGTGCGCGAGGCCTGCCTGCTGCGCTTCCGCCCCATCCTGATGACGACGCTCGCCGCCATCCTGGGCGCGCTGCCGCTGGCGGTGGGCTTCGGCGAAGGCGCCGAGCTGCGCCGGCCGCTGGGCATCGCCATCATCGGCGGGCTGATCGCCAGCCAGGTGCTGACCCTGCTCACGACGCCGGTGGTCTACCTGCTGCTGGACAAGCTGCGCCGCCGCAGCCCGCTGGAAACCCAGCTCGGGCGGCACAACGAACCGGTCACTGCATGACAAAGAAGACTTTCGATCCCTCTTCCATCTACTCCGCTAGCACCCGAACGCTGGTGGGCGCAGTCGTTCTCTCCTTGCTTTCCGCCTGCGCCGCGGTCGGCCCCACCTACCAGCGGCCTTCGGTCGACACGCCGGTCGCCTTCAAGGAAGGCCAGGGCGCGTGGGTTGCCGCGGCGCCGGCCGATGCGCTGGAGCGGGGCCCGTGGTGGCAGCTGTTCGGCGACCCGGTGCTCAACGGCCTGGCCGAGCGCGTCACCGTCGACAACCAGAACGTCGCGCAAGCCGTCGCCGCCTATGCGCAGGCCCGCGCCGCGGTGGCGGAACAGCGGGCCTCGCTGTTCCCCCAAGTGGGGCTGGACCTGGGCGCGACGCGGCGCGGAACGGGTGGCGGCGGCGGCAGCAGCAACAGCTACCAGGTCAGCATCGGCGGCAGCTGGGAGCCGGACGTCTGGGGCCGGCTGGGACGCGCCGTCGAGGCCGCGCGCTCCGGCGAGCAGGCCAGCGCCGCGGACCTGGCGGCGGCGCGCCTGTCGGCGCAGGGCGAGCTGGCGGCCGACTACTTCGGCCTGCGCGGCATCGACGTGCAGCGCGCCCTGCTGCAGGAGACGATCGCCGGCTACCAGCGCAACCTGCAGATCACGCAGAACCGCTACACGGCCGGCATCGTCGCGCGCACCGACGTGCTGCAGGCGCAGACGGCGCTGGCCAACGCGCAGGCCGATGCGCTGACGCTGGAGCGGCAGCGGGCGCAGCTGGAACATGCGATCGCCGTGCTGGTGGGCGTGGCCCCGGCCAGCTTCAGCATCGCGGCCGAGCCGACGTGGAACATCAACATGGCGGCCGTGCCGGTGACGGTGCCCTCCACGCTGCTGCAGCGCCGGCCCGACATCGCCGCCGCCGAACGCCGCGTCGCGGCAGCCAACGAGCAGATCGGCATCGCGCAGTCCGCGTACTACCCCAGCCTGTCGCTGAGCGGCTCGGCCGGCCTGGGCGCCGCGACGATCGGCGAGCTGTTCAGCGCGTCGGCCTTCGCATGGTCGCTCGGCGCTTCGGTGGCGCAGACCTTGTTCAATGCCGGAGCGACCGGAGCGCGCGTCGAGCAGGCCCGCGCCTCGCAGCAGGCCGCTGCCGCGCGCTACCGCCAGACGGTGCTCGCCGCCTTCGGCCAGGTGGAAGACCAGCTGGTCGCCTCACGGGTGCTGGGCCAGCAACTCGCCCTGCGCCAGCAGGCGTCGCAAGCCGCAACGCTCGTGGAGCAACAGGTCCTCAATCGCTACACCGCCGGCCAGGTCAGTTACAGCGAGGTCATCGCCGCGCAAGCGACCGCGCTCAACGCCCGCCGCGCCCTGGTCCAGCTCCAGTCCGATCGCCAGACCGCAGCCGTGGCGCTCATCCAGTCGCTGGGTGGTGGGTGGGCCGGGCTCTGAGGTCCGAGGTCGGTCGCAAGACCGGGTCCGGACGCGGAAAGCGCGGGGTGTCCCGATCTCGAAGCTAGTGTGTGTCGCCGCCGAGCAGCGAGATCATTCCGGCTTCCAGCGCTTCCATGCGGTCGGCGAGCTGGGGGGCGGCCTGCTTGGAGACGGCCATGTACTGGCGGAAGCTGGCGAGCAGGGTGGTGCGATTGGGGTGATGCAGCAGCGCGGTGACGAGCGCGGCCTGCATGACGTGGATCTGCGCGGCAAGGGCGAGCTGGTTGTCCATCAGGCCGGCGATGTTCTGGCTCTGCAGATCGAGCGCTTCCTTGAGTTTGATCGGGTCCATGGCGGGTGCTTGGCTGGTGTGGTCACACACTGTAGCGGCTAGGAGCAGGCTCCGGGCCGGCGATCACGCCGCCAGGGCAGAGCCGGCGCGGCGCTGCAGCCTCGACATCAGCGCGATCGCGGCCACGATGAGCGCCGCGATCGCCAGCGAAGCGCCGATCCGGCCCAGCGCGAGGCCGCCCAGAGCCTGCGCTTCGGTCAGCGTGTCGCCCAGCGTCGTCCCCAGGGGACGCGTCAGCACATAGGCCGACCAGAACAGCAGGACGGGCGCGAGCTTGCGCCCGGCATGCAGCAGCGCGATCGTCGCCAGCAGTGCGGCGAACAGCAGTGCGCCGCCGGCAAAACCGGTGAGGCCGGCGATGCAGTCGCCGATCGCCGTGCCCAGGATGTTCGACAGCAGGATCGTCGCCCAGTAGAACGACTCCTCGCGCGTCGAGCGGATGCCGTCGAAGCCGATCCGGCCGCTGCTGCGGCGCCAGCTCGCGAGCACGATCGCCAGCGCCGCGGCGAACAGCAGGGCCGTCCTGAAATGGCCCAGGCGCAGCGTGAGGTTGAAATAGTCGGCGATGGTGGCGCCGGCCGTGGTGCCGGCCACGACCAGGCTCCAGTAGGCCAGCGGACGGTAGCGCCGGGTGTGCAGCTGCGCCGCGAGCGCCGCCGCGAACAGGGCCAGGAAGACGAGGCTTGCGGTCGCGTAGCCCAGGCCCAGGGTGCGGGAGAAGGCGTCGCCGGCGGTTTCGCCCATCGTGGTGGCGAGGACCTTGGTGACCCAGAACAGCAGGACCACCCGGGGCACCTTGGCGGCCAGGGGCGCGCGGCCGGCGAACAGCGCCGGCACCGCATGCACGGCCCAGGCGATGGACCAGCACAGCCAGGCCGTCCACAGCGTGTGGCTGGCAAAGTGCGCGCCGCGCAGCTGCTGCGACAGGCCCAGCACGGTTCCGGCGACCAGCGCTCCCGCCAGCCAGATCCGGGCCAGCCGCGGCGACGCGCCCCGCCAGGCGAAGAAGCCGGCCAGGAAGACGAAGCCGGCGCTGGCGTGGCCGGCCGGAAAGCAGTGGCCCACGCCGCCGTCGAACACGCCCCAGGCCCAGTGCGACACATGGACGGCCGTGCCTCCGAATTGCGCCAGGTCCCAGGGACAGCTGGTGCGGCTGGCCAGCTTCATCAGGTCGATCACCAGCAGCGCGATCCAGCTGCTCGCTGCCCACTGCAGCCGCGCGCCGGCGCTGAGCCGCTGCTGGCCCCATGTCGGCCACCACACGCCCACGGTGATCCAGCCGACCAGCAGCCAGGCGAAGGGCAGCACGCCCTGGTGCAGCACGCGCGTCAGCAACCAGTGGTCCTGCAGCGCAAACCCGTGCGGGCCGGCCAGCAGCCGCGCCGCGGCCAGGTCCAGGCCGCTCGCGTCCCACCCGAGCGGGATCAGGAGGGCGGCAAGGGTCCAGAAGGCGAGGCTGGGACCGGAGGCGGGAAGGGGGAGAAGCGGAAGGCGGGTCTGGGTCAAGGCGCCGGCATGCTAGCCCATCAGTCTGAAGCCGACCTGACCGTCGTCGCGCCGGGCGGCGGCGTCTTGGGCTGGTAGTCGCAGTACTGGATCACCGCGCATTCCCAGCAACGCGGCGTGCGGGCCACGCAGACATAGCGGCCGTGCAGGATCAGCCAGTGGTGCGCGTCGGCGAGGTATTCCCTGGGCACGCGCTCCAGCAGTCCCATCTCCACTTCGTAGGGCGTCTTGCCGGGCGCCAGGCCGGTGCGGTTGCTGACGCGGAAGATGTGGGTGTCCACCGCCATCGTCTCTTCGCCGAAGGCCACGTTCAGCACCACGTTCGCGGTCTTGCGGCCGACCCCGGGCAGCGACTCCAGCGCTTCGCGCGTGCGCGGCACCTCGCCGCCGTGCTGCTCCACCAGGATGCGGCAGGTCTCGACGAGGTGCTTGGCCTTCGTGCGGTACAGGCCGATGGTCTTGATGTAGTTCTCGAGTCCCTCGACGCCCAGGGCCAGGATCTTGCGCGGCGTGTTGGCGACCGGAAACAGCCGCCGCGTCGCCTTGTTGACGCCCACGTCGGTGGCCTGCGCCGACAGCAGCACCGCCGCCAGCAGCTCGAACACGCTGGTGAATTCCAGCTCCGTCGTCGGCAGGGGATTCGCCGCCCGCAGCGTCGCGAAAAAAGGCCCGATCGCTTCGTCTTTCATGTGCCGAGGGTAGCGAAAAAATCCAGGGCCTTCGGCTTTCAAAGCAGCCGCCCCTGGAACTCCCGGACGACAGCGCTCACTAGCGCCGACTGCGCCGACTCGCGGGCCTGGACCAGCGCGATCTGGCGGACCTCGGCCAGCGGGATCTCCAGCACCCGAAGGCGGGCGTCGGCCTGCCAGCGGCTGTCGCGCAGGTGCGGAACGATGGCCACGCCCAGGCCGGAGCGCACCAGCTCCAGGATGCTCTCGATCGCGTTGAGCTCCAGGAACTCCTGCGGCTTGGCCCGCAGCTTGCGCAGCGTGCGCTCGACCAGCTGGCCCGTGTGCTGGCTGCGGTCGAAGCGGATGAAGGGATGGCGCTGCAGCAGGGTGCGCAGCGGCTCGTTGCCGGTGGCGCGGGACGCGAGCAGCACCATGGGCTCGGAATAAAGCGAGGTCCAGGCCAGCGCCGGTCGCGCCGGTCCGGGTTCGCGCACGGCGATGGCGGCGTCGAGCGCGCCCGACTCCACGTCGGCCAGCAGGTCGAGCGACTTGGCCGCCGAGACGTGCAGCTCCAGCCCCGGATGCCGCGACTTCAGGGCCAGCGTCGCCTGGA
>JAQGNJ010000322.1 GCA_028291885.1 Ramlibacter sp. | reverse complement strand
GCCGGCGCCCGCGGCCGCGACCGCGTCCGTCGCGGCCGCAGCCGGGCCGCGCGCAGGCTTGCGCGTGCTGCTGGCGGACGACAACGTCGACGCGGCAGACACCATGAGCGCGATGCTCGAGATGTCGGGCCACGAGGTGCGCACCGTCTATTCGGGGCGCGCGGTGCTGCAGGAGGCGCCGGCCTTTGCGCCCGAGGTCATGCTGCTGGACATCGGCATGCCGGGCATGAGCGGCTACGAAGTGGCGCAACGGCTGCGCGCCGACGCGCATTACGAGCGGACGGTGCTGGTCGCGCTCACCGGCTGGGGCAGCGAAAGCGACCGGGCCCAGGCGCTGGACGCCGGCTTCGACCACCACCTGACCAAGCCGGTCGACCATCTCGTGCTCGAACGGCTGCTGCGGCAACTGGCCCCCGGCTCGAGCGAACTGCCGGCCGCCTGAGCCTGCCAAGCCTGCGCCGACGCGCCCGGCGACAACGTCCTACACGCCCGCAGCCGCTCCGCGCCCAAGCTGGCCGCATGAAAGCCAGGGCCAGCGCCACGCCGGTGCTCGCGCGCGAGTCGCGCGAGGGCCCGCGGATCGCGCGTGCGCAAGGCAGCCTGGTTTTCGACGAAGACGGCCGCGAGTACGTGGACTTCCTGGCTGGCTGGTGCGTAGGCAACTTCGGCTGGGGCAACAAGCTGCTGGTGGAAGCGGCGGCGCAATACGACGGCCCCGACTACGTCTATCCCGGCCAGGACTGGGGTCCATGGGAGGACCTGGCGAAGGCGCTGGTCGCGCTCGCGCCCGGCAAGCTGGCCCGCTGCTTTCGCGCGACCGGCGGTTCCGAAGCGGTGGACCTTGCGCTGCAGGCAGCCCAGCTCCACACCGGGCGCGGCAAATTCGTCGCCCTGGAGGGCGCCTACCACGGCAACACGCTGGCGACCATCAGCATCGGCGACCGCGAATCGCGTCGGCAGCTGCCCAACCTGCTGCGCGGCTGCCAGTCGCTGAAACCGCCGCTGGACGCCGGCGCCCTGGTGCGGCTCGACCGACTGCTGCGGGGCGACGACGTGGCCGCGGTGATCATGGAGCCGGTCAGCATCAACCTGGGCGTCCTGGTGCCGGACGCGAAATTCATGCGCGAGCTGCCGCGGCTGTGCCGTCGCCACGGGACGCTGCTGATCATGGACGAGGTTGCGACGGGCTTCGGCCGCACCGGCAGCCTGTTCGCCTGCGAGCAGTTCGGCATCCAGCCCGACATGATGACCATCGCCAAGGCCGTGACCGGCGGCCTGGGCGGCATGGGCGCGCTGCTGGCGACGGCGCCGGTGGCCAGGGCGATGGAAGAAAACGGAAACTTCTATTCGACCTACGGCTGGCATCCGCGCAGCGTGGCGGTCGCGCTGCAAACGCTGGAGTTCATCGCCGCGAACCGCGACGCGCTGATGGCGCAGGTCGCGCAAACCAGCGCGCAGATCCGCGAGGGACTCGCGCAGATGCCGCAGCTCCAGGCCGTGCAAATCAACATCGCCGGCCTCGCCATCGGCATCGAACTGGGCGATGAAGCGCGCGCGGCGCAGCTGCGGCGCAAGTGCCTGCGCGAAGGCCTGCTGCTGTCGGCGGAAGGCGGGACGCTGCTGCTCGTGCCCGCGCTGAACATCGATGCAGCGACGGTGCAGCGCGGCCTGGACGTCCTGGCGCGCTGCCTGTGAAGACTCAGGCCGTCTCGCTCGTGTCGGCCATCAGTTCGTCCTTGCGCGCCTGCAGGTCGTCGCGCATGGACACCAGGTCCAGCTTGCGGGCGGCCCGGGCCTTGGGGAAGATCTCGTTGCGCTCTTCCTTCACGTGGTGGTCGATGTACTCGCCCAGCACGGTGACCTTGGCGTCGAACATCTCGTCGGCTGCGCTCATGCCCTCGATCTGCGCGATCAGGTCCTTGGCGGACTGGTGCTCGACTTGCGCTTCGGAGATCAGGGAGGTGTCCTTGAGCACGGCACGCAAGGCGGGGTAGAAGATCTCTTCCTCGATCTGCGCGTGGGCGCTCAGCTCCTGGCAGATCTGGCGCGCCAGGTCCATCTTCTTCTGGCCGACGGTCTTGCCGCGCGACTTCGTCAGCTCCTCGTACTCCTTGAACATCTTCTTCACAGCGCGGTGGTCTGCGTCGAGCAGATCGCAAGCGTCTTTTTGCCTGGTTGCCATGGGTCGTTCTCCTTGGTTGGTCCGACATCATGGTCAGCTGCACGAACCTGCCCTGTAGGAGAACAGCGGTATCGGCGATCCGTGAGGCGCCGCCTGGCCGAAGCACGCGGGCATTAAAATGCGCGGCACTGGAGCGAAGGCGGGCGCGCGGTGACTTTCCGCGGGGAGACCGTCTTCCCGAATCGGAGATGAAGAATCCATGAACCATTGCTCCGCACCCGGCCGCAGCGCCGCGGCACCCTCGCCGTGAAGCGGCGGCACTTGATCGGCGCCGCCGGCACCAGCGCGCTGCTGGCTGCTTGCGGCAAGGAAAACACCTCCGGCCCCGCCAAGCCGGGCGCGACCGCGCAACCGGTGTCCATCGAGGCGATCGCCGCGGAGGGCACCGGCTTCAATGTGGGCTCCACCATGAGCGCGCGCGTCGCCTACGTGTTCTTCGATCCCCAATGCCCGCATTGCGCCGCCTTGTGGGTCTCGGCACGGCCACTGAAATCGCAGGCGCGCTTCGTCTGGCTGCCGGTGGCCTTGTTGAACGACAAGAGCGAGCCGCAGGGCGCGGCCATCCTGGCGGCGCCCGACCCGGTCGCCGCGATGGACCAGCACGAGGCGTCGTTGACGCAGCACCAGGGCGGCATCTCCGGCATGGGCGCGCCCGCCGACAAGCGCGAGGCGGTCAAGCGCAACACGGCGCTGTTGAACCGCTTCGCCTTTTCCAGCGTTCCGACCATCGTCGGCAAGCACGCGCAAACCGGTGAAGTCGTGACCATCGAAGGCGCCGTGCCGACGGCCATGCTGGCCCAGAAGCTGGGGCTCACGCTGCCGGGCTGATCCCGTCGCTGCGCAGCAGCAGGGTGCGGTCGGCCTGCGCGGCCGCCGCGCTGGAGTGCGTGACCAGCACCAGCGCCGCGCCGCTGTCGCGCGCCTGCGTGCGCAGCACCTCCATCACGCGCGCCGCCGTCGCCGGGTCGAGGTTGCCGGTGGGCTCGTCGGCCAGCAGCAGCCGCGGCGCAGGCACCAGGGCCCGTGCAATGGCCACGCGCGGCAGCTGGCCGCCGCTCAACTCCTGCGGCAGGCGCGCGCCCAGGCCGGT
>JAQGNJ010000316.1 GCA_028291885.1 Ramlibacter sp. | reverse complement strand
CGGCGGCGTGACCGCGGCGGCGGAGGCCGGCTGGCTGGCTGCGGCAAGCGGCGGCACCGCGGCAGCGTCCTTGTCTGCGGGCCGTCCCATCATCATGAAAGCCGCAATGCCGGCGACCGCGAGCGCGCCCAGGCCGGCGAGAACGGCGACCGGCGGCTTTTTCTTGGCCGTTGCAGCCGCGGGCTGCGGCTTGGCCTCGGGGCGCGGGGCCTTCGGCTTGACCGCCGGCGGCGAAGCCGGTGGCGGCGCGATCGGGCTCTTGGCGCCTTGCGGCGGGATCGTCATGCCTCCAGCAAGCTGGGCCGAGGGAGCGGCAACTGCGGTCGCGGCTGCCGCCTCGGGCAGGCGTGCCGCGGCAGGCGATGCCGGCTCCTGCGCACGCGATTGCGTCGGCTGCTGGACCACCGGCGCCGGCGCGACGGGAACGGCCACCGGCGGCGGAACAGCCGCGACCGGCGCCGCCACAGCCGGCGCGGCGGCAAATGTGGCCGCCGCCGCGGAGGCCGGCGCCAGCAACGGCGCCGCCATCGGGATCGAGGGATCGGAACGGACCCTCGTCGCTTCCAGGTCCACTTCCGGTGCGCCCATCCGGGTCTGGCCGGTCAGCATGGTCTGGTCGGCCGAAGAGCCGGTCGCCAGTTTGCGAAGCCGCCTGCGCGCGAGGTCGGCATAGATGCCGGCCGGGAACTGCTGCAGGAACCCCTGGAGTTCTTCCGGGTCCGCCGAGTCCTTGATGTCCTTCCAGTACACCAGCTCCAGTTCCTGGGTCACGGTGGCGGTCGAGCCGCTGGTGCCGGAGCTGGTGGCGGAGCCGATCATCGACGGCACCGTCCCCTTGGAAGTCGCTGCCGCTTCGGGCTTCTTCAAGGGATCGGCCGGCGGCAGGACGGTGGCATCCTCGGCGCGGCGGATCGCGGACTGCAGGGCCGAGGCGAAATCGCGGGCCGTTGCGAAGCGCTGCTCGCGGTCCTTGGCCAGCGCCCGCGCGACCACGGCGTCGATCGCCGTCGGCAAGCGCGGATTGATGGAGCTGGGAGCCGGCGGCGTGTGGCCGATGATCTGGTGGATGATCGAGAAATCGTTGTCGCCGTCGAAGGGGCGCTTGTCGGTCAGCAGCTGGTAGAGCACCACGCCGACGGAGAACAGGTCGGCCCGCGAGTCGATCTTCAGGCCCTGGACCTGCTCGGGCGCCATGTACTTGAGCGTGCCGACCATGCTGCCCTGGGTGCGCGTCGCATCGCCGGAATCCTGGATCCGGGCGACGCCGAAGTCGGTCAGCTTGACCCGCCCGCCCGGCTCGATCAGCAGGTTGGCGGGCTTGATGTCGCGGTGCACGATGCCCTGCTTGTGGGCGTAGTCCAGGGCCGCCAGCAGGTCCCGGATCATCTTGAGCGACTGCTCGAGCGAGTAGCGCACGCCCCGGTCGATGTGGTGCTTGAGGTCGTCGCCCTGGATGTATTCCATGACCAGGAACGCGATGTCGATGTCGCGGTCGGAGTCGTAGACGCTGACGATGTTGGGGTGCTGCAGGCGGGCGGCGGAGCGGGCCTCGGTGCGAAAGCGCGCCTCGTATTCGGCGGCCGCTTCTTCCGACAGGTTCTCCACCTTCACGGTCTTGATCGCGACGCGCCGCTCCAGGTTGGGGTCGCGGCCCTCGTACACGACTCCCATGGCGCCCTTGCCGAGAACGCGGACCAGGTCATAGCGGCCAAGCTTTTTGAGACTCACAACAACTTTGGTCCGGTAACGGGGAGAAGCCGATTCTAGCCTGCACCCCGGCAGCGGCGGTCACTGGCCCTTGAGGCCTGTCTCGCGCCTGATACGCAGGCTTTCCCGCAGGTAGGCTTCGGTGAAGTGCCGGTCGAGCAGCTGCTGGACCCATTCCTCCAGGCCCTGGCTCTTGTCGCTGTAGTAGCGCGAGTACGCGTCCCAGGCCCGGGTGCCCTCGAACAGCTTGCTGCCGGAGCCGAGCAGCCGCTCCTTCAGGGCCGACGGCGCGAATTCCTGCACCGTCGCCTCGACGGCGGCCCGGGTCGCCGCCGCGAGCGCCGCGTCGTGGGCGAGCAGTTCGGTGACGATGTCGGTCAGGGCCCGCTGCGGGCTGACGAAGCCGATGCTGGCGGCTCGGCCGCCGAACAGGAATTGCAGTTTGGTGTCGTCCGGCCAGTCGGTCTTGAGCGGATTGTTGTCCTTGACCGGGACCAGGCCTCGCTCCTCGCCCCGTCGTTCGTTGCGGGCGCCCGAGCGTGTGGCGTACAGATGAAACAGGCCTTCCAGCGCGACCCGCACGGCCCGGCCGGCCGCTTCGAGTTCGGCGGGACTCAGGGCCGCGATCCGCGCCTTGTCCAGCCCGAGGCCCTTGTAGAAGGACGACAGGTCCCCGGCGCCCGGGCTCTGTGCGACTGCCTGCAGCGCGCCGCCGTTCGAGCCGGGGCCGAAGGTCGATTCGAAGCCCCAGTCGCCGAACGGATCTTCTTCCGGCAGGATGGCCGGTGAGAAATCAGCGGCTGGCGCCGCCGCCGACGGAACCGCGCTGCGCGGCAAGGTGGCGTCCGACGCCGGGTCGTTGTCGAACACCGCCCAGGGATCCGGCTCCGCCGCCTGCGGCACCGCTTGCCGCACCTCGACGCTGTAGCCGCCGATCTTGAGCAGTTGATGCACGGGCAACACGCCCCTGGACCCGGGAGGCGCGTATCCGGAGGGCAGGTCGATGCCGTTGACGGACGACAAGACCCGAAAGTGCAGCTCGCCCCCCTGGTTCCAGACCCCCAGATGGCGCCTGGAAATGTTCCGCTCGGGATCGGGCAGGTGGACGTCGCACTCGGCGTCGCGTCCCAGCACCAGTTCCGTCTCGCCGGGATGGACCAGCCGCAGCGTCTCGAAATCCGGACCGACGATGTGAAGTTCAAGAGCCATGTCAAACCCGCCTGGGGCTCAGCCCGTGACCGAAAAAAGCACCAGTGGCGCGCTGTCCGCGTGGCGGTCGCAGCCCAGGGTGATCTGCCCGTGGCCGACCAGGTAGCACTCGGTGCGGCGCAGCACCACCGGCTCGGTCTGGTTGCCCATGTAGACCCAGGTGCCGAAGCTGGAACCGTCGCTGAGCACGAACTGACCGCCGCGCCATTCGACCGTCGCATGCAGGCGCGACACGCGCGAGTCGTTGATCGAGAGCGACGAGGTGATGGCGCGGCCGAGCGTGAGCTTCTCGCCGCGCGGCTCCAGGCGCACGGTCTGGCCGGCTGCCGCCAGTTCGAGGAAGCCGGCCCGGCCGGGCGCCTTCAGCATCGACGCGCCCATCACGGTGGCGTCGCTGTCGCGGCCGACCTGCCAGTCCACGCGGTAGACCTCGGTCACGTCCGATTTACCGCGCAGGTACATCGGGCCGAGGCTGCGCAGTTGTTCGCGCTGGGTGGGCGACAGCGCGTCGGCGACGCGCTGCGTGGTGAGGATCTGGGCGGCGCCCGCGAGGTCGGCCAGGCGGGCCGCGCTGTTCACCGCATCGCCGTAGCAGTCGCCGGCGATCTCGACGACCTCGCCGGTCTCCACGCCCATCTGCATCTGGATCGGCCCCAGGGTGCCGCCCGGACGGACCGGCTTTTCCTGCAGCCGCTTCTGGATCGCGAGGCAGGCCTCGATCGCGTCGGCCTCGACCGGGAACACCACGAACAGGCCATCCCCCAGCAGCTTCACGACCCGGCCCTTGTGCTGCTCGAAGGTCTTGGCCAGCGCCGTCGTGAGCTGGGTGACGAAGTGCCCGGCGGTCTCGTCCCCGAGCCGCTCGAAGATGCCGGTGCTCCCGACCAGGTCAGCAAATACAACGGTGGCCACGATCGAGTCAGCGTCTGCGGTTAATGAGGTGAATAACTGCCATTCGAGTTCGATTTTATGCGGCACCGGGCCGGGCCCGCCAGAAACGCAAAAAGGGTTAGCAGGACACTCCTGCTAACCCTTCGAATAATGGTCGGCGTGGCGGGATTCGAACTCGCGACCCCTTGCACCCCATGCAAGTGCGCTACCAGGCTGCGCTACACGCCGACAAGCCAACGATTATAACCCGGTCTGCGAGCCGCTCGACACGAAGTCAGTGCGTCGCCGAAAGAAGATCGCGGATTTCGAACAGCTCGCGCCGCACCAGCAGCAGCTTCTGCGACACCAGCTCGCGCTCTTCCAGCGGCGCGCTGTCCTCGAAATCTTCCGCGAACGAAGAATCGTCGACCTCGATCACCTCGACACCCTCGAGCATCACCTCGCCGGCCTTGCGCTTGTCGCGCTCGACCTGGACCAGCTCCTGCAGCTTGTTGCGGGCCCCGCTGATGGTGAATCCCTGGTCGTACAGCAAGTCGCGGATGCGGCGGATCATCAGCACCTCGTGGTGCTGGTAATAGCGGCGGTTGCCGCGGCGCTTCATCGGTCGCAGCTGGGTGAACTCCTGCTCCCAATAACGCAGCACGTGAGGCTTGACGCCGCACAGCTCGCTGACCTCACCGATGGTGAAGTAGCGCTTGGCTGGAATGGATGGGAGAGCTTTCTCCATTGAAATCAATGTTGTAGGAGAGAAAGCTGCTAGGTTACTCTAAGCAGCCCCGGCGTGCCAAGCGCATTCGCAGCGGGGCCGGAATGTTTTTTTCAGGCCGGCTCGGCGCCTTCGCCCTGGATCTGTTCCTTGAGCTTGTGGCTGGCATGGAACGTGACGACACGGCGCGCCTCGATCGGGATCGCCTCGCCGGTGCGCGGATTGCGCCCCGGCCGCGGCGCCTTGGTGCGGATCCGGAAATTGCCGAAGCCCGAGATCTTCACGTCCCGGCCGTCGACCAGGCTGTCGGAGATCAGGTCGAAGAAGGCGTCGATCATGTCCTTGGACTCGCGCTTGTTCAGCCCGATCTGCTCGAACAGCAGCTCCGCCAGCTGCGCCTTGGTGAGCGCCGGCGTTTCGAGGCTTTCGACGGAGAAGTCCATGGATTCCTCGACCTCGGCTTTTCGGCTCAGCGCCATATTCTCATCCCCTCAGGCGGCCACCGAGACCGGTGGCGATGCTGTCGATCACGGCCTGGACGGCGCCGTCGATCTGCTCATCAGTCAGTGTGGCTTCCGCGCTCCCGAGCGTCAAGCGAACGGCCATGCTTTTCTCGTCCGCGGCAACGCCGCCGGAGGCTTGCTTGGGCTTGTAGAGATCGAACAGCATGGCGTCGCGCAAGAGCCCCCCGGTGGCAGCCGAGCGGATCGCGTTCATGACCGCGGCATGGCTGACCGAGTCCTTGACGATCATCGCGATGTCCCGCTCTGCCGGCTGGAAGCGCGGCACGGGGGCGAACGAAGCGACGGGCCGCTCGAGGACCGCGGCCAGGTCCAGTTCGAACAACACCGGCGCCTGCGCGAATTCCCAGCGCTGGCGCCAGCGCGGATGCAGTTCGCCGATGACGCCGACGTCGCGGCCGCCGATCACGATGCGGGCGCAGCGCCCCGGGTGCATGGCTGGGTGCTCCGCCGCCACGAAGTCGGCCTTCAGCGGAGACACAAGCGCCTCCACGTCGCCCTTGACGTCGAAGAAGTCGCTGCCCGGCCCCTTGCGGCCCCACTGCAGTCCGTCGACATCGCCATAGGCAAGTCCGGCGACCCGCATCGGCTGGCGGATGCCGCGTACCGTGGTGTCGGTGGTTTCCACCTGCGCATCGCGCAGGAACACGCGGCCGATCTCGAAGACACGAACGCGCTCGGCCTTGCGATCGAGGTTGAAGCGCAGAGCCTGCAGCAACGAGCCCAGCAGCGACGAGCGCATCACGCTCATCTGGCTGGCGATCGGGTTGAGCAGGCGGATCGGCTCGGGGTTGCCGGCCAGTTCGCGCTCCCAGCTCTCCTCGACGAAGCTGAAGTTGATGGTCTCGCGGTAGCCCAGCGCAGCGATCAGCCGGCGCAGCACGAAGCGGTCGCGCCGCGACTCGGGCTCCGGCCGCGCGGTGATCGGCGCCAGCGGCGGCGTGGTCGGCAGCTTGTCGTAGCCGATCACGCGCACCACTTCCTCGATCAGGTCTTCTTCGATCGAAATGTCGAAGCGGTACGACGGCGGCCTGACCGTGAGCGTGCCCTGCCCTTCGCTGACCTCGAGCCCGAGGCGCGCGAGCGCATCGGCGCATTGCTGCTGCGTCAGCGGCATGCCGATCACCTTGGTCGCGCGCGCCACGCGCAGCGTCACGGGCCTCGCCTCGGGAAGGGCGACGACCTGGTCGTCCACCGGACCGGCCTCGCCGCCGCAGATGTCCAGGATCAGCCGCGTGATGTGCTCGAGATGCTCCACCGTCGTGCCCGGGTCGACGCCGCGCTCGAAGCGGTGACCCGCGTCGGTCGAGAAATTGAAGCGGCGCGAGCGGCCCTGGATCGCGGCCGGCCACCAGAAGGCGGCCTCGGCATACACGTTCTTCGTCGCGTCGGAAACGGCGGTCGAATCGCCGCCCATGATGCCCGCCAGCGATTCCACCTGCACTTCGTCGGCGATCACGCCGACCTTCTCGTCCACCGTGACGGTCGCGCCATTGAGCAGCTTGAGTTGCTCGCCCGCCCGGCCCCAGCGGACATCGAGCCCGCCATGGATCTTGTCCAGGTCGAAGATGTGGGACGGCCGGCCGAACTCGAACATCACGTAGTTCGAGATGTCGACCAATGCCGTCACGCTGCGCTGGCCGCAGCGCGCCAGCCGCTCCACCATCCAGGCCGGCGTCTTGGCCCTGGTGTCGACGTTGCGGATCACGCGGCCGGAGAACCGGCCACAGAGGTCGGGCGCGCTGACCTTGACCGGCAGCTTGACCTGGTGGCGCGGCGGCACCGGCTCGAATCGCGGCGCCTTCAGCGGCGCGCCGGTGAGCGCGGAAAGCTCGCGCGCGACGCCATACACGCTCAGCGCATGCGCAAGGTTGGGCGTGAGCTTGAGCGTGAAGATGGTGTCATCGAGCTTCAGCACCTCGCGGACATCGGCGCCGACAGGCGCGTCTGCCGCCAGTTCCAGCAGCCCGCCGTGGTCCTCGCTCAGTTGCAGCTCGCGGGCCGAACACAGCATGCCCTGGCTCTCGACGCCGCGCAGCTTTCCGACCTTGATCTGGAACGGCTTGCCGTCCTCGCCCGGCGGCAGTTCGGCGCCGACCAGCGCGCACGGCACCTTGATTCCGACGCGCGCGTTGGGCGCACCGCAAACGATGTTGAGCAAGGCGCCGGTGCCGGCATCGACCTGGCAGACACGCAGGCGATCGGCGTTGGGATGCTGCGCCGCTTCCTTGATCTCGCCGACCACGATCTTCGTGAACGGCGGCGCCACCGGGCGCAACTCCTCCACCTCCAGCCCGCCCATGGTCAGCGTGTCGGCCAGCTGCTGCGTCGTCAGGGGCGGGTTGCAGAATTCGCGCAGCCAGGACTCGGGGAATTGCATGTCTTGTTCGGGAAACGGTTAACGGAACTGGCTGAGGAAGCGGATGTCGCCGTCGAAGAACAGGCGCAGGTCGTTCACGCCATAGCGCAGCATGGTGAGCCGGTCCGGCCCCATGCCGAAGGCGAAGCCGATGTAGCGCTCCGGGTCCAGGCCCATGTTGCCGACCACCGTCGGATGGACCTGGCCCGAGCCGGCCACCTCGAGCCAGCGGCCGGCCAGCGGCCCGGTCTGGAACTGGATGTCGATCTCGGCGCTGGGCTCCGTGAACGGGAAGAAGCTGGGACGGAAGCGCAGCGCCAGGTCGTCGCTCTCGAAGAAGGTGCGGCAGAAGTCGGTGAACACGACCTTCAGGTCCTTGAAGCTCACGTTCTCGCCCAGCCACAGGCCTTCGCACTGGTGGAACATCGGCGAGTGCGTCGCATCGCTGTCCACGCGGTAGGTGCGGCCCGGGGCGATCACGCGGATCTCGGGCATGGTCGGCTTGCCCGCGTGCTTCTTGATGTGCTGGTGGGCATAGCGCACCTGCATGGGGCTGGTGTGCGGCCGCAGGTTGTACGGGATGCCGTCGTCGCCGTTAATGTCGACGTAGAAGGTGTCCTGCATCGACCGCGCCGGGTGGTTCGGCGGGTTGTTCAGCGAGGTGAAGCTGTGCCAGTCGCTCTCGATCTCGGGACCGTCGGCCACATCGAAGCCCATGCTGGCGAAGATCCGCTCGATCCGCTCCAGCGTCAGACTGACGGGGTGCACGCTGCCGGGTTCGCGCAGGCGACCGGGAAGGCTCACGTCCAGCGCTTCGGCCTTGAGCTGCGCGTCGAGTTCGCGGTCGGCGAGCGCCTGGCGGCGCCCGTTTAGGGCCGCTTCGATGGCCTGCTTGGCGAGGTTGATCGCCGCGCCGCGGCTCTTCTTTTCGTCCACGCTCAGGGCCGCCATGCCCTTCATCAGTTCGGTGATGCGGCCGGACTTGCCCAGGAACAGCGCCTTGGCGTTCTCCAGGTCAGCGGGTGCGGCGGCCCGGGCAAAAGCCTGGCGCGCGCTGTCGACGATGGACTCGAGCTCGTTTGTCTGCATAAAAATAAACAGGGGGCCAGTGCAAAGCCCTGGCCCCCGTCCTTGTGTGTTTCACCAGACGCCGCACACAGGCGGCGCCCAAGCTAACTCAAGCAGCCAGCCTGGCCTTGACCTGCTCCACGATGCCGGCAAAAGCGGCCTTGTCGTGCACTGCGATGTCGGCGAGGACCTTGCGGTCGATCTCGATGCCGGCCTTGCGGATGCCGTTGGCGAACTGGCTGTACGTCAGGCCGTTCTCACGGGCCGCCGCGTTGATACGGGCGATCCAGAGCTGGCGGAAGACGCGCTTCTTGGTCCGGCGGTCACGGTAGGCATATTGCCCGGCCTTCATCACCGCTTCTTTGGCGATCCGGAAGACGTTGCCGCGGCGGCCGCGGAAACCCTTGGCGAGGGCCAGAACTTTCTTGTGGCGGGCGCGAGCCGTTACACCACGTTTGACGCGAGGCATGTGATTACTCCTTGTTCGTCAGTTGATCAGATGCCACGGCCGGGCAACATGGCGGCCATCGAAACCATATTGGTCTCGTGAACCGTGACGGCACCGCGCAGGTGACGCTTGTTCTTGGTGGTCTTCTTGGTCAGGATGTGACGCTTGAAGGCTTGACCGCGCTTGACGGTGCCACCGGGACGAACGCGGAAACGCTTTTTCGCGCCGCTCTTGGTCTTCATCTTGGGCATGTGAATGCTCCTTTTACTTTGTGCTCGTGAGGCGCCGCGGATGCATTCCGCGTCTTGTTGGCCCCGAGCCACTTGTTGGCGAATCTCTCAATTCGCCTGGAAAGCCCGAAAGCTCTCCGTCATCGCCGCACCGGCGACTGGCCGATGAAGCTTTGATTCGTTACGCGGAAGCCGGTTGAGAGGCTTCGGCGGCGGCCTTGACAGCCACCTTCTTCTTGCCTGGCGCGATCATCATGATCATCTGCCGGCCTTCCAGCTTGGGAAACTGCTCGATCAGGATCAGGTCGCCCAGCTCGTCGCGGATGCGGTTCAGGAGCGCCATCCCGATCTCCTGGTGCGTGATCTCGCGGCCGCGGAAACGCAGCGTGATCTTGCACTTGTCGCCTTCGGCCAGGAAGCGCCGGATGTTGCGCATCTTGATGTTGTAGTCACCGTCGTCGGTGCCCGGCCGGAACTTGACTTCCTTGATTTCGATGACCGTCTGCTTGGCCTTCGCTTCCGCCGCCTTCTTCTGCTCCTGGTACTTGAACTTGCCGTAGTCCATCAAGCGGCAAACCGGTGGGTTTGCGGTGGCGGCGATTTCAACCAGGTCGACGTCCGCTTCACCGGCAAGGCGCAAGGCCTCGGCAATGCTGACAATGCCCAACGGCTCGTTTTCCGGCCCGGAGAGGCGGACTTCCGGGGCCATGATTTCCCGGTTCAGGCGGTGCTTGCGTTCCTCGCGTTGGCGGCGGTCGCGAAATTCAGTAGCGATGGTCCAGATCCTTCAATTCATATCCACGAAACGTGGTTCACGCCGCCTCGATGCACGCCGGCAAGAGCTTCATCCATGGGTTGAATCAGCTTTTGTTGCGGATGTCGCCGGCGATCCTCTCGGAGAATGCATCGACGGACATCACACCGAGGTCCTGGTTGCCCCGGGCGCGCACCGCGACAGCCCCTGCTGCCTTCTCCTTGTCGCCCACGACGAGGATGTACGGCAGCTTTTGCATCGAGTGCTCGCGTATTTTATACGTAATTTTCTCGTTGCGCAGATCCAGGCTTGCCCTAAGCCCTTGATTGCGCAGCGTTTTGACGAGTTCACGGGCGTAGTCCGCCTGTGAATCCGTAATGTTGAGCACCGCAACCTGCACTGGCGCCAGCCAGGCGGGCAGCGCGCCGGAATGCTGCTCGATCAGGATACCGAGGAACCGCTCCATGCTGCCGACGATGGCCCGGTGCAGCATCACGGGGCGATGGCGGGCGCCGTCCTCGCCCACGTACTCCGCATCGAGCCGCTCGGGCATGGAGAAATCGACCTGCATCGTGCCGCACTGCCACTGCCGGCCGATCGCGTCCTTGAGCGTGTACTCGATCTTCGGACCGTAGAAGGCGCCGTCGCCCGGGGCGATCTCGAATTCGCAGCCCGAAGCGCGCAGGCTCTCCATCAGCGCGTGCTCGGCCTTGTCCCAGCTCTCGTCCGAGCCGATCCGCTGGGCGGGCCGGGTCGCCACCTTGTAGATGATGTCGTTGAAGCCGAAGTCCTTGTAGACCCGCTGCAGCAGCGCGGTGTACTCCGTGCATTCGGGGAGGATGTGGTCTTCGGTGCAGAAGATGTGGCCGTCGTCCTGCGTGAACCCACGCACCCGCATGATGCCGTGCAGGCCGCCGGTCGGCTCGTTGCGGTGGCACTGGCCGAACTCGCCGTAGCGCAGCGGCAGGTCGCGGTAGCTCTTGATCCCCTGCTTGAAGATCAGGATGTGGCCGGGACAGTTCATCGGCTTGAGCGCGTAGTCGCGCTTCTCCGACTCGGTCGTGAACATGTTCTCGCGGTACTTGTCCCAGTGGCCGGTCTTCTCCCAGAGCGTCTTGTCCAGCAACTGCGGCCCCTTGACCTCCTGATAGCCGTTGTCGCGGTAGACGCGGCGCATGTACTGCTCCACCTCCTGCCAGACCGTCCAGCCCTTGGGATGCCAGAACACGACGCCGGGCGCGTGGTCGTCGATGTGGAACAGGTCCAGCTCGCGACCCAGCTTTCGGTGGTCGCGCTTCTCGGCCTCCTCGAGCATCGTCAGGTACTGCTGCAGTTCTTCCTTGGTCGCCCAGGCCGTGCCGTAGATGCGCTGCAGCATCTCGTTGCGGTGATCGCCGCGCCAGTAGGCGCCGGCCACCTTCATCAGCTTGAAGTGCTTGAGCTTGCCGGTGCTGGGCACGTGCGGGCCGCGGCACAGGTCCTCGAAGCCGCCTTCGGCGTAAAGGGAAACGTCCTCGCCGGCCGGGATGCTGCCGATGATCTCCGCCTTGTAGTGCTCGCCCAGGCTCTTGAAGTGGGCGACGGCCTCGTCGCGCGGCAGGACGCGCCGGGTCACGGGCTCGTCCTTCGCGGCGAGCTCGGTCATGCGTTTTTCGATGGCGACCAGGTCTTCGGGCGTGAAGGGCCGCTTGTATGAAAAGTCGTAGAAGAAGCCGTTCTCGATCACCGGGCCGATCGTGACCTGCGCGTCGGGAAACAGCTGCTTGACCGCATAGGCCAGCAGGTGCGCCGCCGAGTGCCGGATCACGTCGATGCCTTCCGGGTCCTTGGCCGTGATGATGGAGACGGGGCTGTCCTTGGCCACGGTGTAGCTGGTGTCGACCACCTTGCCGTCGACCTTGCCGGCCAGGGCCGCCTTGGCCAGGCCGGAGCCGATCGAGGCGGCGACTTCGGCAACCGTGACGGGGCCGGGATATTCGCGCTGGGAACCGTCGGGGAGCGTGATGTGGATCATGGTGAAAACGTCCGGTGGAAATGAAAAAGCGCGGCCTGCAGCCGCGCTTTTTCAAGATCCGTGAAGAGCTTCAGGGCACGCGACTACTCGACCTTCCTAGAGGGTCGTTCCGGTTTCCGGCGTAGTTCGCGGTGTCATAACCAGGGTGCCTTTCTCGCTCTTGTGGAGGCTGCGCTCAGGCAGCGATCGGCCTGCATTTTAGCCTGCCTTCAGAAAGCCCGTCCCGCCGCACAGGGGACAAGGGGTGATCACCGTCTGCTTCTCGACCTCGAAGTTCTCGTTGATGTTCTCGCTGTCGATGTGCAACTCGCCGCGCCCGATGCAGTCGGGGCAAAGCTTCTGATTGAGCGTCGTGGCGTCGAAGGCGCCGGTATCCTGGATCGAAGCCGCCATGACATGTCCCCCGGTGTGATGCTGGCGTGACTCTACAGTGAATGCCCGGCGAGGCGAAATCCGGCGGCGCCGCGCCAGAAAAAACAGGCCCGAAGGCCTGTTTTCCGCACACCGCCGAGGCGGATCCGCCTCAGGCGGCCTTCTTCTCGTCGAAGAACTGCTCGTCCTCGGTCGAACCCTTGAGGGCGCCGGTGGAGGCGTTGGCCTCGATCGTCGTCGTCACCGCGTCGAAGTAGCCGGTGCCGACCTCGCGCTGGTGCTTGACCGCCGTGAAGCCCCGGTTGGCTGCCGCGAACTCGGCCTGCTGCAGTTCGACGAAGGCCGTCATGTTGTTGCGGGCGTAGCCGTAGGCCAGGTCGAACATGCCGTAGTTCAGGCTGTGGAAGCCGGCCAGCGTGATGAACTGGAACTTGTAGCCCATCGCGCCCAGTTCCTTCTGGAAACGGGCGATGGTCGCGTCGTCCAGGTTCTTCTTCCAGTTGAACGACGGCGAGCAGTTGTAGGCCAGCATCTTGCCGGGGAATCTGGCGTGGACGGCGTCCGCGAACGCCTTGGCGAAAGCCAGGTCGGGCGTGCCGGTTTCGCACCAGATCAGGTCGGCGTACTCGGCATAGGCCAGGCCGCGGCTCACTGCCTGGTCGAAGCCCTTCCTGGTGCGGTAGAAGCCTTCCACCGTCCGTTCGCCGGTCAGGTACGGCTTGTCGTTGTCGTCCACGTCGGTGGTCACGAGGTCGGCCGCTTCCGCATCGGTGCGCGCCAGCAGGATGGTGGGCACGCCCATCACGTCGGCGGCGAGCCGCGCGGCCACGAGCTTGGCCACGGCCTCGCGCGTGGGGACCAGCACCTTGCCGCCCATGTGGCCGCACTTCTTGACCGACGCCAGCTGGTCTTCGAAGTGCACGCCGGCGGCGCCCGCGTCGATCATCGACTTCATGAGTTCGAAGGCGTTCAGCACGCCGCCGAATCCGGCCTCGGCATCGGCGACGATGGGCTGGAAGTAGTCGATATACCCCTCGTCGCCCGGACCCTTGCCCTCGCTCCACTGGATCTGGTCGGCGCGGGCGAAGGTGTTGTTGATCTTCTTGACGACCTTGGGCACCGAATCCACCGAGTACAGGGACTGGTCGGGGTACATCTCGCCGTTGGTGTTGGCGTCGCCGGCGACCTGCCACCCGGACAGGTAGATGCCCTTGAGGCCCGCCTTGACCTGCTGCATGGCCTGGTTGCCGGTGAGCGCGCCCAGCGTGTTGACGAAGGGCTCGGTGTTGATCGAGTTCCACAGCTTCTCGGCGCCGCGGCGGGCCAGCGTGTACTCGACCTGCAGCGAGCCGCGCAGCTTGACGACGTCGGCGGCGCTGTAGCCGCGCTTGATGCCCTTCCAGCGCGGGTTCTCGGCCCAGTCCTTTTCGAGCTGGGCAATCTGCTGTTCGCGGGTCAGGTGGGTCCAGTTGCTCATGAAGTTCACTCCTGTTGATTGAAACCTGGTGGGCCGCACCGCGTTGCGAGTGCGAATGCCATGGAGCAACTTTAGGTCTTGTAGAAGACTTGCGGGCCTCTTATGTCTTATAGAAGAGAATATTTGTTTCCCATAAGAATCAATGGGTTGCACGAGACGTTTCGCAATGCAGAAAACGCTTTCTCATATCGAGAAATTTTTGCGCGGTGCAGCATGACTGATTTCCGCGATGCGAAATCACGTTCCCGATTGCTGGAACGCCGCGGCACGGGCGCTGCGGCATCATCGGCGCCTGCCTCCACTCGCGGCCGCCTCGCCGCAACCCGATCCTGTGAGCTACCACCCCAGCCGCCCCGCGGCCCTCTTGTGCCTGGCCCTGAGCATGTCGCTGGTGGGAAGCTACGTTGCCTTGTCCAAGCCCCTGGTCGCGGCCATCCCGGTCTTGCTGCTGGCATGGCTGCGATTCGGGATCGGCGGCGCGGCGATGCTGCACTGGCTGCGCAAGCCTCGCGGCGAGCAGCCGATGACGCGCCAGACCCGCTGGCTGCTGTTCCTGGAATCGTTTCTCGGCAACTTCCTGTTCTCGATCTGCATGCTGTTCGGCGTCAGCCTGACCAGCGCGGTCTCGGCCGGCGTGATCATGGCGGCGATCCCCGCGGTGGTAGCGCTCCTGAGCTGGATCTTCCTGCGGGAGCGGATCGGCCCGCGCACCTGGGCCGCCGTGGCTTGCGCGGCGACCGGGATCGCGCTGCTCGCGACGGCAGATGCAGGCTCGCCGACGCAAGGCCGGCCGGCGAACTCCCTGCCCGGCAACCTGCTGGTGCTCGGGGCCGTGCTCTGCGAGGCCGCCTACGCGGTGATCGGCAAGAAGCTCACCGGCACGCTGGCGCCGAAGCGGATCACCGCCATCATCAACCTGTGGGGATTCGCGCTGGTGACGCCGTTCGGCGTGTACGCCGCGCTGCGCTTCGACTTCGCCACCGTGCCCGGCGGCATCTGGCTGCTGCTGCTGTTCTACTCGCTCGCCGCGAGCATCTGGACTGTGTGGCTGTGGATGACCGGGCTCAAGGCCGTGCCGGCGTCGCAGGCCGGCGTCTTCACCGTGATGCTGCCCGTCTCCGCCGCGCTGGTGGGCGTGTTCGTCCTCGGAGAAAGCCTGACGGGCGTGCAGTTCGTCGCCTTCGCGATCGCCCTTGCCGGCGTGCTGCTCGCGACGCTGCCGTCGCGCGCCACAGGCGCGGGCGCGCCGGCATCGCGCTGACAGCGCTCGCGCGCAGCAGCGAAATCCCGTGTCGCGGCGCGGTGTTGGTGGCGCTTCCTCCAGCTCTGCGTGAGCAGTCGACTGCCCCTGCGGGAGCCCCCTGTGGCGCTCGACGGCGTGCGGCCTGCGGCGCAGCGGACCGCGCTCGCATGCATCGCAGCTCGCGCGGTCCTCATCTTCAGAGGGAAAACGACCCGAAAACAGCCACAGAAAAAACAACACGCCAGAGTGAAAAAACTGTGTTTTCGCTTGGAAACGCGTTTTTTCTCCAGTAGCATCCGCAGTGCCAGAGGGAATGCAGGTTCCCGCTGGTGATTAATCAACTTCTAGAAGGAATAATCATGGCAACTGCGAAAAAAGCTGCGGCGAAAAAAACGGCCGCAAAGAAGGCTCCCGCGAAGAAGGCAGCTCCGGCAAAAAAGGCCGTAGCCAAGAAGGCAGCGCCCGCGAAGAAGGCGGCGCCGGCAAAGAAGGCAGCTGCGAAGAAGGCAGCGCCCGCGAAGAAGGCAGCTGCGAAGAAGGCTCCGGCCAAGAAGCGCACTCCCAACGCCGCGTTCATGAAGGCGCTGACCCCCAGCCCGCAACTCGCCGCCGTCGTGGGCCCCGCCCCGCTGCCGCGCACCGAGGTCGTGAGCAAGCTGTGGGCCTACATCAAGAAGAACAAGCTGCAGGACTCCGTCAACAAGCGCATGGTCAACGCCGACGCCAAGCTGAAGGAAATCTTCGGCAAGGGCCAGGTCTCCATGTTCGAGATGGCCGGCCTGATCGGCAAGCACGTCAAGTAAGCAGGTTCTGCTTGATGGATCAGGGCCGCTCACGCGGCCCTTTTCTTTTGGGGCGCGTCACTGCTTGTTCAGCGCACCCTGCGTGATGGCGCTGAGCGTGCCGCGGGTGGTGATGACCTCGGGGTCGAGCGTGATCTCGATCAGCGTGCCCTGCTTGCGCTCCATCGCCGCGACGAACTCGGCCTCGAAATCGGCGCTGCGCGTGATCCGCACGCCGGCATAGCCATAGGCGCGCGCCAGCGCGGCGAAGTCCGGGTTGGCGAGCTGCGAGCCGCTCACGTGCGTGGGGTACTCGCGCTCCTGGTGCATGCGGATCGTGCCGTACATGCTGTTGTTCAGGAGAACGACGATGGTCTTGGCGCCGTGCTGCACGGCCGTCGCCAGCTCCTGCCCATTCATCAGGAAGTCGCCGTCGCCGGCAATGGTGAAGACCGTCCGCCCCGTCGCGATGCTGGCGGCGACGCCGGCCGGCACGCCGTAGCCCATCGAGCCGTTGGTCGGCGCGAGCTGGGTCTTCAGGCCCTTGGCCAGGCCGGGATGGCGGTAGAACCGGTGCAGCCAGCTGGCGAAGTTGCCGGCGCCGTTGGTGAGCACGGCGTCGGCCGGCAGGTGCTTCTGCAGCACGGCGACGATGGCAGGCATGTCGACCTCCCCGGGAAGCTGTTGCGGCACCAGGTTGGCTTCGTAGTCGGCGTGGGCCGCCTGCGTCCACGCTTCCCAGGCCACGGTCGGCGGCGCCGTCAGCACTTCGAGCGACCGCGCCGCGGCGTTGGCCGTGGCGTTGATCGCCAGGTCCGCCTGGTACACGCGGTTGAGTTCTTCCGCGCTGCCATGGATGTGGACCAGCTTCTGCCTGGAGCGCGGCGCCTGCAGCAGCGTGTAGCCGCCGGTGGTCATCTCGCCCAGCCGCGGCCCGATGGCGATCACGAGATCGCTCTCCCTGATGCGCGCCGCCAGCTTCGGGTTCAGGCCGATACCGACGTCGCCCGCATAGAGCGGATGGAAGTTGTCGAAGGTGTCCTGGTAGCGGAAGGCGTTGCCCACCGGCAGCTTCCAGTTCTCGGCGAATCGCTGCAGCGCCTGCGCCGCCTGCACCGTCCAGCCGCCGCCGCCGGCGATCACGAAAGGCTTGCTCGATGCCAGCAGCATCTCCCGCAGCTGCCGCAGCGCGCCCGGGTCGCTCCACGCCTCGACCGGCTCGACCCGCCCAAGCGGCCGCGCCGAGACGGTTTTTGTCAGCATGTCCTCGGGCAGCACCAGCACCACGGGCCCGGGGCGGCCGTTCATCGCGGTCGCGAAAGCCCGCATCACGTATTCGGGGATGCGCTCGGGGTCGTCGATCCGCTCCACCCGCTTGGCCATGCCGCGCGTGCCCGGGCCGAAGAAATGCAGGTAGTCCAGCTCCTGGAAAGCTTCGCGATCGCGCTGGTCGCTGGCGACGTCGCCGACGAACAGGACCATCGGCGTCGAGTCCTGGAAGGCGGTATGGATGCCGACCGAGGCGTTGGTCGCGCCCGGCCCGCGGGTGACGAAGCAGACGCCGGGCCGGTTGGTCAGCTTGCCGTGCGCTTCGGCCATGTAGGCGGCCCCGCCCTCCTGCCGGTTGGTCACGAACCTGATCTGGTCGCCGTATTTGTGAAAGCCATCGAGCGCCGCGAGGTAGCTCTCGCCCGGCACGCCGAAGGCGTGGGTGACGCCTTGCGCGACCAGGCATTCGACGAGGAGGTGGCCGGCGATCTGCGACTGCGTAGGGCTCATGGACTTGACTTTATTAACTAGTCGGTGAATTATGAGACCATGACACGAGACACCACCCCGGTCACGGAAGAGCGCCAGCGCGACGCCGACCGCTCGCAGAGCACCATCTTAGCGGCGGCCCGCGACGAGTTCGCGGAGAACGGCCTAGGCGGCGCGCGCATGGACAGGATCGCGGAGCGGGCCGGCCTGAACAAGCGGCTGATCTACTACTACTTCGCGGACAAGGAGGCGCTGTTCCAGGCGGTGCTGGAGCAAGCCTATCGCGACATCCGCGAGCAGGAGCGCCAGCTCAATCTGCTCGACGTCCCGCCGGCCGAGGCGTTGCGCAGGCTGGTCGAGTTCACCTGGAACTACTACCTCGCCCATCCCGAATTCATGACGCTCCTGAACAGCGCCAACCTGCACCGGGCGCGGCACCTGCAAGGCTCCAAGAAAGCGCGCGAGATGAACTCGCCGCTGATCGAGATGCTGGCCGGGATCCTGGAGCGCGGACGCAAGGACGGCAGTTTCCGCGGCGGCGTGGACCCGGTGCAGCTGTACGTCTCGATCGCCGGCCTGTCCTACTTCTATCTCTCGAACAACTACACGCTCTCGGCGATCTTCGGCCGCGACCTGATGAGTACGAAGGCGAAGCACGAGCGCCTGGCCCACATGTGCGACGTGATCCTGGGCTACGTGCTGCGCTCCTGAAACCGCGGTTTTCGCGAGCGGCGAGCGGGGCTTGCACAAGCCAGGGTCCTGAATATAATTCACCCGTTGGTTAATTAAACCGGAGACAAGCCTTGAAATTCAATCGCCGCGCCATCGTTGCCGTGCTCACCAGCCTGGCCGCCCTTTCCCCCCTCGCCGCCGCCGCGCAAGCCGCCGCAGGCACGGGAGCTGCGGGCTATCCCAACAAGCCGATCCGCGTGATCGTCCCGTTCGCCGCCGGCAGCACCACCGACATCATTGCCCGCGCCATCGCCGACAAGATGGGCCAGAGCATGGGCCAGACCCTGGTGATCGACAACCGCGGCGGCGCCAGCGGCACCATCGGCCAGGCCATGGTCGCCCAGGCGGCGCCGGACGGCTACACCGTCATGATCCACTCGTCGTCGCACACGGTGAGCCCGTCGACCTTTGCCAAGCTGTCGTTCGACACGCTAGTCGACTTCGCCGGCGTGACGCCGATCTCGAGCACGCCGAACGTGCTGGTGATGTCGCCGGCCAAGAACGTCAAGACGCTGCAGCAGCTGCTCGCCGCGGCGCGCGCCAAACCCGGCAGCATGAACTTCGCGTCGGCGGGTCAAGGCAGCGCCACCCACCTGAACGCCGAGAAGTTCAAGCTGGCCGCGAAGATCGAGGCGACCAACATCCCGTTCAAGGGCTCGGCCGAAGCCGTGACCGAGGTATTGGCGGGCCGCGTCGACTATTACTTCTCGCCGATCGCGCCGGTGATCGGCCAGATCCGCAACGGCCAGTTGGTGCCGCTGGCTGTCGGCTCGCCGCGCCGCGCGAGCGCCCTGCCCGACGTGCCCACCACGGCCGAAGCCGGCGTGCCGGGCTCGGAATTCAATTTCTGGATCGGGATGATGGCGCCCGCGAAGACGCCGCGCGACATCGTGAACCGCCTGCACGACGAAGTCGTCAAGGCCCTCGCCACGCCCGAGGTCAAGGAGCGCTTCACCGCGCTCGGCGCCGATGCATGGACGCTCAAGCCCGAGCAGTTCGACGCCTACATCCGCGACGAGATCAAGTCGAACGCCGTCCTCGTCAAGGCCGCCGGCCTGGAAGTGCAGAAGTAACCAACACAAGGGGCCGTCCCGCGGACGGCTTTTCACCAATGTCCACGCAACGACTCGGAATCATCATGCACGGCGTCACCGGACGCATGGGCATGAACCAGCACCTGATCCGCTCCATCCTCGCCATCCGCGCCCAGGGCGGCGTGACGCTGTCCAACGGCGACAAGGTCATGCCCGACCCGATCCTGATCGGCCGCAACGCCGACAAGATGCAGGCGCTGGCCAAGACGCACAACGTGGAGCGCTGGGGCACGGACCTGGACAAGGCGCTTGCGAACAGGGAAGACACCGTCTTCTTCGACGCCGGCACGACGCAGATGCGCCCCACCCTGCTGGCCAAGGCGATCCGCGCCGGCAAGCACGTGTACTGCGAGAAGCCGATCGCGACCAACCTGAACGAGGCGGTGGAGATCGCGCGCCTGGCCGAGGCGTCGGGCCTCAAGCACGGCGCGGTCCAGGACAAGCTGTTCCTGCCCGGCCTGCGCAAGCTCGACATGCTTCGGCGCGCGGGCTTCTTCGGCAAGATGCTGTCGGTGCGCCTGGAGTTCGGATACTGGGTGTTCGAAGGCGACCTGCAGCCGATCCAGCGCCCGTCGTGGAACTACCGCACCGAGGACGGCGGCGGCATGATCCTGGACATGATGTGCCACTGGCGCTATGTGCTGGACAACCTGTTCGGCGAGGTCAAGTCCATCTCCTGCATCGGCGCGACCCACATCCCGCAGCGCTGGGACGAAGAGGGCAAGCCCTACAAGGCGACGGCCGATGACGCGGCCTATGCGACGGCCGAACTGGTCGGCCACAACGGTGAGCCGGTGATCGCGCAGATGAACATGTCGTGGGCCACGCGCGTCCGGCGCGACGACCTCGTCACCTTCCACGTCGACGGCACGCACGGTTCCGCCGTCGCCGGCCTGCAGGAATGTCGCGCGCAGAGCCGCGTCACGACGCCGCGCCCGGTGTGGAACCCGGACGTGAAGCAGACGATGAACTTCTTCGACCAGTGGCAGGAAGTGCCGGACTCCCAGTTCTACGACAACGGCTTCAAGATCCAGTGGGAGCATTTCATCCGCCACGTGGTGGAAAACGAGCCCTATCGCTGGACCCTGCCGGAAGGCGCCAAGGGCGTGCAGCTGGTCGAGGCCGCGCTGCAAAGCTGGAAAGAGCGGCGCTGGGTCGACGTGCCGGCGCTGAAGGTCTGAGCACTGCCATGGCACTCACGCTGCAACTTCCGGTCCTGAGCTCGTCGAACGGGCCTTCCGCCGGCGGCACGCTGCAGGCGTACACGCTGCGCGGCGCCTCGCCGGTGAAGCCCGCACCAGGCGTCAGGTTCAACCGCATCGCGTACTCCGCCGCCCACGTGGTTGCGAACCCGCGGGCGGCGATCGATCCGTGGCTGCAATGCGCGGTCGACTGGGACGCGACCATCGCCTATCGCCAGCGGCTCTGGTCGCTGGGGCTGGGCGTGGCCGAAGCCATGGACACGGCGCAGCGCGGCATGGGCCTGGACTGGCCGACCTCCCTGGAGCTGATCCGCCGCTCGCTCGACGCCGCAAAGGACGTGCCGGGCGCCTTGGTCGCCTCCGGCTGCGGCACCGACCACCTGGTGCTCGAAGACGTGAAGACCGTCGACCAGGTCGTCGCCGGCTACGAAGAGCAGATGGCCGCCATCGAAAAGCTGGGCGGCAAGCTGATCGTGATGGCCAGCCGCGCCCTGGCCCGCGTGGCGAAGAGCCCGGCCGATTACGAGCGCGTCTACGACCGCATCCTGTCGCAAGCCAAGCAGCCGGTCGTGCTGCACTGGCTGGGCGACATGTTCGACCCCGCCCTTGCGGGTTACTGGGGAACGAAGGACATCGACGCCGCGATGGACACGGCGCTGGGCATCATCGCGGCCCATCCCGACAAGGTCGACGGCATCAAGATCTCGCTGCTGGACAAGGACAAGGAGATCGCGATGCGGCGCCGCCTGCCTCCGGGCGTGCGGATGTACACGGGCGACGACTTCAACTATGCGCAACTGATCGCCGGCGACGGCTTCGGCCGCGAAGCGACGCACGGCAGGAGCGACGCCCTGCTCGGCATCTTCGACGCCATCGCACCGGCGGCCAGCGCCGCCCTGGGCGAACTCGCGCAGGGCAACGTGGAGAAATTCCACGCCATCCTGGGACCGACGGTGCCGCTGTCGCGCCACATCTTTGCCGCGCCGACCCGCTTCTACAAGACCGGCGTCGTTTTCATGGCGTGGCTGAATGGCCACCAGAGCCACTTCACGATGGTCGGCGGCCAGCAGAGCACGCGCTCGCTGCCGCACCTGGCCGAGTTGTTCCGGCTGGCCGACGCGGCCAACCTGCTGGAGCAACCGGAGCTCGCGCTGCGGCGGATGAAAACGCTGCTGGCGCTGCACGGCATCGAATAGACGACGCACCCACAAATTTGACCATGCGCGACTTTTCCCAAGACCACCACTGGCTTTCGATCAACACGGCGACGATCCGCAAATCGAATGGAACCGACCTGCCGCTGCCGGTCATCATCGAAGCCTGCGCTCGCCGCGGCATCCGGGCGATCTCGCCCTGGCGCGATCAAGTGACCGCCGCCGGACTGGCGCAGGTGTCCCGGCTGGTGAAGCAGCATGGCCTGTCCCTTTCTGGCTATTGCCGCGGCGGCATGTTCCCGGCGGCCGATGCCGCGGGCCTGAAGGCCGCGCGCGACGACAACCGGCGCGCGATCGACGAAGCACGCGAACTGAACGCCGCCTGCCTGGTGCTGGTGGTGGGGGGGCTGCCGGGCGCGCTCGCCGGCAAGGCCGCGCACAAGGACATTGCGCTGTCGCGCAGCCAGGTGACGGACGGGATCGCCCAGGCGCTGGAGTACGCGCGCTCGGTCGGGATGCCGCTGGCCATCGAGCCGCTGCACCCGATGTACGCGGCCGACCGCGCCTGCATCAACACGATGGAGCAGGCGCTCGATGTGTGCGACGAGCTCGACCCGGGTCGCACGGGCGCGCTGGGCGTCGCGGTGGACGTCTATCACGTGTGGTGGGACCCGAAGCTGCAGTCGCAGATCGCCCGGGCCGGCAAGGAGCGCCTGCTGGCCTTCCACGTCTGCGACTGGCTCACGCCGACGGCCGACCTGCTGAACGACCGCGGGATGATGGGCGACGGCGTGATCGAGATCGCCAAGATCCGCCGCTGGGTGGAAGACCAGGGCTTCGCCGGCTTCAGCGAAGTCGAGATCTTCTCCACCGGCAACTGGTGGCAGCGCGATCACGACGAGGTGCTCGACACCTGCATCGCCCGCCACAAGACTGCTGTCTGAAGCGAAAGCGGGAGCGGACTGGCGGGACGCATTGCGTCCCCTGCGTCCTTGCCCCCGTGTTCAAACAGCCGTGGAATGCACGTGGAGCCCGGGCCGCACGGCGGTGATCGGTAGCCGCGCCTGCGCCGTGCCGAATTCGATCTCGCCGGACAGCTGGCCGCCCTCCTCGATCACGACCTTGCCGTAGCGGATCTTGCCGGTGACCTTGCCGGTGGAATAGATCACCAGCTTCTGGCGCACCGTCAGCGTGCCGTCGAATTCGCCGCGGATCTCGGCGATGTCGATCTCGGCCGATCCCTTGAACGAGCCGCGTTCGGAGATCTGGATCACGCGCGAATCCATCGTGGCCTCGACCGAGCCCTCGACCACCAGCGTGTCGCAGTCGGTGATCTCGACGCCCTTGAGCTTGATGTTCGGGCCCACCGTCAGCTTGCTCTCGGCTTCCTTCGACAGCGGCGCCGGCTGGCTCGCCGCGGCGGCGGCAGGCGCGGGAGCGGCGACTTGCGCCGCCGCGAGGGCCGCGGCGTTCGGATTCACGCTGCGCTGCTGGAAGGGATCTTCCTTCTTGTTGAAGAACGGTGTTGCCATGGAGAGGTCCTCTGGTGGGTTGGAGAGTCGCCGATGCTACGGACCAGACCTATTACATGTTCACCCGACCACGCAAGTTAAGTAACCAATGGCGTTGTTCCGTACCTACGCGACGGGGTGGGAAAGCGACTTAGTCCGCGTCGCGCCGTAAGCGGATGTTCGGGTCAGTCGACCGCGACGCGGCCCGCGAGACGAAAGCGCCCGCCGTCCTGCGGCGTCAGCACCACCATCTCACCGGTGCCGGGCGACACGCCGGTCAGCGCGTGGATCGTCGAGCCGTGCGACACCATTACGGTGTTGCCGCGCGCGGGCTTTTCGGCCACCAGCAGCTTCATCTGCGCCAGCTGCTTCGCCTCGGCATCGCGGCGGCCGAAGAGATTGCCCAGCGCCGGCGTCGCCGGCGGCGGCGCAGTGAACGCCAGCCGCGCCGTCTCGAGGCAGCGGCACCAGGGGCTCGAGAGCACGCGCCCAACCGCGACTGCGCGCGCACGCCAGGCCACGCCGATGCGCGCAGCGTGCGCGCGGCCTTGCGCGCTCAGGCTGCGTTGCGTGGCGCAGTCCTCCAGCCGCATCCCCTCGGGATCGCCGACTCCGGGATCGGTCACGGCGTGGCGGATCATGACGACCTGGCCGCCGGCCTGGAGCAGCTTCCACATGGCTTCGTCGGCCGCGGCCGCGAACGGCGCCAGCAGGGCCGCCGCGAACAGCAGTGCGGCGGCGTGACGCGGCGTGCAGGCAGGCGGCGTCGGCTTCATGGCTTCAGTAAGGCTGCAAAATCCGCACGCCACGGAACTTCAGCAGCGCGACGCGCGCGCGGATCTGCTCGAGCACGACACCGGGCGCGATCTCGCTGCCTTCGTTGAACACCTGGCCGTTCACGACCAGCAGGCGCTGCGCCACGTTCTCCGAGTAGACGCCGCCGCTGACCGTGAACTTGGGCAGCGCCTGCTGCACGTCGGGCGGCAGCTCGCGCAGCGAATAGATGCGGTCGGCCGCGACGGCCTGCGGCGGTGGTGAAGCCACGGCAGCGGCGGATGCCGCGGCGATCGCAGGCGCAGCGACGGTCGGCGCTGCCTGCATGGCTGGAGCCGCAGTAGCTTGCGCCTGCTTGTCCGCATTGCGCGAGGGCGGCCGGCGCACCTCGGGCGCGGCGACGACCGCAA
>JAQGNJ010000107.1 GCA_028291885.1 Ramlibacter sp. | reverse complement strand
TGGTCGCCAGCAAGTTCGGCCGGGTGCTGCAGGCGATCCGCGATGCGGAAACGCGTGTCATGTTCTCCGGCTACAACCCCGTCGGCTACAAGCTCACCATCTGGACCATCTCCGCCATCATGTGCGGCGTGGCCGGCGCGCTCTACGTGCCGCAGGTCGGCATCATCAACCCCGGCGAGATGAGTCCGGCCAACTCGATCGAGATCGCCGTCTGGGCCGCGGTCGGCGGCCGCGCGACGCTGATCGGCCCGATCGTCGGCGCCTTCATCGTCAACGGCGCCAAGAGCTGGCTGACGGTGGCGGCGCCCGAGTTCTGGCTCTACTTCCTGGGCGCGCTGTTCATCGCCGTCACGCTGTTCCTGCCGCATGGGATCGTCGGCTTGCTGAGCAAGCCGAGTGGCGTCGCCGGCTTGCTGAAGAAGTTCAGGGAGCGCGCGAAATGACGCCGGACCTGCTGGACGAAGGCTCGCGCCGAGTCTCCGCCTACTCGCAGAGGAAGAACGTCGGCCGCACCGAGTCCGGAGGCCGCGAAGCCGGCTTCGGCCGGCTGGCGACGGGCGCGGAGGTCGACGTCACCCATGGCCGCATCCTCTATCTCGAGGACGTGAGCGTGAGCTTCGACGGCTTCAAGGCGATCGACAAGCTGTCGCTGGACATCGCGCCCGGCGAGCTGCGCTGCATCATCGGTCCCAACGGCGCCGGCAAGACCACGATGATGGACATCATCACCGGCAAGACCCGGCCCGACGAGGGCACGGTCTTCTTCGGCAGCACCATCGACCTGCTGCGCTATACGGAGCCGCAGATCGCCCAGATGGGCATCGGCCGCAAGTTCCAGAAGCCGACGGTCTTCGAGCAGCTCACGGTGTTCGAGAACCTGGAGCTGGCGCTCAAGACCGACAAGGGCGTTTCCTCGTCGATGTTCTTCCGCCTCGATTCCGCCCACCGCGACCGCCTGGCCGAGGTGCTGGAGACCATCCAGCTGTCCGACGGCATGACGCGCCTTGCGGGCAACTTGAGCCATGGCCAGAAGCAGTGGCTGGAGATCGGCATGTTGCTGATGCAGGACCCCAAGCTGCTGTTGCTGGACGAGCCGGTCGCCGGCATGACCGACGAGGAAACCGCCCGCACCGCCGAGTTGTTCCTGAGTCTGAAGGGCAAGCATTCCCTGATGGTGGTGGAGCACGACATGAGTTTCATCCGCTCCATCTCCGAGATCGTCACCGTCCTGTCCGAAGGCTCCGTCCTCGCCCAGGGCACGCTGGACCAGGTCCAGAACGACGAGCGCGTCATCGAGGTTTACCTTGGTCGTTGAATACCGGGAACCGATTTAAAAATGCTGAACGTCAAGAACATCAACCAGTACTACGGCGGCTCGCACATCCTGCGCAACGTGAGCCTGGAGGCGCACGAGGGCAAGGTGACGGTGCTGCTGGGGCGAAACGGTGTTGGCAAGACGACGCTGCTGAAATCGCTGTTGGGCCTGGTGCCGATCCGCACCGGGACGATCGAATTCGAAGGCCGGCGCATCGACAAGGCGACGCCCTACGAGCGGGCCCGCGCCGGCATCGGCTTCGTGCCGCAGGGACGCGAGATCTTCGCCCGGCTCACGGTGGAGGAAAACCTGCGCATGGGCCTGGCGTACAAGCCGGCCGGCACGCCGGTGCCGCCGGAGCTGTTCGACCTCTTCCCGGTGCTCAAGCAGATGCTCGGACGGCGGGGCGGCGACCTCTCGGGCGGACAGCAACAGCAGCTGGCGATCGCGCGAGCGCTGGCGGCGCAGCCCCGGCTGCTGATCCTCGACGAACCGACCGAGGGCATCCAGCCCAGCATCATCAAGGACATAGCCCGCGTCATCCGCATGCTGGCCGACACCGGCCTGAACGGCCGGCGGATGGCGATCGTGCTGGTGGAGCAGTACTACGATTTCGCCCAGGAGCTGGCGGACGACTATCTGGTGATGCAGCGCGGCGAGTTCATCGCGCGCGGCAAGGGCAAGGACATGGAGGCGCAGGGTGTGCGCAAGCTCGTGGCGATCTGAACAGCTGTAGGCACCGGCCCTACCGCTGGCTGGACCGCTGCCTACCGGCTTTGGGGTTGCTGCCCGGCAAGCGGGCATGGGGTTGCGGCTTATCGTGAAGCCATCAACCACCAAGGAGATTCATATGCCCGTCATTCTCTGGCTTCTCGGCGTCCCGCTCAGTATCGTCCTGCTGCTGATGCTGTTCGGCGTGTTCTGATCAGCGCCTGTCCTCGGGCCGGGTCTTGGCCTCTTCCAGCTGCTCCAGGTTGCGGCCGGAGAGATCGCCCCGGTCTCCTTCGCTGGCTTCCTCGTATCCTCGCGGCTCGGTGGACTTGTCCTCCGGGCCGCGGTTCGAATAGGGCTGGGCGTCGTTGACGTCGTCGCGCGGCCGCTCGCTGGTATCGGCGGGGCCGCGGTTCCTGCCGGTCTTGACGTCGTTGATGTCTGGGTTCATCGAATCTCTCCTGCTTTTTGCTTCATCGCAAGCTTATTGCCGCGCCGCGCCGGCCGTGTAGGACAAGCGCTTGCATCCAATCGGCTGCCCCAAAAACGAAGCGGGCCGAAGCCCGCCTTGTTCGGGGTGGGACATCGCTCAGCGTGCCGGCACCAGGACGACCGGGTCGGAGGTCTTGGGCTCGATGGTGACCGAGCTCTGGCCGGCGGGCATCACGACAGTTTCCACTTCACGCAGCACGCCGCCTTCCGCGACGCTGCCGGTGGTGTTGCCGTAGCCCATCACGCGGGCCTGGCAAGCGGCCTTGTCTTCGCCCGTCAGCACAGCGCAGCGGGCGGTTGCGTTGGCGTCGAACTGGGCGCCGGCGTTGTCCAGGACGCCGCGCTTCTTGTCGGCCTGGGCGTTGCGGGCTTCGCGCAGGCAGGTGGCCTGGTCTTGCTGTGTCTTGCCGGTCATGCAGGCGTTCACTTCCTGCTGGTAGCTGCCGGAAGCGTCGATGCCGGTGGTGCCGGTGGCGACCTGCGCCGTGGCTGCGGTCACGGCCAGCAGGGCGGCCACGCCGAAGGACAGGAGGCTCTTGCGCGAGTGGACGGAATCTTTTGCAGTCATGGTGGAACTCCTGGAACTGGATTGAATGACGCAATACTAGGAACAAGATGAGCCCGGCCGTGCCGGAGAGCACACCGCGAATGGGCCACCCATGGGCCCGTCGCACCGTAGGACAGGGCTTGCAGGGCCGGGGACTACAAGGCCCAGGTGCGCGGAACGGTGGCAGGCAGCTCCCAGAGGGAATGGCGCCAGGAGGCGCGCACCGCCTTGAGCAGGGCGATGGCCGGCTCGACCAGGGGCGCCAGCACACGCACCGCGATGACCCGGCCGCCCGGCGCCGTCGCCCCGGCAGTGGCTGCCAGCGGATGAGCCTGTATCACCTCTCGCGCCAGAGCGAGCGCCTGCTCACGCCGCGGGCGCGACAGATCCGAGCCGCAGGCGAGGAACAAGGTGGCGAGGCAGCGCCGGCCCGCCAGGCCTAGCGGCCCGTCCATCAACCTGCTGTCGGCCGAGTCGATGCGGCCCCGCTCCAGCCAGTGGCCCGGAAGCTCCAGGTGCTGCAGCAGGCGGCCGCGCTCGAAGGGCAAACCCGATTCGGGCAGGCCCAGCGCCGTCACGTCCCAGCCGATCAGCTCGCTGCCGGGCGCCAGTTCCATCCGCAGCCGGTTCTCGGCCAGGCAGCCGCTGTAGCAGATCGCTTCCAGCGGCA
>JAQGNJ010000295.1 GCA_028291885.1 Ramlibacter sp. | reverse complement strand
GGCGCGGACCCCGGCCTGCGGATCTGGGCCCACACCCGGCTGGCAGAAATGGCGCTGCGCCTGCAAAAGCCCGACGAGGCCGAGGTGCATTTCCGCTCGGCGCTGGGCCTGGGCATCAACGACCAGTTCCTGCTCGGCGCCTATGCCGACTTCCTGCTGGAACATGGCCGGCCCGCCGAAACGGTGAAGCTGCTGGCCGGCTGGGAGCGCTCGGACGTGCTGCTGCTGCGGCTGGCGCTGGCCGGCGCGGCGCTGAAGGATCCGCGCGCCGCCGGCTGGGCCGCGCAGTTGCGCGATCGCTTCCAGGCCGCGGGCCAGCGCGGCGACCGCTTGCACGAACAGGAGGCAGCGCGCTTCGAGCTGGACCTCGAGCGCCGGCCGAAACAGGCCGTGGCGCTGGCGGTGCGCAACTACACGGTGCAGAAGGAGCCGCGCGACGCCGAGATCCTGATGCGCTCCGCCCTGGAAGCGAACGACGCGAAGGCGGCGCAACCGGCGCTGGACTGGCTTCGCAGCAGCCGCTACGAGGACCCGCGCCTGGCGAAACTGGCCGCGCAGCTGGCGGCGCAGGGAGCCACGCGATGAAGCGCTGGCTCGCCTTCCTCCTCACGCTGCTCCTGGCGTCCGCCGCCCTCGCCCACAAACCCAGCGACAGCTATCTCACGCTGCGGTCCGGGGAAGGCAACGGCGACATCACCGTCCGCTGGGACATCGCCTTGCGCGACCTGGACTACGTGCTGCAGCTCGATCGCGACAGCAACGGCGAACTGAACTGGGGCGAGGTGCGACAGCGCGGCGCCGACATCACGCGACTGGCGACGCAGAACCTGCAGCTCTCCAGCGGCGACAAGCAGTGCGCCTGGGAAACGACGGCGCCGCTGCAGCTCGATCGGCACAGCGACGGCACCTATGCGGTGCTCAGCCTGGCCGCCCGCTGCGCCAGCCTGGACGCCGGCCTGAAGGCGCGCTATTCGCTGTTCTTCGACGTCGATCCCTCGCACCGCGGCCTGGTGCAGTGGGTGGCGCCGGGCGGCGCCGCGGCGCAGGCGCTGGTCTTCGGCACGGAATCGGCGCAGCAGACCCTGGCGCTGCAGCCCACCGGCGCCTGGCAGACGCTGCGCCAGTACCTGGCCGACGGCGTCTGGCACATCTGGATCGGCTACGACCACATCCTGTTCCTGCTGGCGCTGCTGCTGCCGGCCGTGCTGGTGCGGCGGGAGCGCCGGTGGGACGGCGCGCCGCGCCTGTCCGGTGCGCTCAAGGAAGTGGTGAAGGTGGTGACGGCTTTCACGCTGGCCCACTCGATCACCCTCAGCCTCGCGGCCTTGCAGGTGATCAGCCTGCCCTCGCGGCTGGTCGAATCGGCGATCGCGGCTTCGGTGGTGTTGGCGGCACTGAACAACCTGCGTGGAACGATCGAGGGCAGGCGCTGGGTCATGGCCTTCTGCTTCGGCCTGCTGCACGGCTTCGGCTTCGCCTCCGTGCTGGCGGACCTGGGCCTGCCGCAGGGCGCACTGGTGCTGGCGCTGGTGGGCTTCAACCTCGGCGTCGAGGTCGGCCAGCTGGCCATCGTCGCCGTGTTCCTGCCGATCGCCTTCGGCCTCAGGAAGACGCGGTTCTACCAGGTCGGCGTGCTCCAGGCCGGCTCGCTGGTCGTCGCGGCGCTGGCCAGCTGGTGGCTGGCGCAGCGGATGTTTGATCTCTAGGCACCCGGGCTAACCAGATTGACGCACTGCCCGGCTGGCACGACGCTTGCAGCAGAATTGCCCCTTTCCAATAAACCCACCACGAGGAGAAGCCCATGTCCCTGTCCAGGCTCCAGCGCCGTCAACTGATCACCCTGGCCGCCGCCGCGATGGCTGCAGCCGTTCCCGGCCTGTCGCTGGCGCAAGCCAGGCTCAAGGTGGCCGCCATCTACACCGTGCCCTTCGAGCAGCAATGGGTCAGCCGCGTCCACAAGGCGCTGAAGGCGGCCGAGGCGCGCGGCGAGATCGAATACAAGGCCAGCGAAAACGTCTCCAACGCCGACTACGAGCGCGTGATGCGCGAGTACGCCAACGGCGGCAAC
Source organism: Ramlibacter sp. (assembly GCA_028291885.1). GTDB lineage: Bacteria > Pseudomonadota > Gammaproteobacteria > Burkholderiales > Burkholderiaceae_C > Ramlibacter. The sequence goes on along the minus strand of JAQGNJ010000295.1, from coordinate 4,366 downwards.
CAGCTGATCGTCGGCGAGTCCTTCGCCGTCGAAGCCGCGGCGCGCAAGGTGGCCAGGGACTTCCCGAAGATCGCCTTCCTGATGGGGTCGTCTGGCAAGCCGCAGGCGCCCAACTTCAGCGTCTTCGACAACTACATCCAGGAGCCGGCCTACCTGTCGGGCATGGTGGCCGGCGGCGTCACCAAGACCAACAAGATCGGCATGGTCGGCGGCTTCCCGATCCCCGAAGTGAACCGCCTGATGCACGCCTTCATGGCCGGCGCCAGGGAAACCAATCCCAAGGTGGAATTCACCGTCAGCTTCATCAACAGCTGGTTCGACCCGCCCAAGGCCAAGGAAGCGGCCTTCGCGATGGTCGACAAGGGCGCCGACGTGCTGTACGCCGAGCGCTTCGGTGTCTCGGACGCCGCCAAGGAAAAGGGCAAGCTGGCCATCGGCAACGTGATCAACACCCAGGACAAGTATCCGGACACGGTGGTCTCGTCGGCGCTGTGGAACATGGAGCCGACCATCGACCAGGCCTTGAAGACGGTCAAGAGCGGCAAGGTGACGGCCGAGGACTACAGCCAGTACTCGATGATGAAGCACAAGGGCTCGGAGCTGGCGCCGCTGGGGACCTTCGACAAGAAGGTGCCGGCCGAGATCGTGGCCAAGGTCAGGGCCCGGGAAAAGGCGATGCTGGAAGGCAAGTTCCCGGTCAAGGTCGACGACAGCCAGCCGCGTTCGACGGGCGCCGCGAAATGAAGTCCTGGCGCTTCCTGCTCGCCGGCTGCGCAGTCGCGGCGGCGCTGGCAGGCTGCGCCGGCCTGCCGCCTGCGGGCGCGCTGCGGCTGGACGAGACGCCGCGCATCGCGGTGATCTCGGCCTTCCAGCCGGAGCTCACGCTGCTGTCGGCCCGGTTGAAGAACGCGCGCCGCCAGAGCGTGAACGGCATCGAGTTCAGTACCGGCACGCTGGAAGGCAAGCCGGTCGTGATGTTCCTCTCGGGCGTGAGCATGGTGAACGCGGCGATGACCACGCAGCTGGCGCTGGACCGGTTCAAGGTCAGCCACATCGTGTTCAGCGGCATCGCCGGCGGCGTCAATCCGCAGCTGCATGTCGGCGACGTCACCGTGCCCGCGCAGTGGGGCCAGTACCTGGAGGTGCTGATGGCGCGCGAAACGGCGCCCGGCAAATTCAGCGCGCCGCCCTTCGTCAAGGACGCCACGCTGCCGAACTTCGGCATGCTGCATCCGCGGCCGGTGGAAGTGCGGACGGCGGCGCAGCCCCAGGTCACGCGCAAGTTCTGGTTCGAAACCGACCCGGGGATGCTGGACGCGGCGCGCCGCATCCGCGACGTCGACCTGGAAAGCTGCACGGCCGGCAAGTGCCTTTCGCGCAAGCCGCAACTGGTGGTCGGCGGAAACGGCGTCTCGGGCCAGGCCTTCATGGACAACAAGGCCTTGCGCGAATACACGTTCGACACCTTCCAGGCCAATGTGCTGGACATGGAAACCGCGGCCGTCGGCCACGTCGCCTACAGCAATGGCGTGCCGTGGATCGCCTTCCGCTCGCTCAGCGACCTGGCCGGTGGCGGCGAAGGCGAGAACGAGATGGGCACCTTCATGGGCATCGCCGCCGATAATTCGGCCCGCGTTCTGCTGTCGTTCCTTCGCGAATGGAAATAATCCGGACAATATCCGTCGCGTCCTCTGCGTGCGGATGTTTTGTCCTTGAATCGATCGATGCCCTCACCCGTCCTGCGCCTCACCGGCATCACCAAGAAATTCGGCAATCTCGTCGCCAACGATTCCATCTCGCTCGAGCTCCATGCCGGCGAGGTGCTGGCGCTGCTCGGCGAGAACGGCGCGGGCAAGTCGACGCTCGTTTCGATCCTGTTCGGCCACTACACGGCGGACGAGGGGACGATCGAGGTGTCCGGCCAGCCGCTGCCGCCCGGCAATCCGCGCGCCGCGCTGGCGGCCGGCATCGGCATGGTGCACCAGCACTTCACGCTGGCCGACAACCTCACGGTGCTGGACAACGCGATGCTTGGCAGCGAAACGCTGTGGCAGCCCTTCACCCGGCGTGACGCGGCGCGGGCACGCCTGCTGGAGGTGGCGGGACGCTTCGGCCTGGCGGTGCAGCCGGACGCGCGTGTCGGCAGCCTGTCGGTCGGCGAGCGGCAACGGGTGGAGATCCTCAAGGCGCTGTACCGCGGCGCCCGCATCCTGATCCTCGACGAACCGACGGCGGTGCTGACGCCGCAGGAAGCGCAGGCGCTGTTCCACACGCTGGGACAGATGGTTGCGCAGGGCCTGTCGATCATCTTCATCAGCCACAAGCTTGGCGAGGTGCTGCGGGTGTCGCATCGCGTCGCAGTGCTGCGCGCGGGGCGCCTCGTCGCCCAGGCTGAAACGGCGCAGACGACGCAGGCGCAGCTCGCGCAATGGATGGTCGGCCAGGCCGTGGCGGCGCCGCAGCGCAGGCCGGCGCAATCGGTCGGTGATGCCGTGTGCGTGCTCGAAAGCGTGAGCGCCGGCGCCGGACGCGAGAAGCTGGATCAGGTCTCGCTGTCGCTGCGCGCCGGCGAGATCACAGCCATCGCGGGCGTCTCCGGCAATGGCCAGCTCTCGCTGGCGGCGCTGCTGTGCGGCACGCTGGCGGCGAGTGCCGGCAAGCTGACGCTGCTGGATGCTCCGCTGCGTGCCGACCCGGCGTGGCTGGTCGATCGCGGCGTTGCCCGCATCCCGGAGGACCGGCATGGCGTCGGCGTCGTCGGCGATCTTCCGGTGTGGGAGAACGCCGTTTCCGAGCGGCTGCGAACGAGTTTCTCGCGCGGCCTGTGGGTGCGCCGACGCGCCGCGCGGCAGCATGCGCAGCGAATCCTGGAAGTCTTCGACGTGCGCGGCGGCGGCTGGCTGACGCCGGCCCGGGCGCTGTCGGGCGGCAACATGCAAAAGCTGATCCTGGGGCGGGCGCTGCTCGCGCCGGACGGCCGCACGCCGCGGCTGATCGTGGCCCACCAGCCGACCTGGGGGTTGGACATCGGCGCGGTGGCTTATGTGCAGCAGCAGCTGGTCGCGGCCCGGGACGCCGGCGCGGCGGTGTTGCTGATTTCCGATGATCTGGACGAGGTGTTGGCATTGGGCGATCGGATTGCGGTGATTCATGCGGGGAAATTGACGGAGGCGCGCGAGGCGACGCAGTGGTCGCGCGAGGCGATCGGCTTGGCGATGGCGGGGGCCGGGGTATGAACGGGCCTGCCCTCACCCCAGCCCTCTCCCGGAGGGAGAGGGAGCAATCCAGACTCGCTCCCCCTCTCTTGCTCCCTCTCCCCGCCGGGGAGAGGGCTGGGGTGAGGGGCACGCCATGAGACTGGAAAAACGCACCGAAGTCTCTCCACTGGCCCTGCTGCTCGCCCCCATCGCCGCGGTCGCCTTCACGCTGCTCGTGACCTCCCTCCTGGTCCTCTGGGCCGGCGCGCCCATCCTTCCCACCTGGGCGGCCTTGCTGCGAGGCGGATTCGGCTCCGTCTTCGCGTGGAGCGAAACGCTGACCCGCGCCACGCCCCTCATCCTCACCGGCCTGGCCGTCACCGTCGCCTTCAAGGCGCGCCTGTTCAACATCGGGGCCGAGGGCCAGCTCTATGCCGGCGCACTCGCGGCGGTCGCGGTCGGCGGCATGCACGGCGGCAGCGGCTTCGACCTGCCGCCCGCACTGCTCTTCGTCCTGATGCTCGCCGCGGCGGCGCTGGCCGGCGCGCTCCTTCTGCTCGGCCCCGCGCTGATGAAGGCCAGGCTGGGCGTGGACGAGGTGGTCACCACGCTGCTGCTCAATTTCATCGTGCTGCTGGGCGTCTCCGCCCTGCTCGATGGAGCGATGAAGGACCCGACCGCGATGGGCTGGCCGCAAAGCGTCGCCCTGGTCCCGGACCTGGAGTTGAGCAAGCTCGTGACCGGCACGCGCGTCCACACCGGGCTGCTCGCGGGCGTGGGGCTCGCGGCCCTGTTCTGGGCCTTCTTCAAGTACACGCTCCCGGGCTTCGAGATCCGCGCCACCGGCGCCAACGCCCGGGCCGCCGCTTTCGCCGGCGTCCCGGTCACGCGCACCGTGGTGATGGTGGCCCTGCTCTCGGGCGCGCTCGCGGGCCTGGCCGGTGCCGTGGAAGTCGCCGGCCGCACCGGCTACCTGACGCTCGACATGTCGCCTGGCTATGGCTACACCGGCATCGTCATCGCGATGCTGGCGGCGCTGCATCCGCTGGCCGTGGTGGCCGCCGCCATCTTCGTCGCCGGCGTGCTGGTGGGCGCCGACAGCATGAGCCGCGCGATGGGCGTGCCGACCTACATCGCCGACGTCATCGTCGCCGCGTCGCTGATCTCGG
>JAQGNJ010000284.1 GCA_028291885.1 Ramlibacter sp. | reverse complement strand
CAGAACGAGCAGATCGCGCGCGACCTGTCCGAGGTGCAGCGCAGCCAGAAGGACATCGCGCTGGGCGTGGAGGAGCGGCTGCGCAAGTTCGAGCCGGCGAAGGTGTCGCTGGACGGACGCGACTTCACCGCGGATCCGGCGGAAACCCGCGACTTCGAGGCTTCGCTCGCGATCTTCCGGCGCGGCGACTTCCCGGCCTCGCAGACCGCCTTCACCGAGTTCCTGCGCCGCTATCCGCAGACTGGCTACCGCCCGACGTCGCTGTTCTGGCTGGGCAACGCGCAGTACGCCAACCGCGACTACCGCGGCGCCATCGCCAACTTCCGCGCGCTGCTGGCCCAGGCGCCGGAGCATGCCCGCGCGCCCGAGGCGCTGCTGTCGATCGCCAACTGCCAGATCGAGCTGAAGGACAACCCCGGCGCCCGCCGCACGCTCGAGGAACTGACGCGCACCTATCCGCAGTCCGAAGCCGCCAACGCAGCGCGCGAGCGGCTGGCGCGGCTGCGCTGAGCCGGGCTGCCCGGAGCCATGCAATGACCCACCTCGACGAGGCGGCCGACCTGCAGCGGCGCTTCGGCGGCCTGGAGCGGCTGTATGGCGTCCAGGGGGCGAGGGCGATCCGCGGCGCGCATGTCGCGGTTGCCGGCATCGGCGGCGTCGGCTCGTGGGCGGCGGAGGCGCTGGCCCGCAGCGGCGTCGGCGAGCTCACGCTGATCGACCTGGACCACGTCGCCGAATCCAACATCAACCGCCAGGTCCATGCGCTTGCCAGCACCATCGGCCAGGCCAAGGTGCAAGCCATGGCCGAACGCATCGCGCAGATCAACCCGGTGTGCCGCGTCAACGGCATCGAGGAATTCGTCGAGCCGCAGAACTGGCCGGCGCTGCTGCCTGCCGGCGTGACCGCGGTGATCGACGCCTGCGACCAGGTCAGGGCCAAGGTGGCGATGGCCGCATGGGCGCGGCGCGAGAAGGCGCTGTTCGTCAGCGTCGGCGCCGCGGGCGGCAAGCGGCTGGCGCACAAGGTCGACGTCGACGATCTCGCCAGCACGACGCACGACCCGCTGCTGGCGCAGCTGCGCTACCAGCTTCGCAAGCACCACGGCGCGCCGAAGGAAGGCGGCAAGATCGGCGTCACCTGCGTCTTCAGCCGCGAGCCGGTGGCGCCGCCCGATCCGTCGTGCGCGATCGACGGCGACGGCTCGCTCAACTGCCATGGCTACGGCTCCGCCGCCAGCGTCACGGCAACCTTCGGCCTGTGCGCCGCCGGATGGGTGATGGACCGCATCGCCAGCCGAAAAGTGGTTTCAACCGCGCTATAATCAGTGGCTTTGCTGCACACCAGAGCAGCAAACGGCCGCAGCGATGCGGTCAAGCAAAGCCGCAGCGATGCGGCAATCGACAGGCCGCAGCAATGCGGCGTGTGGGACGTTAGCTCAGTTGGTAGAGCAGCGGACTTTTAATCCGTTGGTCGCAGGTTCGAATCCCGCACGTCCTACCATTTGCCAGACACGAAAGCCTGCTATCCCGATCGATAGCAGGCTTTTTCTTTGGTCGCGCGCCTATCGCTGCTCTGCCCCGCTTGTAGCGGAGACGATGCGCTGCGTCTGCTGGCCCAGGCCGCTGATGCCCAGCGAGACGACGTTGCCGGCGCGCAGGAAGCGCGGCGGCTTCAGGCCCAGGCCCACCCCCTGCGGCGTGCCGGTGATGATCAGGTCGCCGGGCTCCAGCGTCATGAACCGGCTGCATTGGCTGACCAGGTGGGCGCAGTCGAAGACCATGTCGGCCGTGTTCGAGTTCTGCATGGTCTCGCCGTCGACCTTCAGCCAGAGGTCGAGCGCCTGCGGGTTCGGCACCTCGTCGGCCGTGACCAGGTAGGGCCCGACCGGGCCGAAGGTGTCGAAGCCCTTGCCCTTGCCCCACTGGCCCGCGCCGCCTTCGAACTGGTAGTGCCGGTCGGACACGTCGTTGGCGACGCAGTAGCCGGCGACGTGATCCAGCGCCGCCTGCTCGGACACGTTGCTCGCCCTGGCGCCGATCACGATGCCCAGCTCGACTTCCCAGTCGAGCTTGCAGCCTTCGTAGGGGATCACGACGTCGTCGTCGGGGCCGTTCACGCAGCTGGTCCACTTGGGGAAGAGCACGGGCTGGTCCGGCACCGGCACGCCGGCTTCGGCGGCATGGGCGCGGTAGTTCAGGCCCACGGCGATGAATTTCTTCATCCCGGTCCACGGGACCCCCAGCCGCACGGGTGCGCTCACCAGCGGCAGCGCCTCGGGGTCGAGCGCACGCAGGGCGGCGAGGGTGTCGCGCTCCAGCGTGCTGCCGTCGATGTCGCGCAACAGCGCGGAGAGGTCGCGGATCTTGCCTTGCCGGTCCAGCATGCCGGGGCGCTCCCGGCCGCGGGCGCCGTATCTGAGTAGTTTCATGGTCTTGTTGCTTGCTTGTTCGTCTCGTGGCGATCGGCGCTTGCTTCAGGTGTCGGCCGTGAAACCGATGCTGCGCACCACCGGACCCCAGCGGTCGTGCTCGGCCTTCTGCAGTGCAGCCAGGCCTGCCGGCGTGGACGTCGCCGGCACGATGGCAAAAGTCGCCAGCGCGGCCGCCACCTCGGGCGCGGTCATGGCCTTCTCCGAGGCCCGGCGCAGGCGTTCCACCACCGCGGGCGAGGCGCCAGGGGGCAGGTAGAGGCAGAACTGCTCCTCGAACACCATGTTCTTGAAGCCTTGCTCCGCATAGGTCGGGATGTTGGCCGTGAACGCGTTGCGCTTGGCACCGGATGTGCCGAGCAGGCGGACCTTGCCGCCGGCCAGATGCGGCAGGAACTCGCCCAGCGGCGCCGAAATGGCCGGCAGCTGCCCGCCCATCATGTCGAGCACGGCGGGTTGCGAGCCGCGGTAGCCCACGTGGGTCAGCTCCACGCCGCCTTCGCGTCCCAGCAGGATGCCGATGAAGTGGGTGGACGAACCGGCGCCGGGCGTGCCGAAGCTGGCCTTCTGCGGATTGGCCTTGGCCCAGGCCATGAACTGCGGGACCGTCTTCACTTCGGCCGGAACCGCGGGGCCGACGCCGAAACCGAATTCGAAGTTGGCGATGACGGAGACCGGCGTGAGGTCGGTGAACGGGTCGTAGGGCAGCTTGCGGAAGGTGTGTGGATAGATGGCCAGCATCGACATCGGCGTGACCAGCATGGTGCGGCCGTCGGGCGCGCTGCTCTTGGTGGTGCTGATCGCCAGTTGTCCGCCGGCGCCGGGCTTGGGCTCGACCAGCACGGCCTTGGCGTAGTCGGGCGCGAGCTTCTCGGCCAGCCGGCGCGACAGGGTGTCGACCGAACCGCCCGCGGCGAAGCCGCCGTAGACGCGGGCCACGTCCAGCGTTTGCGCCTGCGCGGCAGGCAGGCCCGCCATCAGCGACGAAGCCGCCGCGGCGGATTTGAGCAGGGTACGTCTCGAGAGGTTCATGTTGTCTCCTATGGAAAAGTCGTTCTGGTGGCGCTGCGATGGCGGGCCTATCCCCAGGCGTGCGGATCCGGCAGCTGGACCGCCGTGCTGGGCTTGTGGCCCAACTGGCTGGAGATTTCGGCGGCGCCCGAACGCAACTGGACCGCGGCGGCCTGCAGCTGCTTGTCGCCCAGGCTTCCTTCGAGGCCGACGACCGCCAATGCCGCGACCAGCTGGTGCTGGTAGTCGAAGATCGGCGCGCAGACCGAGTTGACGCCCGGGACGTAATCGCCACGCACGATCCCGACCCCCGCGGCCAGCACCTCGGCCCGGATGGCATCGACCTCGCCGCCGGCGACCTTGCGCCCGCGCCGGGCTGCGGCCAGTTGCTCCAGTTCGGCTTCGATCAACGGACGGGTCAGCATCGCGGGATGCCAGGTCGTGAAGACCCGGCCGACCGCCGACGTGAGCATCGGGAGCAGCGCCCCAATGCGCACATTCACCGCCACCGGGCGCCACGGTGCGGCGATCCGCAGGATCATCGGGCCCTCCGGGCTCCAGACGGCGGCGAAGACGGTTTCGTTCAGGGCGACGGACAGGTCGGTCAGGAGCGGCGTCACCAGCCGCACATAGTCCATCTGGGCGACCGCCGACAGCCCCACCTTCACTGCGGCAGGCCCGAGCTGGTAGCGCCCGTCCGCCGCCTGCATGACGTAGTTGCGCCGGATGAAGCTCACCAGGTAGCGGTGCGCCTTGGCCGGATGCATGTCCGCGGCCAGCGCCACTTCCGTGAGCCGCATGGGCTCGGCCGTCGTGGCGAAGGCTTCCAGCAGGCGCAGGCCTGTCTCCAGCGCCTGCACACCTTGCTGCTCGCGGTCGCCCTCGAGCCGCTCGTCGGGCTCTGCTTCGTCCACGGCGCGATCGGCTCTTTTCATGGAAGCAGATGGTAGCGAGGCAGGAGGCGGGCCCCGGGCCGGCCGGTCACATGTCCAGCTTGATGCCGCTTGCGCGGACGATCTCGCCCCAGAACTTCGTCTGCTGGTCGATGTACGAGCCGAGCTCCTGCGGCGAGCTGGGCGTGATTTCCAGGCCGTAGTCCACCAGCGCCTTCCTCACGTCGGGCCGCTGCAGCGCCTTGTGCAGATTCACGGCGAGCTGGTCGACGATAGTGCGCGGCGTGTCGGCATGCACCATCAGGCCCTGCCACGCGTACATCTCCACGTCCTTGAAGCCGAGTTCGGCCATCGTCGGCACCTGGGGGAAGGCCGGCAGGCGTGCGCGCGACGTGACTGCCAGCGCCTTGAGCTTGCCGGCCTTGACATGCACCTGCGCGCTGGCGGTGTCGATCGGAGCGAACTGCACCTGTCCGCCGATCAGGTCCTGCACCACGGGCGCGAGCCCGCGGTAGGGCACGTGCACGACGTCGACGCCCGCGGATTTCTTGAACAGCTCCATCACGAAGTGGTGGGGCGTGCCGGCCCCGACCGAGCCATAGCTGTACTTGCCCGGTTCCTTGCGCATCGCCTCCACGGCGCCTGCCATCGTGTCGATGCCGGTCGCCGTTCCTGTGGTCACCACCATGTTGAAGCGTGCCATCAGGCCGACGGGCTGGAAGTCGCTGACCTTGTACGGCACCTTCCTGTAGATCATGGGGTTGAACACCAGCGTGGCCATGTCGCCGGTCCACAGCGTGTAGCCGTCGGCGGGCGCGCGGGCGGCGACATCCGCGCCGATCATGGCGCCGGCGCCGGGCCGGTTGTCGATGACGATGGGCTGGCCCATCTGCTCGGACATGGCGTTGGCCACGGTGCGCGCCAGGAAGTCGGACCCGCCGCCGGCCGGGAAACCGACCACCCAGCGGATCGGCTTGCCCGGGTACTTGTCCTGGGCAAGGACGGGCGCCGCCGTGGCGATTCCCAGGCCGGCCGCGACGGCGGCGATCGTGAACCACCGGCGCGAGGCGTGGAGGGTGTTGGACATCGAGGAGTCTCCTTGTGGAATGTTGCTTGAGAGAAAAGGGGGTTCAGGCCCTGGGGCGGTCGACGAGGCCGAGGAAGGCCCAGACCTTGCCCTCGGCAGTGCCCAGCAGTTCGCGTCCGCATTCGCGCAGGATGGCCGGCGAGGAGGTCACGTGCTGGGTGCCGGCGTGCATGTCACGCCAGTAGCGCTGGAGGGGGCCGCTGCGCAGCGACACGCCGCCGGCGGCGCGGTACGCGTAGTCGCAAACGGAGGCGGCAGTCCAGGTCGCGTGGTTCAGCGCCAGGCGGATCTGCGTGATCTGGCGGGTGGGCAGGGGTTCGTCGATCGTGAGCGCCGCTTCGGCCTCGGTCCAGGTCTGGAGCACCAGGGCCCTCGCGGCACGCAGGCTGGCTTCGGACTGCGCATAGCCTTCCAGGAAACTCTCGCTCTCGCCCAGCATCCCGGGCCGGCCGACCTTGGTGCGGGCGAACGCGGCGAGTTCATCGAGCGTGCGGCGTGCGACCCCGAGCGCGAAGGCCGTGTGGCCGGCCGCGCCAAGCCCGATCGTGCCCATGCGGTACAGCGCGCCGCCCCGCAGCGGCCGCGTGGTGCGCGCGGCATAGCTGGACTCCTCGGGCACGAAGGTTTCGGGCAGGCTGTAGTCGATGCTGCCGGTGGCGCGAAGGCCCACCACGTCCCAGTTGCCGGCGAACTGCACCTGCTCGCGCGGCACGTAGAAGATCCGCACCTCCGGGACGCCGTGCTCGTCGAGCCGCGGAGAGCCGTTGGGCAGGTACACGATCGCGCCGGTGTGGACGTGGCTTGCGTGCTGCACGCCGCTGCCGTAGTTCCACTGGCCCTGCACGCGGTAGCCGCCGGGCTCCACGAAGGCCCGGCCGTTGGGAATGCCCTGGCCGGCCGTGATCGGCACACCGCGCGCGAACAGCGCATCGACCGCGCCCTGGCCGAGATAGGCGCCGGCCGCGCCCGTGCACAGGCAGACGGCGAACACCACCCAGGCACTGGAGCCGTCGTTGCGCGCCAGCTCCTCGATCACCGGGATGGCCTGGCTGGGCATCAGCTCGGCCCCGCCCAGCGAGCGCGGAGCGAAGAGGCCGAACATGCCGGCGGCGTCGAGTGCCTGCACGACTTCGGGCGCGAGGCGGCCCGCCTTCTCGTTGTCCTGCGCGTGCTCGCGCAGCAGCGGGCCGAGGGCGCAGGCGCGCGCGAGCATGTCGCCGGCATTGCCGCCGGCAAGGTTGATTGGGG
>JAQGNJ010000239.1 GCA_028291885.1 Ramlibacter sp. | reverse complement strand
GGCGCCGCCCGCCCGATCTCCGAGCGGCTCCAGGCCACGCTGCGCCAAGGGAACGAAGCGCTGTCGCCGCGCGCGCTGCGCCGCGTGCTGGGCGAGCTGCAGGCCATCATCGACCGCCATGTGAGCGAGGTGGAGGGCGGCCGCCGGGCCCAGGACCTGGCGACCTGGTACGCCGCCGCGACGCCCGAGGAAAGGCATGACTGCTGGCTTCTCATGAGCGAGCATTTCGTCGCCGACCAGCAGGCGGCCAAGGCGGCGCAGGCACAGTACGCCGCAGCCGTCGGAACGCCGGACGAAGCGGTGGCCGAGGTGCGCTATCGCCGCGCCACCGTGTCGCCGCGGCGCCGTCTGCTGCAACGCTTCAGCGTGTTCCCGGAAGGCATCCGCTTCCTGGTCGACCTGCGGGCCGAGATGCTGCCCCAGCTCAAGACCGACAAGCGCCTGCAGGCGCTGGACGTCGAGATGGAATACATGTTCTCGACCTGGTTCGACGTCGCCTTCCTCGACCTGCGCCGCATCAGCTGGGACTCGCCGGCTTCGCTGATCGAAAAGCTGATCAAGTATGAAGCGGTGCACGACATCCGCAGCTGGGACGACGTGAAGAACCGTCTCGACAGCGACCGGCGCTGCTAAGGCTTCTTCCATCCGCGCCTGCCGGACGAGCCGCTGATCTTCGTCGAGGTCGCGCTGATGGACGAGATCGCGGGCTCGATCACGCCCCTGCTGGACGAAGCAGCGGCGCCTGCGGACCTCGACAAGGCGACGACGGCGATCTTCTATTCCATCAGCAACACGCAGAACGGCCTGCGGGGCGTGAGCTTCGGCGACTCGCTGATCAAGCGCGTGGTGGAAACGCTCAAGGACGAATTCCCCCGGCTCAAGACCTTCGCCACCCTGTCGCCGATCCCGGGCTTTCGCTCCTGGCTGCAGAAGAACGCCGCCGCGATGCTCGCGCAGCTCGGTGACAAGCCCAGGGGCGAACTGGCCCGGGCGGCAAGCGCGAAGGAGTTGAATGCCGAGTCCTTGCTGGCGGCCGTGGACAAGCCGCTGGCGCTGGATGCGAAGTCGCCGCTGCGGCAGTTCCTGCTGGCCAGCGCGGCGCACTACCTGGGACGCGAGCAGCAGCAGGGCAAACCGGCCGACCCGGTGGCGCGCTTCCACCTGGGCAACGGCGCGCGCGTCGAGCGTCTGAACTGGGCCGGCGACCCCTCGGCCAAGGGCCTGAAGCAGTCTTATGGCCTGATGGTGAATTACCTTTACGATCTCAAGCGGCTCGACAAGCACCGCACCCAGCTGGCCCAGGGAAAAATCCCGATTTCCGGCGGGATCGAAGAGCTGTATTTTTAGGGTTTTGCAAGATCCATAACGACGACAGGAGACAAGCGATGACGATTTCCCTCAAGCGCCGCCAGGTGCTGGGCGCGGCGGCCGCCGGCGCGGCTGCTTTCTCGACTCCGGGCTGGGCCCAGGGCAGCAGCTGGCCCACCAAGCCGGTGATGATGGTCGTGCCTTTCCCTGCCGGGGGCGGCACCGACGCGTTCGCGCGGCCGCTGGCGGCGCAGTTCGCCAAGCAGACCGGAAAGCAGCTGGTGATCGACAACAAGGGCGGCGCCGGCGGCACCGTCGGGGCCAGCGTCGCGGCGCGCGCGGCGCCGGACGGCTACACCGTCTTCATGGGCGCCGTGCACCACACGATCGCGCCGTCCATGTATCCAAAGCTCGATTACGACCTCGAGAAGGATTTCATCCCGATCAGCCTGGTCGCCCGCGTGCCCCAGGTGCTGGTCGTCAACCCGAAGCGGATCGAGTCGCCGGACTTCAAGGCCTTCCTGGAGCTGATGCGCAAGAGCCCCGGCAAATTCAACTACGGCTCGGCCGGCAGCGGCACCTCGCACCATCTTGCCGGCGAGCTGTTCAAGCAGCAGACCAGGACCTACATCACCCACATCCCGTACCGCGGCGCCGGCCCGGCGCTGCAGGACCTGATCGCGGGCAACGTCGACATGATGTTCGACGGCCTGGGCTCGTCGTCGGCCCACATCAAGGGCGGGCGGATCAAGGCCCTGATGGTGGCGGGCAACAAGCGCAACCCCGCCTTCCCGGAGCTGCCGAGCGCCGCCGAAGTCGGCCTGCCGGAATACACCGTCACCACCTGGTACGGCCTGTGGGTGCCCAAGGGCACGCCCGCCGACGTCCAGGCCAAGATGGCGGAAGAAGTGCGCAAGGCCGTGTCGTCGCCGGAGCTGAAAGCGATCTGGGCCAGCAACGGCGCCGAGTTCCCGGACCTGAACCAGCAGCAGTTCGGCGGCTTCGTGCACGACGAGATCAAGCGCTGGGCGACCGTGGTGAAGGCGTCGGGCGCGACGCTGGACTGACGGCCTGCGCCGCATGCCGGGTCCGGGCGGCACAGCGCCTGGACCTTTTTTTTTGGATCGATAGCCAATCATGAACAACGACAACCTGTTCGCGGCCCTGCGTGCCGCGTTCCCCGCCGACCTGGATTCGGCGGCCGTGGAGACCGAGGAGGGCGCGGTCTATTCCTGGCGCGACCTGGATCGCGCGACGGCCATGCTGGCCAACCTGCTCGATTCGCTGGACTTGCAGCCCGGGGCCCGGATCGCGGTGCAGGTGGAAAAGTCGGTGGAAGCGATGCTGCTGTACCTGGCGACGCTGCGCGCCGGCTACGTCTTCCTGCCGCTGAACACCGCCTACCAGAGCGCGGAGATCGACTACTTCCTGGGCGACGCCGAACCGGCCGTCGTGGTCTGCAGCGCAAGGAACTTCGGCTGGGTCAGCAAGCTCGCCTTCAAGGCCGGCACCCGGCACGTCTTCACGCTGGACGAGGACCGCAGCGGCTCGCTGCTGGAGCGCGCGGCCCACCACAGCGATCGCCACGAGATCGCGCGCAAGTCGCCCGACGACCTCGCGGCGATCCTCTACACCAGCGGCACGACGGGCCGCAGCAAGGGCGCGATGCTCTCGCACGGCAATCTGCTGTCTAACGCGCGCGTGCTCAAGGACTACTGGGGCTGGAAGCCCGGCGACGTGCTGATCCACGCGCTGCCGATCTTCCACGTTCACGGCCTGTTCGTCGCCCTGCACGGCGCCCTCATCAACGGCAGCAAGATCCTCTGGCTGTCGAAGTTCGACCCGAAGCTGGTGATCGGGAAGATGCGCGAGGCCACGGTGTTCATGGGCGTGCCGACGCTTTATGTGCGGATGCTGGCGGAGCCGTCGCTGACGCGGGAGGCGGCCAAGAACATGCGCTTGTTCATCGCCGGCTCGGCGCCGCTGCTGCTGGAGACGTTCAACGAATGGCGCGAGCGCACGGGCCAGGCCATCCTCGAGCGCTATGGCATGAGCGAGACCATCATGCTCACGTCCAATCCCTACGACCCGAAGCAGGGCGAGCGCCGCGGCGGCACCGTCGGATTCCCCTTGCCCGAGGTCGAACTGCGCGTCACCGGCGACGACGGCGCCGAGCTGCCCCGGGGCGAGATCGGCGACATCCAGGTCAGGGGGCCGAACGTCTTCAAGGGCTACTGGCGCATGGAGGAAAAGACGAAGGAGGAATTCACCGCCGACGGCTGGTTCAAGACGGGTGACGTCGGCAAGATCGACGAGAGCGGCTACGTGCACATCGTCGGCCGCAGCAAGGACCTGATCATCAGCGGCGGTTACAACGTCTACCCGGCCGAGATCGAGGGCTACATCAACGAACTGCCGGGCGTGGCCGAAAGCGCTCTCGTTGGCGTGCCTCATCCGGATTTCGGCGAAGTCGGCGTCGCTGTCGTGATTCCCAAGCCCGGCGCGACGCTGGACGGGGAGGCGATCATTTCGCAGCTCAAAGGCCGGTTGGCCAACTTCAAGATCCCCAAACGCTGCTTCATCGTCGGCGAACTCCCGCGCAACACCATGGGCAAGGTGCAGAAGAACCTGTTGCGGGAGCAGCATCGGGGGCTGTTCGCGTAACTTCTGAGGAAAAATCGTGTCGCGGGACGTATGCAGCCCACCCGGATAGTCAAGCGTGAGCTGGCTCTGCAGCGGGGCTAGTTGTTGCAATAGTTCTTCCCGACTTGGCGAGAAGAACTATTGCAACTTAACAACTAGAGCGGCTTGCCAGATAGCTTGTTGAAGGCCAGCGGTGCCAGGTCTTGCTTGCTGAATTCGCTTGAGATTGCCGCGGCCTTACGGGGGGAGGGACAGTTCTCTC
>JAQGNJ010000200.1 GCA_028291885.1 Ramlibacter sp. | reverse complement strand
CCCGGCGCACAAGACCATCCAGCTCGGGTCCAGCGGCCTGGGCGCCGGCAGCAAGCCCGAGACGGGCCGCGAGGCGGCGGAGCTGGCGGTCGAAGACATCCGCACGGCCATCAACGGCGCCCACATGCTGTTCATCACGGCCGGCCTGGGTGGCGGCACCGGCACCGGCGCGGCGCCGGTGATCGCGCGCATCGCCAAGGAGATGGGCATCCTGACGGTGGGCGTGGTGACCAAGCCCTTCGACTGGGAAGGCGGCCGCCGCATGACCAACGCCGACAACGGCCTGGCGGAGCTGGAGGCGAACGTCGACTCGCTGATCGTCGTGCTCAACGAGAAGCTGCTCGACGTGCTGGGCGACGACATCACGCAGGACGAAGCCTTCGCCCACGCCAATGACGTGCTGAAGAACGCGGTCGGCGGGATCGCGGAGATCATCAACGTCCCCGGCCACGTGAACGTCGACTTCGAGGACGTGCGCACGGTCATGGGCGAGCCCGGCAAGGCGATGATGGGAACGGCGGTCGCGTCCGGCCCGGACCGCGCCCGCATCGCCGCGGAACAGGCCGTCGCCTGCCCGCTGCTCGAAGGCATCGACCTGTCCGGCGCCAAGGGCGTGCTGGTGCTGATCACCGCGGCCAAGGGTTCGCTCAAGCTGTCGGAATCCAAGCTGGCGATGAACACGATCCGCGCCTATGCCTCGGCCGACGCGCACGTGATCTACGGCACGGCCTACGACGACAACCTGGGCGACGAAGTGCGCGTCACGGTCGTCGCCACCGGCCTGTCGCGCCAGGGCCAGCGCCGCACCGCCCCGCCGCTGCAGGTGCTGCGCACCGGCACCGACAACGTGCCGTTCAACGTGCCGACGGTGAGCAACGTGGTCGGCGTTCCCGGCCCGATCATCACCAGCAACGGCCCCGGCGTGCAGCAGGCGGACTACGGCGGCATGGCCGTGCCCAGCGTCTGGCGCACCAACCGGACCCAGGCCGCGGCCAAGGTGGACGCACTGAGTTCCGGCGGCATGGACGATTTCGAAATCCCGGCGTTCCTGCGCAAGCAGGCCGATTGAATGCCGGTCTAGAAGCTTCTCCCAAGGGGTAGTCCTTCGGGGCGGGTGCTGTCGGGCCCGCCCCTTTTTCTTTGTCCGCTCGATTGGGCTTTCGCCATCGAGGCCATGGCGAGCGCCCACTGGCCCGCATCGGGGCCGAAAGTTAAAATCGCGGGATGCTGCAGCAACGGACCCTCAAGACCCTGACCAAGGCCGTCGGCGTGGGCTTGCACAGCGGCCAGCGGGTGGAACTGACGCTGCGACCGGCACAGCCGGACACCGGCATCGTGTTCCGGCGCGTCGACCTGCCGCAGCCGGTGGATATCCCGGTTTCGGCCCAGGCCGTGACGGACACGCGCATGGCATCGACGATCTCCAATGGCGGGGCCAAGGTGTTCACGGTGGAACACCTGATGTCCGCCTGCGCCGGCCTGGGCATCGACAACCTGTACGTGGACATCACGGCGGAAGAAGTGCCGATCCTGGACGGGTCTTCCGCTTCCTTCGTCTTCCTGCTGCAAAGCGCGGGCATCGCGCTGCAGAAGGCGCCGCGGCGTTTCATCCGCGTCACCGACACGGTGGAAGTGAGCGAGGGCAGCGGCGACAACGTCAAGTGGGCCCGCCTGTCGCCTTACCACGGCTACAAGCTGAGTTTCGAGATCGACTTCGCGCACCGGGTCGTCGATTCGACGGGCCAGCGGGTCGAGTTCGACCTCGGCTCCGGCTCCTACATGCGAGACATCGCGCGCGCCCGCACCTTCGGCTTCACCAAGGACGTGGAGATGATGCGCGCCAGCGGCCTGGCCCTGGGCGGCGGGCTGGACAACGCGATCGTGATGGACGACTACCGCGTCTTGAACAGCGACGGCCTGCGCTACGACGACGAGTTCGTCAAGCACAAGATCCTGGACGCGATGGGCGACCTGTACCTGCTGGGCAAGCCGCTGCTGGCCGAATACGGCGCCTTCCGCTCCGGTCACGCGATGAACAACAAGCTGCTGCGCGCGCTGCTCGCGCGCCCCGACGCCTACGAGATCGTCACCTTCGAGGACGAAAAGAAGGCGCCGGCCGGCTTCGCCGTCCCGGCGCGGGCGTGGTGATCGCCGCCGCTCAGCCCCGGTAGTTCTCCACCGTCCGCGGATCCCGCACCTCGGCCTGCTCGGGGTCCTCGCCGAATTCGCGCCGCGCCCGCCGCTGGCGCAGCAGGTCCCAGCACTGGTCCAGCTCCTCCTCGATCGCGCGCATCCGCGTCGGGTCGACGGCCTTCGTGCCCTCGTTGCGCAGCCGCTGCTCCTCGTGGACCAGTTCGGTGATGTGTTCCAGGATGGTCTTGTCGCTCATGTCCTTGCTCCGGGCGGCGCGGCGAAGGCCGCCGGGCCAGCTTACGCCGGGACCCGGAGCCGCGCAAACACAGCAGCGCCACCCCGCTTCAGTAGCTGCGGCCGGCCTTGTACATGCCGCTGGTGCGCCGCGTCAGCTGCGTCGCCTCGGCGATGCGGTCCATCGAGCGGCCGACGTGCGCGTGGGTGATGGCCAGGCCCAACGCGTCGGCGGCGTCCCTGCCCGGCAGGCCGGGGAGCTTGAGCAGCCGCTTGACCATTTCCTGCACCTGGGCCTTGTCGGCGCGGCCGGAACCGGCGACCGCCTGCTTCATCTGCAGCGCCGTGTATTCGGCGACGGCGAGGTGGCACGAGACCAGCGCCGTGACGCAGGCGCCGCGGGCCTGTCCGAGCAGCAGCGTGGCCTGCGGATTGACGTTGACGAAGACGATCTCGACGCAGGCGACGTCGGGCGTGTAGCGTTGCCTGACCTCGTTGATGCCGTCGAACAGCACCTTCAGGCGCTCGGGCAGGTTGCCGCCGTCGACGTGGGTGGTGCTGATCGTGCCGCTGGCGACGTAGCTGAGCGTGTGGCCATCCGCGTCGACCACGCCGAAGCCCGTGGTGCGCAGGCCGGGGTCGATGCCGAGGATTCGCATGTGGCACCGATGATAAGCGCGCAGGCGCCGTGGCCGGCGAAGGTTCTTCCCCGATTGCGCGGCCGCCGCGGGCGCCGTACCGGCCTTCGTTGCCGGACCTGCGTTGGGGAGCAGCCTCGCCGAGGAATCGGCGCGCTGGGGCCAGGTGATCCGTGCGCAGAAGATCAGCGCGCAGTAGCGCGGGCTGAAGAAATACCGTCACCAGGAAGAAAAAGCCGCTCTTGCCGGTCGACGGTATTTCCGATTCCGGGTCGACCGGCAGCCGCCGGCGACTCCCTTCAGCCCTTGCCGATCTTGCCCAGCAGCGCGTCCGAGATGATGCGCTTCTGGATCTCCGACGTGCCCTCGAAGATCTTCGTCAGCCGCGCATCTCGCCAGTAGCGCTCGGCCGCGAAGTGCGTCGTGTAGCCGGCGCCGCCGTGGATCTGCAGGCCTTCGCTGGTGACCACCTCCGACATCTCGCTGGCGAACAGCTTGGCCATCGCCGCCTCGGTGTCGCAGCGTTGGTTGCCGTCGATCTTTGCGCAGACGCTATAGAGCAGCGAGCGCGCCGCCTCCACCTGCGTCGCCATGTCGGCGATCTTGAAGCGGATGGCCTGGAAGTTGGCGATCGGCTCGCCGAACTGGTTGCGCTCCTTCGCATACGCCATCGCGTCTTCCAGCGCGCCCTGCGCCAGCCCGATCGATCGTGCCGCCGTGTGGGCGCGCGCCGTTTCCAGCCCGGTCACGGCCAGATAGAAGCCGCGGCCGACTTCCCCGACCACCTGCGACGCCGGAACCCGGCAGCGATCGAAGGCCAGCTCCCAGGTCGTCCAGCCGTAGTAGCCGATTTTCGGGATCGGGCTGCCTTGCACGTTGGGCGGCAGTTCGCCGCGCGGCTTTTCGATGAGGAAAGCGGTGAGCCCGCGATGCCGCGCCTGCGGCTGCATGGGCTCGGTCCGCGCAAACACGAGGATGAAATCGGCCTGGTCGGCGAAAGTGCACCAGTACTTGTTGCCCGTGATCTCCCATTCGTCGCCGACGCGCACCGCGCGGCAGCTGACATTCGCGACGTCCGAGCCGGCATTGGGCTCCGACAGCGAGAACGCGCCCAGGCATTCGCCCCGCGCCATCTTCGGCAGGTACACGGCCTTCTGCTCGGGCGTGAGGCCATCGAGCGCGCCGATCAGGCCGTTGCCGCGCGCGATCAGGCTGGCGACGCTCATCCAGCCGCGCGACAGCTGCTCGGCCACGAGGCAGTATTCGTAGGCCCCCAGGCCGAGGCCGCCGTACTCCTCGGGGATCAGGATCGCGAAGTAGCCGAGTTCGGCCATCTCGTCGATCAGCTCGCGCGGGATCGAACCCTTCTCGGGGTCCAGCTTGTTGGCCAGCGGCAGCACCCGCGTCATGGTGAATTCGCGCGCCGCTTCCTGGATCATCCGGCGCTCGTCGGTGAGTTGTTGCATTGGTGTTCCTGCTAGGTCTTGCGCGATGGTACGGCCAATAGAATCATTCGCGCACGGCCCCGAGCCGGGCCGCACCAGCAGGACCATCCCCATGACCCACACCGACGAATTCGACGCTCGCTCGCTCCTGTTCATCCCGGCCGACGCCGAGCGCTTCATCGCCAAGGGCGCGCAGCGCGGCGCGGACGTCATCATCCTGGACCTGGAGGACGGCGTCGCGCCGTCGTCCAAGGACCGGGCGCGCGCGGCATTGCCCGGCGCCGTGAAGCAGTTGCACGAAGGCGGCGCCACCGTCTATGTGCGCGTCAACAACGAGCCCGCGCTGCTGGCCACCGACGTCTCGGCGGCGGTCGCCAGCGGCGCGGACGGCATCGTGCTGCCGAAGGTGGAGTCGCCGCGGCAGCTCGAGCAGCTCGATGCCGGCCTTGCCGGGGAAGAGCATTTCGCGCAGCGGCCGCAGAACGCGATCCGCCTCATCGCCCTGATCGAAACGCCCGAGGGCGTGGTCCAGGCGCCGGCGATCGCGCGATCGTCGCGGCGGCTGGTCGCCATGTGTTTCGGCGCCGAGGATTTCTCCACCGCCATGGGAATCGATCCGCTCACGCAAGGCATGAGCTGGCCGGCCCAGGCCGTCGCCATCGCCGCAGCCGCCGCGGGGATCCAGGCGCTCGGCCTGCCCGGCACGGTGGGCGACTTCAGCAATCCCGAGGCCTATCGCGCGCTCGCGGTCCACGCCAAACACATCGGCATCCGCGGCGCGGTGTGCATCCATCCGGCCCAGGTCCAGGTGCTCAACGACGTGTTCGGCGGCAGCGACGCCGAAGCGGCGGCCGCGACGCGACTGCTGGCCGCCTTCGATGCGGCCGTGGCCGAAGGCAAGGGCGCGATCGCGCTGGACGGCAAGATGATCGACGTGCCGATCGCGACCCGCGCCCGGCTGTTCCTGCAGCGGCGCAATGCCCGGCTGGCCCGCAAGGCGCGGGCCGGCGCGACAGGGCAGCAGGCATGAGCGAGGGCGCTTGCCTGCCGCTCTCGGGCATCCGCGTGCTCGACCTGTCGCGGCTGATGGCCGGCAACATGCTCACGCTGCAGCTGGCGGACTTCGGCGCCGACGTCGTCAAGGTGGAGAGCGAGCACGGCGACACCTTGCGCGACTGGAAGAACGGCGGCAAGTCGATCTGGTGGAAGGTCTATGCGCGCAACAAGCGCAGCATCTGCCTGGACCTGAAGAACCGCGACGACGTGGAGAAGCTGCTGGCCCTGGTGCCCGAGGCCGACGTGCTGGTGGAAAGTTTCAAGTCCGGCGGGCTCGAGAGCTACGGCCTCGCGCCCGAGGTGCTGCACCAGGCCAATCCGAAACTGGTGATCGTGCGCATCTCCGGCTGGGGCCAGACCGGGCCGTATGCGACGCGGCCCGGCTTCGGCACGTTGGTGGAAGCCTTCTCCGGTTTCGCGCAGAAGAACGGCTTCCCCGACAAGCCGCCGGCGCTGCCCAACCTGGGCCTCGCCGACATGATCGCCGGCTTGTCCGGCGCCTTCGCCACGCTCGCGGCCGTGCGTGAGGTGGAAGTCAATGGCGGCCTGGGCCAGGTGGTGGACCTGTCGCTGCTCGAGCCGATGCTCGGCATCCTCGGTCCCGACGCAGGCATCTACCAGCACACGGGCCAGCTGCCGCGGCGGCTGGGCAACCGCGCCGAGGTCGCGGCGCCGCGCAACGCGTACCTGTGCAGCGACGACCGCTGGATGGTGATGTCCGGGTCGACGCAGCGCATGGCGGCTCGCATCCTGAAGGCGGTCGGCGCGCCGGAGCTGATCGACGATCCGCGCTTCGCCGACAACGCGGCGCGGCTTGCCAACATCGACGAGCTGGACCGCGTGATCGGCGGCTTCGTGCGGCTGCACACGCTGGAAGAAAACCTCGCGCACTTCGGCGCGCTGGACGTGACGGTCGGTCCGGTGCTGAGCGTCGACCAGCTGATGAAGGACCGCCACGTCACCGAGCGCGAGGTGCTGGTCGATGTGCCCGACGAGGAGCTGGGGAGCGTCACCATGCACAACGTCTTCCCGCGGCTCTCGCGCACGCCCGGCAGCATCCGCACGCCGGCGCCCCGGCTGGGAGAGCACCAGGACATCGCCGAAGCAAAGACACCCACCAGGAGACAGCAATGAGCTTTTTTTCGTCCCGCCGCCGGCTGACCGCTGCACTCGCGCTCGCGCCATTGCTGGCGCCGGTCGCCGCTTTCGCGCAGGGCGCTCTGCCCAAGGCGATCACGTTTGTCGTGCCGCAGGCGGCAGGCGGCTCCAACGACGTGTTCGCGCGCGCGGTCGCGGCGCGCCTGCCCAGGGTCATCGACTCCAACGTCGTCGTCGAGAACCGGACCGGCGCCGGCGGCAACGTCGGCTCGGCCTGGGTCGCCCGGTCGGCGCCCAAGGACGGCAGCGTCTGGCTGGTGACGGTGAACAGCACGCAGACCATCAACCCCGTGCTCTACGGCAAGACCGGCTTCGACCCGATCGCCGATTTCGAACCGGTCTCGGGCATCGCGACGGTGCCGCACGTGCTGCTCGCGAACAACAACGTGCCCGTCACGACGCTGGCCGACGTCGTCGCGCTGGCGCGCAAGGAGCCGGGCAAGTACAGCTTCGGCACGGCCGGCAACGGCACCTTCTCGCACCTGCTGATGGAGCAGATGAAGCATTCGCAGAAGGTGCAGCTGACCCACGTGCCGTACAAGGGCGTGGCGCCGGCGCTGACCGACCTGATCGGCGGCCAGATCCACTACGTGATCAGCACGCTGCCGGCGGCGATGCCCTTCATCCGCAGCGGCCAGCTCAAGCCGATCGCCGTGCCGTCGCTGACCCGTTCCACCGTGCTGCCCAACGTGCCGCTGGCCAACGACACCGTGCCGGGCATGGTCGGCGAGCTGTGGGTGGCGATCTATGCGCCCAAGGGCACCTCGCGCGAAGCGGTCAACCAGATGCGGGCGGCGGTCGCCAAGGTGCAGGCCCTGCCTGAAATGGACGAGTTCGTCGCCGCCCAGGGCGCGATCCCGCTCAAGGTCGGCCCGGCCGAGCTGCTGACGATGACCCGCGCGGAGATGGAGAAGTGGGGTCCGATCGTCAAGGAGTCGGGGATGAAGGTGGACTGAGCTGCCGGTCCGGGCTGAGCCTTTGCGTGCTCGGCCGTAACAGTTCCTCCATCCACTTGGATGGTGGTAGGATGGTGGCATGCCCGCCAGAAGCACCCTCGCTCCCGCCAGCCGACCGGTCGACGAGAAGATCACGATCAACATCGGCTGCGTCGACCTCGGCCAGATCGACCTGCTGGTGCAGGAAGGCTTCTACGCCAACCGCACCGACCTGATCCGCACCGCCATCCGCAACCAGCTTGCGACGCATGGGGAGGCCGTGCGCGACGTCGTCTCGCGCCGCACGCTGGTGCTCGGCATCCAGCACTACACGGCCGCCGACCTGGAGGCGATCGAGCTGGCGGGGGAAAAGCTGCGGATCAAAGTGCTGGGCCTGGCGTCCATCGCCGACGACGTCGCGCCCCGGCTGGCGCTGGCGACCATCGAATCCCTCACCGTCCTGGGCGCACTGCACGCGAGCCCGGCCGTCAAGGCCGCCCTGCGCGACCGCATCAACTGAAAGAACACCATGCATCCTGAATTCCAGCGTCTGATGAGCGAGGCCAACCGCCTCACCCGCGCCGGCGACCTGCATGCGGCCACGGCCGCCATCCAGAGCGCGCTCGGCATCGGCCGGACGCCAGCCGCCAACGACGGCGCACTTCGAACTGGGGCCGACGAGGTGGTCGACGTCCAGGCGCGCACCGTCGCCGATGCCGCGCCGGCGTTGCCGGGCGTCGTCGCCGACACCGGCCGCACGGCGATCGACACCGGAGCCCCCGCGCAGTTCACCGCCGGCAGCTTTGCGACGAAGGCCGGCCGCCGCGACTACAAGCTCTTCGTCCCGGCCGGCGCCGGCAGCCAGCCGCTGCCGCTGGTCGTGATGCTGCACGGCTGCACCCAGGACCCGGACGACTTCGCCGCCGGCACGGCGATGAACGAGCTCGCGCAGGCCCAGGGCTTCTGCGTGCTCTATCCGGCGCAGTCGCAGCAGGCCAATCCGCAGCGCTGCTGGAACTGGTTCAAGCACAGCCACCAGGAGCGCGGCCGGGGTGAGCCGGCGCTGCTGGCGGGCATGACGCACCAGGTCATGGAGCAGCATGCGATCGACGCCGACCGTGTCTACGTCGCCGGACTGTCCGCCGGCGGAGCGATGGCGGCGATCCTGGGCGACACCTATCCCGACCTCTACGCCGCCGTCGGCGTGCATTCGGGGCTGGCTGCGGGCAGCGCGTCGGACCTGCCGTCCGCCCTGGCCGCGATGCAGGGCAAGAGCGGCCGTGCCAGGACCAGCGCCCGCCACGTGCCGACCATCGTGTTCCACGGCGACGCCGATTCCACCGTGCATCCGAGCAATGGCGAGCAGGTCGCCGCGGCCAGTTCGCCCGGCGCCGGCGCGCCGGACGTGCAGCAGCATGAGCAAGCGGGCAAGCGCCGCAGCACCCGCAGGGTCCATCGCGATGCGACGGGCAAGGTGCTGGCCGAGCACTGGGTCGTGCACGGCGCCGCCCACGCCTGGTCCGGCGGAAGCGCCCGCGGCTCCTACACCGACGCGCGCGGCCCGGATGCGAGCATCGAGATGCTGCGGTTTTTCATGGAGCATCCGCGCCGTCCGGCGCAGTGACGCCCCGGCCCCGGCCTGGTGTCAGGGCTTGACGAACTTGAGGACGAATTCGTCCTTGGGCATAGCCGGCTCGGGCGTGTTGCGGTCGCGCGGGTCGGCCGGATTGCGCATGAAGTTGCCGCGCGCGGCCAGCCGGAAGCCGGCGGCCTCCACTTCCGTCACGACGAATGCTTCCTCGACCCGGTGCAGGGTGCCGGACTCCGAGATGCCGGTCCCCGCGCGGCCCGAATGGTCGGCGATCACGTACATGCCGCCGCGCTTCAATGCCTTGAAGATCGCGTGGTTCATGCGGCCGCGGTCCACGCCCAGGTGGCCGAGGTCGTGGTAGTTGAACATCAGCGTCACCAGCCCGAGTCCGCCATCGGCGACTTCCGGCGGCACGGGGTCGTCGAAGGGACGGACGGCCGTAACGATGTTGGACGTCGCCGGGTTGCGGGCGCGGTCGACAAGCGCCGGCGGCGGCGCGGTCGCCGCCGCGGCTGCAACCGGCGGAGCGGCGGCGCCTTCGGGCTGCGCCGGCGCAGCCCGACCGGCGTCGCGCGGCGCGGTCTGCGCGTACACCTTGCCCTGGGGCCCGACGGCGCGCGCGATCAGCTCGGTCGTGTAGCCGCGACCGGCGCTGACATCCAGCGCCACCGTGCCGGGACGGATGCCGATGAAGGTCAGCATCTCCGCCGGCTTGCGCCGGATGTCGTTCGCGCGGTCGGCTGCGCTTCGGTCGGGGCTGGCGACGATCGCGGCGATGCGGTCGTCGGACAAGGTCGTGGCGCAACCCGCCAGCACGCCCGCCAGGGCGATTGCCGAAGCTATGCCGGCGAGGGAGATGAAACCGGGTCTGCTTGCGATCTGCATGAAGGCCTCTCGATGTTCAGCGGTGCACTGTACCTGCAGCGGTTGCCGTCAGGGGCTTGCTACTTCAGCGACGCCAGCACCCGGTCGACCATCACGCCGGCCTGGCCCAGGCAGTTGGCCGGGTCGCAGAAGCCTTCGAGCTGCGCCCGTGTCACGTGCTTGTTGATCTCCGGATGGGCGGCGAGCACGTCGACCAGCCGGGGCTTGCCCGCGATCGCTTCGCGGCACAGGTCGTAGACCAGGTCGTGCGCATATTCGCGGCCGATGTAGGGGCCCAGGCCCATCATCACGGCCTCGGACATCACCAGCCCGTTCGTCATGTCGATGTTGGCGCGCATGCGCCCGGCATCCACCTCCAGGCCCGCGAGGATGAACTTCGTCTGCTTCAGCGCGCCCGACAACAGGCAGAAGATCTCCGGCAGCACGACCCATTCGATCTCCCAGGGGCCGGTCGAGCGCTCGTGGTCGGCGACCATCGCGTCCATCAACGCCGCCGCGTGCTGGCGCACGACCGAGATGTTGGCGTGGATGTAGAGGCAGGAGATCGGGTTGCGCTTTTGCGGCATGGTCGACGACGAGCCGCGGCCGGGCGCATAGGGCTCGAACACTTCCGCCACCTCGGTCTGCATCAGCAGCTTCACGTCCATCGCGATCTTGCCCAGCGAGCCGCCGACGATGGCCAGGAAGGCGCCGACTTCCGCGATCGTGTCGCGCACCGTGTGCCAGGAGATCAGCGGCTGGGCCAGTCCCAGCTCCTGCATCAGGCCGGCCTGCGTTTCCATCGCGCCTTTCTCCAGCGAGGAGAGGGTGCCGGAGGCGCCGCCGAATTCGCCCATCAGCACGCGCGGCTTGAGCTGTTCGAGCCGCTCGCGATGGCGCTCGATGCCGGCCAGGATGCTCGCCATCTTGTAGCCGAAGGTGATCGGCGTCGCCTGCTGCAGGTTGGAGCGGCCGATGATGGGCGTGTCGCGGTACCTGCGCGCCAGCTCCGCCAGCGCGCCCGAGATCGCGGCCAGATCGCGCCCGACCAGGGCCAGTCCTTCGCGCATCTGCAGCACGGTCGCCGTGTCGGTGATGTCCTGCGTCGTCGCGCCCCAGTGGCAGAACTCGCCCAGCTTGTCCTTGCAATTGGCGTTGATCTGGTTGACCACCGCGATGATCGGGTAGCCGATCTGCTCGGTCCTGGCCCTGAGCTTGTCCCAGTCGATCTGCGACAGCTCGCAGTTGCGCACGATCTCGTCGGCCGCCTCCTGCGGGATCAGGCCCAGCCGGCCCTGCACCTTTGC
>JAQGNJ010000068.1 GCA_028291885.1 Ramlibacter sp. | reverse complement strand
GGCCACCTCGGTCTGCATCAGCAACTTGACGTCCATGGCGATCTTGCCCAGCGACCCGCCGACCAGCGCCAGGAAGTTGCCGACCTCCGCGAAGGTGTCGCGCACCGTGTGCCAGGAGATCAGCGGCTGGGCCAGTCCCAGCTCCTGCATCAGGCCGGCCTGCGTTTCCATCGCTCCTTTCTCCAGCGAGGAGAGGGTGCCGGAGGCGCCGCCGAATTCGCCCATCAGCACGCGCGGCTTGAGCTGTTCGAGCCGTTCGCGATTGCGCTCGATGCCGGCCAGGATGCTGGCCATCTTGTAGCCGAAGGTGATCGGCGTGGCCTGCTGCAGGTTGGAGCGGCCGATGATGGGCGTGTCGCGGTACTTGCGCGCCAGCTTCGCCAGCGAGCCCGAGATGTCGGCCAGGTCGCGCTCCACCAGCGCCAGCCCTTCACGCATCTGCAGCACCGTAGCGGTGTCGGTGATGTCCTGCGTGGTCGCGCCCCAATGGCAGAACTCGCCCAGCTTGTCCTTGCAATTGGCGTTGATCTGGTTGACCACCGCGATGATCGGATAGCCGATCTGCTCGGTCCTGGCCTTGAGCTTGTCCCAGTCGATCTGCGACAGCTCGCAGTTGCGCACGATCTCGTCGGCCGCCTCCTGCGGGATCAGGCCCAGCCGGCCCTGCACCTTTGCCAGCGCACGCTCCACGTCCAGGTACTTCGCGGTGCGGTTCTCGTCCGACCAGACGCGGCGCATGTCCGCGTCGCTGAACATGTCGCCGAAGATCTTCGAGTCGATGATGGATGCGGCCATGGTGCCTCCTTGTTGTTGGTCGAATGCTCCGTCACGGCAGCTCCGCGTCCCGCATGCGCGCGACGATGGTCGACGCGCGGCTGGCGAGATAACCCGAGTTGGGCAGCTTTTCGAAATAGCGCGGCCGCGGCAGCATCACCGCCAGCCGCGCGGACTCGTATACCGAGAGCTGCGACGCGGACTTGCGAAAGTAGTGCTGCGCGGCGGCTTCGGCGCCGAACACGCCTTCGCCCCATTCGACGCTGTTCAGGTAGATCTCCAGGATCCGCTCCTTGTTCAGCATCCGTTCCAGCAGGAAGGCCAGCGCCAGTTCCTGGCCCTTGCGCAGCAACGTGCGCTCGCCGGAGAGCAGCAGGTTCTTGGCCAGCTGCTGCGTGATCGTGGAGCCGCCGACGATCTTGGGCGCTTTCGCCGGCCGCACCGGCGCCGGCGCGCCGGCCCTGGTCGTGCTGCGCCTGGCCTGCTGCGCGTTCTGGCGCGCCGCCTGTTCCTCGGCGCGGGCATTGCGCTGCCAGGCTTTCTCCAGCGCTTCCCAGTCGACGCCGTCGTGGTTGGTGAAGCTGCCGTCTTCCGAGGCGATCACCGCGCGCTTGAGGTTGTCGCTGATCTTCGAATAGGGAACCCACTGCTGGCGCCAGCGCAGCTGGCCTTTTTCCCTTGCAATGCGAAAGGCCTCGGAGCGCTGGAAGCTGGTGGACTGCGGATCGACCACGGCCATCGTGCCGACGCGCACCAGGAAGAACAATTGCAGCGCGAGCGCCGCGACCAGCACCAGCAGGATCCAGCGCAGCAGGCCCTTCATGTTTCAGGCGAGGCTGGCGCGCAGTTCCGCCAGCACCTGGCCGGACGGCGGACGCACGCCGCGAAACACCAGGAAAGCCTCGGCGGCCTGTTCCACCAGCATGCCCAGGCCGTCGCGCGGCACGGCGCCCTGGGCCCGCGCCCAGGCCATGAAGCCATCGGCGGCCGGCCCGTACATCATGTCGACCGCCAGCGCGCCGGGCTTGAGAACGCCGTCCGCGACCGGCACCGCGGCGCCGTTCAGGCTGCTGGCCGTGGCGTTGACGATCACGTCGAAGGGACCGCCCACGCCGCCCAGCGGACTGGCCGAGAGCTCCACGCCGAACCCGCTCGCCAGCCTGGCATGACGCTGCACCAGGGACTGCGCCTTGTCGGGCGTGCGATTGGTGACGACGATGCGGCGCGGCATGGCTTCGATCAGCGGTCCCAGCACACCGGCCGCCGCGCCGCCGGCGCCGATCAGGAGCAGCTCGCGCCCGGCGATCGCGACACCGGCGTTGCGCTGGATGTCGCTGACCAGGCCGATGCCATCGGTGTTGTCGGCGAAGACCTCGCTGTCGCCGTCGAACCGCAGCGTGTTGCAGGCCTGCGCCAGCCGCGCGCGCGCAGTCAGCGTGGTCGCGAGCGGCGCCGCCTCGAACTTGAACGGCACCGTGACGTTGCAGCCCTTGCCGCCCTCGGCGCGGAATGCCCGCAGGCCGGGCACGAAGCCGTCCAGCGGGACCAGCCGCTTGCCGTATTCGAGCTCCTGGCCGGTGAGCTGCGCGAAGCGCGCATGGATCCACGGCGATTTGCTGTGCTCGACCGGGTTGCCGAGGACGCAGTATTTGTCCATTGCGCGGTCCCGAGTGTCAGCGGTTGGTGAGCTTGGTTTCCAGCGTCTCGTCGCGCGTGAAGCGGAAGCGCGAGACCACGACGATCTGGTCGGCCTTGCGCCGCATCGCCTCGTTGAAACTCCCGAACGGGCCGGCGGCGCGGGCGATGGCCTGGGCGCGGCGGTCCAGCGTCAGGTTGCCCGAGGTCTCCACGACCTCGGTGCCCAGCACCTTGCCGTCGAAGTTCACGGTCACGATCATGGTCAGCTCGCCATACAGCTTCTGGCCGGCCAGCTCGGGGAAGTTCTGCGTGCCGCGGTCCTCGATCTTGCGCCGCAGCCCGTCGTAGTAGACGGCGTAGACCTCTTCGCGGGTCGCGGGACTGATGTAGCGCTTCTTCGGTCGCGCGTTTTCCTCGTTGATGCGGCGCTCGATCTCGGCCAGCAGCTTCACCAGCTGGCGCCGCTTGTCCTCGCGCGCGACCGCCTCGGGATTGTTCTTGTCCTGCCGGGGGTCGGGCGGCGGCATCGCCGCCAGCAGGCGGCGGACCTGGGCCAGCATCACCATCTGCTGGTCCTGCATCGAATCGATCTTCTTTTGCGCCTCTTCGGCGGCGTCGCCGATCTCGGTGAGCGCCGAGGGCGGCAGCGGGGAGGTGGCGCGGCCCTTGGCCGCATCGCCGCCGCCGGCCAGGGTGGCCTGCGCGATGGCCGCAGCCTTTTCCGGCTTCTCGTTGCCGCGGGCGTTGACCAGGATCACTTCCAGCGGCGTGTCCTGGAACACCCGGTTGAAGCCCTCGGGGTCGACGAAGCGGACCGTGAGCAGCACGGCGTGCACGGCGAACGAAGCGCCAAGCGCGATCTGCAGGGTACTGAAGGAACGCAGGTTCACGGAGCCGGATTATCGCTCTCGGTCTCGCTGACATCCACCGCAATCGTGATCGGACCGGCGGCCGGTTCGTCCTCTGTCTCTTCTTCCGCAACAAGCGGCTCGGGTTCGAGGTCGAGCCGCTCGACGACCGTGCCCTTCACGTCCAGCGTGATCTCGTCGATCTCGCCCAGCTGCACCCTCACCTTGGCGCCGCGCGGCAGGTCGTTGCCGCCCATGACGGGCAGGACCAGCGGAATGTCGTCGGCGCGCACCAGGCCTTCCTTGAAGACCGTGCCGACCAGTTCGGTGATGCCCTGCTGCTCGACGTACTTGAGCGTCCAGAAGCGCTCCATGCCGGCCTGGTAGCCGTTGTACGCGGAGTAGGCCGCGTCGAAGCCGGAGATGATCGAGAACAGCTCGGCGTCCTTGGGCTTGAACGGAGCCGCGAGTGCCGCCGTGCGGCCGTGGCGCGCCGCCGCGATGATCTGCCACTGGTTCACGAGATCCGTGTAGCGGCGCAGGGGCGAGGTGCTCCAGGCGTAGCTCTTGACGCCGATGCCGGCGTGCGGCAAGGCCTTGGTTCCCATCCGCACCTTCACGCCCGGCGCCATGCTGGCCTGGCTGCGATAGATGCCGGGCACGCCGAGCTCGGACAGCCAGCTGCCCCAGGTGCTGTTGGCCAGGATCATGGCCTCGGCCACGATCAGGTCCAGCGGCGAGCCGCGCTGGCGGATGCTGATGCGCACTTCCTCTTCGCCCGTCGGTTCCGCGCCGTCGTTGCCCACGAGCTTGAAGTTGTAGTCGGGCCGGTTGAAGTTCTCCGGCTTGCCGCGCACAACTTCGCGCAGCGACTTCAGGTGCCTGGCCAGCCGATGGAGGAAGGACAGCGGCTCGCGCAGCCGGATCGCGGCCGGCGGCCCGTCGCCGTTGCCGGCGGCCGGGTCTTCCAGCCATTCCTGCGTCACGACGGCGTCGAGCTGGTCATGGCGCAGGTTGGCGACGATGGGCACGCGCTCGAGCTTCGTCTCGGACGATTTCACCACCAGCGTCGCCTCGTCGAAGGTGACGTACAGCGACACGGAGGGACAGTCGCGGCCTTCCTGCAAGGTGTAGGCCTGCACCACGTCTTCCGGGAGCATGGTGATCTTGTAGCCCGGCATGTAGACGGTGGAGAGCCGCTGGCGCGCCACCAGGTCGACCGGCGTGCCGGGCTGCAGCGCCAGGCCGGGCGCGGCGATGTGGATGCCGACCGTCACGGTGCCGCTGCCCAGGCCCTGGACCGACAGCGCGTCGTCGATCTCCGTGGTGCTGGAGTCGTCGATGGAGAACGCCTGAGCGGTGGCCAGCGGCAGCTCGTCGCGGATCGCCGGCGCCTGCAGCGGCGGGAAGGCCGTGCCCCTGGGGAAGTTCTCGAACAGGAAACGCTTCCAGTGGAACTGGTAGGGCGACTCGATCGCACCGGCCTTTTGCAGCAGGTCCAGCGGCGCCATGTGCGTGGCGCGCGACGCCTCCACCACGGCCTTGTACTCAGGCGCGTTCTTGTCCGGCTTGAACAGGATCCTGAACAGCTGCTCGCGGATCGCCGGCGGGCAGGAGCCGGCGCCCAGCTCCGCGGCCCATTGCGCGATCTGCTCCTGCACCTGCTTTTTCTTTTCGATCGCGACCAGGGCCTGCTGCAGGATCTCGGCCGGCGCTTTCTTGAAGCGGCCCTTGCCGGCGCGGCGGAAATAATGCGGCGCCTCGAACAGCCGGAACAGCGCCCCGGCCTGCTGCTCCAGCGTGGCGTGCTCGCTGAAATAGTCGCGCGCCAGGTCGGCGAAGCCGAACTCCTCTTCGGGCGCGAATTCCCAGGCCAGTTCCAGCTCGATGCCTTGCGCGATGGACTGGGCTTGCCGGATCAGTTCCGCCGGCGCCGGCTTCTCGAACTTGAGCAGCACGTTGGCCGCCTTGACCTTGACCCGCTTGCCGCTTTCCAGCTCGATCTGGCTCGACGCCTCGGCCTCCGACAACACGCGGCCCGCCTGGAACTTTCCGGCTTCTTCAAACAATGCAAACATGGACCCGATTGTCCCATGGGCGAATCCGCGCTCCCGCTGCGTCCTGCGCGTGCGGCAGTCGGCCTTCAGCCAAGGTCCAGGAACGCGAAGACCTCGTCGATGTGGGCGTCGAAGTCGGTCAGCGAATGGTCGCTGCCTTCGAGCAGCTTGACGCGGGCGCCGGGATGGCGGCCCGTCATCTCGCGCCAGTCCAGGACCTCGTCGCCCTTGGCGATCACGGCGAAATAGTTGGCTGGATTGGCGACCGGGCCGCATTCCAGCGCGCCAAGCTCGTCCACGTACCCGGGCTCGAAG
>JAQGNJ010000119.1 GCA_028291885.1 Ramlibacter sp. | reverse complement strand
GAACGGCGAGGGCGTGTTCGCCGGCCTGCCGCAGCAGTTCACCGTCAATCGCTACCACTCGCTGGCCATCGAGAAGTCGACCTGCCCGGACGAGCTCGTGACCACCGCCTGGACCGAGGACGGCGAGATCATGGGCGTGCGGCACAAGGAGCTGGACGTCGAAGGCGTGCAGTTCCACCCCGAATCGGTGCTGAGCGAACACGGCCACGCGCTGCTGAAAAACTTCCTGGAGCAATGATGACCACCAAAGCCGTCGACCTGCGCAGCGACACCGTCACCCGGCCCACGGCCGGCATGCGCCAGGCGATGGCGGCAGCGCCGCTGGGCGACGACGTGTTCGGCGACGACCCGAGCGTCAACGCGCTGCAGGAAAAGATCGCTTCCGCGCTCGGCTTCGAAGCCGCGCTGTTCGTGCCGACCGGCACCCAGGGCAACCTGTGCGGCGTGCTGTCGCACTGCCAGCGCGGCGACGAGTACATCGTCGGGCAGATGGCGCATTGCTACCGGTGGGAAGGCGGCGGCGCCGCGGTGTTCGGCAGCGTCCAGCCGCAGCCGGTCGCGCACCAGCCGGATGGCTCGCTGGCCCTCTCCGACATCGAGGAGGCCATCAAGCCCGACGACCCGCACTTCGCGCGCACGCGCCTGCTGGCGCTGGAAAACACGTTGGGCGGCAAGCTGTTGCCCGTCGCTTACGTGCAAGAGGCGACAGCCTTTGCGAAGGAAAAAGGCCTGGCGCGGCATCTCGATGGCGCGAGGCTGTTCAATGCCGCCGTGGCGCAGGCTTCGACAGGCTCGGCCCGAACGGTTCTGGACGAGGCGCGCCGCATCGCCCAGTGCTTCGACAGTGTCTCCGTCTGCTTCAGCAAGGGCCTGGGCGCCCCCGTCGGCTCGGCGCTGTGCGGCTCGCGCGAGTTCATCGCCCGCGCAAAGCGGGTGCGCAAGATGGCCGGGGGCGCGATGCGCCAGGCCGGAATGCTGGCGGCGGCGGCATCCTACGCGCTGGACCACCACATTGAGCGGCTGGCGCAGGACCACGTGCTGGCCCGCCGCCTGGCCGAAGGACTCGCCGGCATCGACGGTGTTCTCGTCGAGCCGCCGCAGACCAATATGGTGTTCGTCGATCTCACCGGCGCCGCGCGCGAGAAGTCGGCGGGGCTGATCACGCACCTGGCCGGCGAGGGCGTGCTCGCCACCGGCTTGTACCGCCTGCGCTTCGCGACGCACCTGGACGTCGACGCAGCGGGGATCGATCGCGCCATCGCCGCGATGCGCCGGTATTTCGACCAGGCCTGAGGCGACCATGGCGCCCGACCAGCTCCTGCTTTTCATCGTCGCCGGCCTGCTGCTGAACCTCACGCCCGGCCCGGACGTGCTGTACATCGTCGGCAACGCGCTGAAATCGGGGGCGCGAGCGGGGATCGTTGCCGCGTTCGGCATCACAGCGGGTTGCTTCGTCCACATCTTCGCCGCGGCGGTCGGGGTGAGCGCGTTGCTGGCGGCATCGGCCACCGCATTCACGCTGCTCAAATGGGTCGGCGCCGCCTATCTGGTCTGGGTCGGGATCCGGATGCTGCGGTCCAGCGCGCCCGCGCCCGTGGAGCTGGCGGCGGCAGCACCGGGCGGTGCGCACTCGCCCGAGCTGAGGGCGATCTTCTTTCGCGGCTTCGCGACCAATGCGCTCAATCCCAAGGTGGCGCTGTTCTTCCTGGCCTTCCTGCCGCAGTTCATCGGCCCCGCGATCGAACACAAGTCGCTGGCCTTCCTGCTGCTCGGCCTGCTGTTCAACTTCAATGGCCTGTTCGTCAACATCGGCTGGGGCCTCGCCGCCGCCTGGCTGTCGGCCCGCGTCGGCGCGGTGCGCAAAGGCATGCACTGGCTGGAGCGCGCCGCCGGCGCCATGTTCCTGGGCTTCGGCCTGAAGCTGGCCCTGTCCGACAATCCATCCCCTTAGGTTTCCCGTGGAGAAGACCATGCCCATCACCCCCCAGGAAGCGCTGCAGCGCACCATCGAGCATCGCGAGATCTTTCACGACGAGATGCTCAGGATCGTGCGCATGATCATGAGCGGCGAGTTGTCGCCGGTGATGATGGCGGCGCTGATCACCGGCCTGCGCGTCAAGAAGGAAACGATCGGCGAGATCACGGCGGCGGCGCAGGTGATGCGCGAGTTCTCGACCAAGGTGAACGTGGCCGACAAGACGCACCTCGTCGACATCGTCGGCACCGGAGGCGACGGCTCGCACACCTTCAACATCTCGACCTGTTCGATGTTCATCGCCGCGGCCGCCGGCGCCAAGGTCAGCAAGCATGGCGGGCGCAGCGTCTCCAGCAAGAGCGGCAGCGCCGACGTGCTGGAAAGCCTGGGGCTGAACATCAACCTGTCGCCGGAAGCGATCGCCAGGAGCATCTCGCAGGTCGGCATCGGCTTCATGTTCGCGCCCAACCACCATCCGGCCATGAAGAACGTCGCGCCCATCCGCAAGGAGCTCGGCGTGCGCACCATCTTCAACATCCTGGGCCCGCTGACCAATCCGG
This sequence comes from Ramlibacter sp., assembly GCA_028291885.1. Taxonomy (GTDB): domain Bacteria; phylum Pseudomonadota; class Gammaproteobacteria; order Burkholderiales; family Burkholderiaceae_C; genus Ramlibacter. The sequence goes on along the minus strand of JAQGNJ010000119.1, from coordinate 1,976 downwards.
CCAGCGCGCCCAACATCCTGATGGGCGTGTTCCACCCCGACCTGGTCGGCATCCAGGTGCGTGCGCTGCAGCGGCTCGAGGCCGAGCACGCGGTCGTCGTCTACGGCCGGGACGGCATGGACGAAGTCAGCCTCGGCGCGGCGACCATGGTCGGCGAGCTGAAGAACGGGGAGATCACGGAGTACGAGATCCATCCGGAAGACTTCGGCCTGCCGATGGCGAGCAACCGCGCGCTCAAGGTCGAGACGCCGGAGCAGTCCCGGCAGATGCTGCTCGGCGTGCTGGACAACCAGCCCGGCGCGCCGCGCGACATCGCGATCCTCAATGCCGGCGTGGCGCTGTACGCAGCCAATGTCGCAACGACGATGAAGGACGGCATCGCCAGGGCGCGCGTGGCCGTGGAGTCCGGCGCGGCCAAGGCCCGGCTCGAACAGCTGGTGGTTTTCTCGAACACGGTGGGAGCATGAGGCAATGAGCGACAACATCCTGGACAAGATCGTCGCGGTCAAGCGCGAAGAAGTCGCCGCGGCCGTCAACCGCAAGCCGCTGCCGGCGATGCGCGCCGACGCCGAAAGCCGCGTGCTGACGCGCGATTTCGCCGGTGCCATGCGCCGCAAGATTGCCGCCGGCCAGAGCGCCGTGATCGCCGAGATCAAGAAGGCGAGCCCGAGCAAGGGCGTGCTGCGCGAGGACTTCATCCCCGCCGACATCGCGCAAAGCTATGCGGCGGGCGACGGCAAGACCAGCGCCGCCTGCCTCTCGGTGCTCACGGACCGCCAGTTCTTCCAGGGCGAGCCCGATTTCCTCAAGCAGGCGCGCGCTTCGTGCGACCTGCCGGTGCTGCGCAAGGACTTCATGGTCGACCCCTACCAGGTCTACGAATCGCGGGTGATGGGCGCCGACTGCATCCTGCTGATCGCTGCCTGCCTGGAAGACGCGCAGATGCTGGAGCTGGAGGCGATCGCGCGCAGCCTCGACATGGCGGTGCTGGTGGAGGTGCACGACGGCGCGCAGCTGCAGCGTGCACTCAGGCTGAAGACGCCGCTGATCGGCGTCAACAACCGCAACCTGCGGACGTTCGAGGTGTCGCTGGAGACCACGCTGTCGCTGCGCAAGGATGTGCCGGCCGACCGGCTGCTGGTGACCGAGTCCGGCATCCGCACGCCGGCCGACGTCAAGACCATGCGCGACGCCGGCATCGACGCTTTCCTGGTCGGCGAGGCCTTCATGCGCGCCGCCGATCCCGGCCAGGCGCTGGCCGAGCTGTTCGGCGACTGATCGCGCACGCATGCAATCGATGGCGTCGGAAAAAGGCCCGCAGGCCGACCTCGACCTGCAAGGCGGCGGCAAGGCGCGGCTGGCGCGCTGGGAGCCTGAGCAGTGGCCGGTCGCGCCCGACTGGAAGCTGGTGGTCGATGCCTTCCTTGCCAGTCCCGAGGGTTTCCGGCTGGCCGCGTTCATCCGCGCCCGGCTGGCTGCCGGGGCGACGATCTATCCGCCCCAGCCGTTTCGCGCCCTGGAGCTGACGCCGCTGCACAGCGTGCGCGCCGTCATCCTCGGCCAGGATCCGTACCACGGCCCCGGCCAGGCCGAGGGGCTCGCGTTTTCCGTCGCCCGGGGCATGCGACTGCCGCCTTCGCTGCGCAACATCTTCAAGGAACGACGCGCCGCTCCCGACGAGCCGCTGCCCGACCACGGCTCGCTGGTGGAGTGGGCCAGGCGCGGCGTCCTGCTGCTCAACGCCAGCCTCACGGTCGAGGAAGGCCAGCCCGGCAGCCATGCGAAAAAAGGCTGGGAAGCGCTCACCGATGCGCTGCTGGAACAGGTGGCGCGGACGGCTTCTCCCTGTGTCTACCTGCTCTGGGGCGCCCATGCGCAAGCCAAGGCCGGGCTGATCGGGCAGACGGCGGCGCGCTACGGCCGCGAAGCGCTGGTGCTGCAGGCCAACCATCCCTCGCCGCTCTCGGCCAGCCGGC
>JAQGNJ010000101.1 GCA_028291885.1 Ramlibacter sp. | reverse complement strand
CGCGGATCACGTCGTTGATCCGGGCCTGCGAGACCGACACGCCCGTGGCGAAGTAGGTCTTGGAGATTTCCTTGAACGGCAGGAAGCCGTGGCGGTCTTCGCCGTAGTCGACGAAGCAGGCTTCGAGGGAGGGCTCGACCCGCGTCACCACGGCCTTGTAGATATTGCCTTTGCGCTGTTCGCGCCCTTCGATCTCGATTTCGTAGTCGAGGAGCTTTTGTCCATCGACGATTGCCAGCCGGCGTTCTTCAGCCTGCGTGGCGTTGATCAGCATCCGCTTCATTGCGTCACCTCTTCATTTGTGCATCAAATACAGACCCATGACGGGTCAACGATGCCTGGCAGACGCTTCGAAACGGATGGAATTGCCGGGGATGCGAACGCGGTGGCCGAGGGCTAACTCAGCAGGCGTGGCAAGGGCGGGTGGATTGGGGCGAGGAACTGGCCGCCGGGACGGCGGCGCTGGCGCGCTACAAACTTCGTAGCGCATTGCACCCGCGGGGAGCGGGCTGGAGGCGATGCAATGCCTGCGGCCGGGGCTGTGAGCCACCGCCAGCAAGCCAGGAGGATCGCCATCAACACAGGGGTTCTCGCTTGGTCCGCCGCCAGCGGTTGGGCTGGCGGGTTGATATTCCGTATCAGTGTTTCAAAGTGTCGGCAACTCCGGCGCCGGAGCGGGCCAATGCGGGCATTCATCCCGCAATCTGCGCGCATCCAGCAACGGTGGCATCGACCTTCCAGCGCAGCCGGCGGCGGTGTGTGGACTAAACTCCAGACAAATCAACCACTTACAGCGTTGCGCTAGTGAAACACATTATAGGGGGCAACGGCCCGCCTGCAACGGCGCAGGTGAAATGGCTGGAAGTGGACGAAGAATCCGCCGGCCAGCGGCTCGACAACTTTCTCATTCGTCACCTCAAAGGTGTCCCCAAGACGCACGTGTACCGCATCATCCGCAGCGGCGAGGTGCGGGTGAACAAGGGCCGGGCGTCCGCCGATACACGGGTCGCGGCGGGTGACAAGGTCCGGCTGCCGCCGGTCCGCGTTTCCGAGAAGGCGGCGGAAAAGCTGGACCGGCCGGCGCCGGCGCGCGAATTCCCGGTCCTGCTGGAAGACGAGCACCTGATCGCCGTCGACAAGCCGTCCGGCGTGGCCGTGCACGGCGGCAGCGGTGTGAGCTTCGGCATCATCGAGCAGTTGCGGCAGGCCCGGCCCGGCGCGAAATTCCTGGAACTGGTGCACCGTCTTGACCGCGAGACCTCCGGCATCCTGCTGGTCGCCAAGAAGCGTTCGGCGCTCACCAACCTGCAGGACCAGTTCCGCGAGCGAGAGACCGGCAAGACCTATCTGGCGCTGGTCAAGGGCGCCTGGCCGGCCAGCAACAAGGTGATCGACGTGCCGCTGCACAAATACCTGCAGGCCGACGGCGAGCGCCGCGTCAAGGTCGTGGCGAAGGACGACCCGGACGGCATGCGGTCGATCACCCTCGTGAAAGTCGCCAAGCGTATTTCCCCGCCTGTTCCCGCGGGAGAGGGCCGCAGCGGGGGCGCCCCCAGCGCAGGCGCATTCACCCTCCTGGAAGTCACCATCAAGACCGGGCGCACCCACCAGATCCGGGTCCACCTGGCCTCGCAGGGCCATCCGATCGCCGGCGACGACAAGTACGGCGACTTCGAGCTCAACAAACTGCTGCAGAGGCAGGGCCTGAAGCGCATGTTCCTGCATGCCTGGCGTTTACAGTTCAACCATCCTTCCGGCGGCGAGCGCATCGAACTGATGTCCGCGCTGCCGCCGGAACTCCAGAAATTCGCCGACCATGCCCAGCCTGCGCCCGCACCGCTTTGACCTGATTGCCTTCGACTGGGACGGCACGCTGTTCGACTCGACCCAGATCATCGTGCGCTGCATCCAGCGCGCCGTCGCCGACGTCGGCGGCACGGTTCCTTCGGACAAGGCCGCGGCCTATGTCATCGGCATGGGACTGATGCAGGCGCTGGCCCATGCGGCCCCCGATGTGCCGCAGGAAAAATACCCCGAACTGGGCAGCCGCTACCGCCACCACTACACCTCGCACAAGGACGACCTGGCGCTGTTCGCCGGCATCCTGCCGCTGCTGGCGGACCTGAAGTCGCGCCAGCACGTGCTTGCGGTGGCGACGGGCAAGTCGCGCCGGGGCCTGGACGAGGTGCTGCAGACCGTGGAGCTGCGCAGCGTCTTCGACGGTTCGCGCACGGCCGACGAGACCGCCGGCAAGCCCGATCCGCGCATGCTGCACGAGCTGATCCGCCAGTTCGGCGTCGAGCCGGAGCGCACGCTGATGGTCGGCGACACGACGCACGACTTGCAGATGGCCGTCAACGCCGGCTGCCCCAGCGTCGGCGTCAGCTACGGCGCCCACGAGCCGGCTGCGTTCGAGTCGCTGAACCCCTTGTTCGTCGCCCACTCCGTGCCGCAGCTGCACCAGTGGCTGCTCGAAAACGCATGAGCGATATGGCCCCCACGCTTGTCACTTCGTGGACTGCGCCGCCCCCCGAAGGCGCCCCAGTCGCGTTGGGATGGCCCGGCGGCGACTGACATGGATTCGCTGGTCGCCCTGTGCAATTCCCGCGACCTGATCGACGGTGGCGAGGCCGTTGCGTTCGACGTCGTCTTCGGCGGCCAGACCTGCCGCGCGTTCGCGATCCGGTTCGAAGGCCGGGTCCATGCCTACCTCAATCGCTGCGCCCATGTCGCGATGGAGATGGACTGGCAGCCGAACCGCTTTTTCGACGACAGCGGACGGTGGCTGCTCTGTTCGACCCACGGCGCGGCCTATCGGCCGGACAGCGGCGCCTGCGCGGGCGGGCCGTGCCGCGGCGGATTGACAAAGATCGACCTCACGGAGCGTGATGGCGTGGTGCACTGGCATACTGCCCACAACCTCCAACCTCTCGAGTTCTGACATGACCGAAACGCCATCCGGCCTGCCGCCGGAAGACAATCCGGGCGAGTCCCGCGCCGCCCGCGCCTCCGCCATGGAGAACGGCCCCGACACCAGGCCGCTCTCGCCGGCCTGGGAACGGACGACGCTGGAACGCCTGATGTTCGCCACCCTCGAGGAGCAGCGCGCCGCCAGGCGCTGGCGCAACTTCTTTCGCGTGTCCTGGCTTGCGTTGATCGTGTTTCTGCTCTGGGCCGCGATGCACCGCGGCACGCCCAGCGCCGACAAGTCGACGGCGCACACGGCAGTGGTCGAGATCAAGGGCGAGATCGCCTCCGGCGCCGACGCCAGCGCCGAATTCATCGTCGCCGCGATGCGGGCCGCCTTCGAGGACGAGGGCGCAAAGGCCGTGGTCCTGCTGGTCAACTCGCCCGGCGGCAGCCCGGTGCAGGCCGGCATCGTGTATGACGAGATCAAGCGGCTCAAGGCCAAGTACAAGAAGCCCGTGTACGCGGTGGTGGAGGAATCCTGCGCTTCGGCCGCCTACTACATCGCCGCGGCGACCGACCGCATCTTCGTCGACAAGGCCAGCATCGTCGGCAGCATCGGCGTGCTGATGGATGGCTTCGGCTTCACCGGCCTGATGGACAAGCTGGGCGTCGAGCGCCGCCTGATGACGGCCGGCGAGAACAAGGGCTTCCTCGATCCCTTCAGTCCCCAGACCGACAAGCAGCGCGCCTATGCACAGACCATGCTGGACCAGATCCACAAGCAGTTCATCGATGCGGTGAAGCTGGGTCGCGGCGCCAGGCTCAAGGAAACGCCGGAGCTGTTCAGCGGCCTGTTCTGGACCGGCCAGCAGGCCGTGGAACTGGGACTGGCCGACCAGCTCGGCAACCTCGACTTCGTCGCCCGTGAGATCGTCAAGGCCGAGGAGCTCGTGGACTACACGCGGCGCGACAACGTCGCCGAGCGGCTCGCCAAGAAGTTCGGCGCCGCAGTCGGCGCCGGCGCGGTCCAGGCCCTGAAGGCCGTCCCCAACCTGCGCTGAGCGTCCCGAGCCTGAAGGCTTAGCGGCCGATCAGGAACACGGCCGGAGTGTCGTTGTCCAGGGGCGCGGGCTGCTGCTTCCAGGCTTTCACCGGCAGGCTCCGGTTCATTGCCTGGGGCAGCGTCAGGCCGCTGCCGACCGCCAGCCGGGTGTTGTGCTGGAGTGTCTGCAGCAAGGCCTGCCAGAGGACGGCGTTGCGGTAGGGCGTCTCGATGAACAGCTGGGTCTGGCCGCTTTTCAGCGCCAGCGATTCCAGCTCGCGGATGCGCCGCCCGCGCTCGGCCTGCTCCTGCGGCAGGTAGCCGACAAAGGCGAAGTTCTGGCCGTTCAGGCCGCTGGCGGCCAGCGCCAGCAGCAGCGACACCGGCCCGACCAGCGGCACGACTTCGATTCCCAGGTCATGGGCCGCCCTTGCAACCGAAGAACCCGGATCGGCAACGGCGGGCATGCCGGCTTCGCTCAGCAGGCCGACGTCGCCGCCTTCGAGCGCCGCGGCGAGCAGGGGCTTCGCGTCGAACGTCCCGCCGTGATCGCCTTTCTTGTGCACCTCGCGCGGCAGCTCGACGATGTGCAGTTCCTGCAGCGGCTTGGCCAGCGGATGCAGCTCGTTGATGCGCTTGAGATAAGCCCGCGCCGATTTGGCGTTCTCGCAGATCCAGTGGGTCAGCTGCGATGCGCAGGCGAGCGTTTTTTCCGGCAGCGCGTCACGCAGCGGCGCCTGCACGGCGCAGCCGAAGTCCAGCGGCGCCGGAACGAGGTACAGCTTGCCTGGCGTGGTCACAGCAGCTTCACGCCCGCCGCCCGCAGCATCCGGCAGGTCCGGATCAGCGGCAGCCCGACCAGCGCGGTGGGATCGTCGTTGTCGATCGCGTCGAGCAGGGCGATGCCCAGTCCTTCGCTCTTGGCGCTGCCAGCGCAGTCATACGGCTGCTCCGCGCGCAGATAGAACTCGATCTCGTCGTCGCCGAGCTCCCGAAATCTCACCCGCACCGGCGCGACTTCGACCTGCGCGAAGCCGCTGTCCTGGCAGACCACGGCGACGGCAGTCTGGAACACGACGCTTTGGCCGCGCATGCGCCGCAGCTGGTCGACGGCGCGCTCATGCGTTCCCGGCTTGCCGAGCGCGACCCCGTCCAGGTCCGCGACCTGGTCCGAGCCGATCACGACGGCATCCGGAAAGCGCCCGGCGACGGCCCGGGCCTTCGCCAGCGCCAGCCGCAAGGCCAGGTCCAGCGGGCTTTCGCCGGGCTGCGGCGTCTCGTCGACATCGGGCGAGGCCACCTCGAACGGCAGGTGCAGGCGGCCGAGCAGTTCGCGCCGGTAGCGGGAAGTCGAGCCGAGCACCAGGGGCCGCGGGCCTGGCCGGTGAGTCGGGGAGGGGGCTTGCGCAGTCATGCAGCGATTCTCTTACACTGGCCGGATGAAAAAGGAGTTCGATCCAAGGCGGCTTGATGTCAGGGCTTTTGCCGAAGAAGCAGGCCGTCTGGCGGGGGAGGACCGGCTGGGAAATCACACGCGGCTGATGACGGAAACGCAAGGCCGCGGCGCCGACGCTCCGCTGGTCTGGTCCGCGCAGGGGGAACTGCGCAATCCGCACCATGTCCGCCCCGAGATCTGGCTGCGCCTGCAGGCGCGCACCGCGCTTGCGCTGACCTGCCAGCGCTGCATGCAGCCGGTCGGCGTCGAGGTGGAGGTCGACCGCCCTTTCCGCTTCGTCGAGGACGAGTCGATCGCCATGGCGCAGGACGACAGCTCCGAAGAGGACCTGCTGGCGCTGTCGCGCAGTTTCGACCTGATGGAACTGATCGAGGACGAACTGCTGATGGACATGCCGGTTGCGCCGCGCCACGAGGTCTGCCCGATGCCGGTGAACCTGGCGGTGGCGGACGAGGATTTCGAGTCCGACGCCCCCGAGCGGGAGAACCCCTTCGCGCTGCTGCAAGGCATGAAGACCCGCAAGCCCGGGTAAAGAGAGGCAGTTGGGCTATAATCGTGGGCTTCGCGCAAACGCCTTTCGGGCTGGGTCGCGTTCCCTCCAATCCATCCACCGGCAGCCGTCCTTTTGGGTGGCGCCAACGAGCCGCCTTTGCGGGCGGCTCCAACGAAGTTCCAGGAGTCCGTCATGGCCGTCCAGCAAAACAAGAAATCGCCGTCCAAGCGCGGCATGCACCGCTCGCACAATGCGCTGGTGGTGCCCGGCATCGCGGTCGAGCCCACCACGGGCGAGACGCATCTGCGCCACCACATCAGCCCCACCGGCTTCTACCGTGGCCGCAAGGTGCTGAAAACCAAGAACGACGCCTGACCGCGCACCGCGGTCGCAACGAGGCCCGGCGCTGCCGCCTGCAGCTCGGGCTTTTTTTCTGCCCGTGCCGCAGCGCACCGGCCGGACGGCGACCGCAGCGCAAGGCCCTACAGTTCGCGCCATGACGACTCTCGCCATCGACTGCATGGGAGGCGACCATGGCCTGCGCGTCACGCTGCCCGCGTGCCGCCGGTTCCTGGACACCCATCCCGAGGCCAGCCTGCTGCTGGTGGGCGCCGGGGAGGCGCTGGACGCCTTCAGGCATCCGCGCGCCACCGTGGTCCATGCGGCCGAGGTGGTGGCGATGGACGACTCGGTCGAGATCGCGCTGCGCAAGAAGAAGAATTCGTCCATGCGCGTGGCCATCCAGCAGGTCAAGGACGGCAAGGCCCAGGCCGCCGTGTCGGCCGGCAACACGGGCGCGCTGATGGCCTTGGCCCGCTACCTGCTCAAGACCGTGGACGGCATCGACCGGCCCGCCATCGCCTACCCGCTGCCCAACGCGAAGGGCGGCGCCACCACTGTGCTCGACCTGGGTGCCAACGTCGACTGCAACGAGCAGCACCTGCTGCAGTTCGCCGTCATGGGCTCGGCCCTGGTGTCGGCCCTGAACAACCAGGATCAGCCCACGGTGGGCCTGCTGAACATCGGCGAGGAGATCATCAAGGGCAACGAGATGATCAAGCGCGCCGGCGAACTGCTGCGCTCGGCCGCCGCGGCAGGCGACCTCAACTTCCACGGCAACGTGGAGGGCAACGACATCTTCAAGGGCAC
>JAQGNJ010000093.1 GCA_028291885.1 Ramlibacter sp. | reverse complement strand
CGCCAGCACCAAGGACCAGGCCGTGCTCGCGGCATCGCCGCTGGGCAAGATCCCTTTCCTCGTGACGGAGCAGGGCCCGTTGTGCGAGAGCCAGGCGATCCTGGACTACCTCGAGGCGCGCTGGCCGAAACCCGCGCTGCTGCCGGCCGACGCGTATGCGGCGGCCAAGGTGCGCGAGCTCACGACCTTCGTCGACTGGCACCTGGAGATCGCCGCGCGCCAGCTGTACGGCTGCGCCTTCTTCGGAGCGCCGACGCCGCGCCACTCTCCGTTCTGAGGGCGGGGGCCGCCGGGCCCTCCAGTTGAGGGTGGAAATTCCGCAAGCGCGGCATAGAGTGGATTCGATCCCGCATCGCACTGCAGCTTCCCCAACGCCCCCAAAGGAGGTTTCCATGAACAGCCCCACACCCGCGTCCGGCGCGACTCCGCGCCGCTACTGCTCGCAACCGATCCAGCGGCCCAGGGAATTCGACGCGGGCGTCTCGGCCCGGCGCGCCTCGGCCATCATCACCTTCGGCAAGCAGTGGGTGAGCGGCACGGACCTCACCTACTACTGCTTCAAGCCCGGCGACGCCGTGCCCGCCGCCTGGCAGGGCGGCGCCGCCGACGTCGAGGCGGTGCGCACCGCGTTCCAGAAATGGTTCGGCCTGGGCATCGGCATCAGCTTTCGCGAAGTCGCGCGGCCGCAGGACGCGACGGTGCGGATCGGCTTCGATCCGGACGACGGCTCCTGGTCGTACGTCGGGCGCGACGTCCTCGGCACGCGCGATCCGGCCGAGCGCACCATGAATTTCGGCTGGCCGCTGACGACGCCGTACGGCCGCGACACGGCGCTGCACGAGATCGGCCACACGCTGGGCCTGGAGCACGAGCACCAGAATCCCTTCGCCGGCATCGTGTGGGAAGAAGACGCGGTGCGCAGGTATTTCCGCGGCCCGCCGAACAACTGGAGCGACGCGCAGATCGACCACAACATCATCGACAAGATCGCCGCCAACTCGGTCAAGGGGACGTCGTGGGACCCCGACTCGGTCATGGAATACGAGTTCGAACCCGGCCTGGTGCGCGAGCCGGCGCCGTATTTCGCGACCGGGCTCAAGCCGCGCGGCGGGCTCTCGTCCTTCGACCAGGGCTGGGTGCGCGAGTCGTATCCGGCGGCCACCGAAAGCATCCCCATGCTGGAAGTCGCGCTGTCGCGCAAGCTTGCGCTGGCCCGCGGCGAAACCCGGGTGTTCGGCTTCAGGCCGGACCGCACGCGCACCTACAGCATCGGCACCTTCGGCGCCTCGGACACGGTGCTGGTGCTGTTCGAGGTGACGCCGGCGGGCAATGTGCAGATCGCCGGCGACGACGACGGCGGCGAGGACCGCAACGCGCTGATCACCATGCGGCTGAGCGCCGGCCGCGACTACCAGGTCGGCGTGCGGCTGTTCGATGCCGACCTGCCCGACGAGACTTCGCTGATGGTCTGGTAGGGGCGGCCGCCGGGCGGCGCGTTGGCGCGCGTCGGTAGAATTGAAACCAGGAAAGAGGTTTCATGACTGCCTTCACGCGCCTGCCTGGCACTCCCGATCCCATGCACTACTGGCCCGGCTACGGCGGCATCCGCATCGCCGGCGATTCCTGGGGCGATCCCGGCGGCCCGCTGGTGCTGCTGCAGCACGGCGGCGGGCAGACGCGCCACGCCTGGAAGGGCGCCGGCGAAACCCTGGGCGCGGCCGGCTACCACGCGGTCGCCTTCGATGCCCGCGGCCACGGCGACACCGACTGGGCGCCCGACGGCCAGTACGGCCAGGACGTGATGGTGCGCGACCTCGAATGCGTGATCGCCGCGCTCGGCGACCGCCGGCCGGTGCTGGTCGGCGCCTCGATGGGCGGCGGCACCAGCCTGGTCGCCGTCGGCGAAAAGCATGTGGATGCGACGGCCCTGGTGCTGGTCGACATCGCACCCAGGATCGAGATGGAAGGCGTCGACAACATCAAGGCCTTCATGACCCTCAAGCCCGATGGCTTCGATTCGCTGGAGGACGTGGCGGCCGCGATCCAGACTTACCAGCCGCACCGCAAGCGGCCGCGCACGCTCGACGGCCTGGCCAAGAACGTGCGGCTCGGCGGCGACGGCAGGTACCACTGGCACTGGGACCCGCGCTTTCGCATCGGCACGCGCAACCTGGTCCATCGCACAGCTCGCCTGGAAACCTGCGCCACCAACCTCGACCCGCCGACGCTGCTGGTGCGCGGCGGCATGTCGGACCTGCTGAGCGAGGAGGGCGCTCAAGCCTTCCTGGCGCTCTGTCCCCATGCGGAGTACGTCAGCGTCACCGGCGCGGGCCACATGGTCGCGGGCGACCGCAACGACGTGTTCGCCACGTCGGTGATCGAGTTCCTCGGCCGCGTCGTTCCGGTCGGCGGCGAGCCGGTCAATCCGCCGCACCCGACCAGGCCGGCCGGCGAGGGTCCGCAGCAGGACATCATCGACGTGCCATGACCGCAGTTTCGTCGTCAACCGAGGTCCCAATGATCCAGCTCTACTACCACCCGTCGCCGAATCCGCTCAAGGTCGCCTTGTTCCTGGAGGAGGCGGGCCTGCCCTACGAGCTCGTGCCCGTCGACACCCGCAAGGGCGAGCAGCATTCGGCGGCGTTCAGGGCGATCAACCCGAACGCCAAGACGCCGGCCCTCGTGGACGGCGACGCGACGGTGTTCGACAGCAATGCCATCCTGCTGTACCTGGCCGAGAAGACCGGCAGGTTCCTGCCGGCCGACACGCCGGCGGCCCGGGCGCGGATGCTCTCGTGGCTGATGTTCGTCGCCACCGGCATCGGTCCGTATTGCGGCCAGGCCGTGCACTTCCAGCACTTCGCGCCCGAGCCCAAGGACTACGCGGTCAACCGCTACACCTTCGAGGCCGAGCGCCACTGGAAGCTGGTCGACGAGCAGCTCGCCGCCTGAATATCCTGGCGCCCTTACTTGGCGAACAGCGAGTCGAGGCTGGCGAAGCCCTTGATCTCGATGGCGTTGCCCGACGGGTCGAAGAAGAACATGGTCGCCTGCTCGCCCGGCTCGCCCTTGAAGCGGATGTAGGGCTCGATCACGAACTTCGTGCCGGCGGCCTTGAGCTTGTCCGCAAGCTCCTGCCATTGCCGCAGGTCGAGGATGGCGCCGAAGTGCCGCACCGGCACGTCGTGGTCGTCGACCTTGCTGGAACTGCGGTGGCCGCATTCGTCCGGCGCCAGGTGGGCGACGATCTGGTGGCCGTAGAAATTGAAGTCGACCCACTCCGGCGCGCTGCGGCCTTCGGGGCATCCCAGCAGCTCGCCGTAGAACCTGCGCGCGGCGGCGATGTCGTGCACCGGAAAGGCCAGGTGGAAGGGCGGCATGGCAGGGGTGGTCGGGAGGATGGAGGACATGGCTGGCTGTGATTGAAGGGAGATCGCGTATTTTGCCCGCTGAAGCCCCGGCTCATAACGGACGTGTGTCCGGGTCAATAATCCCCCATGACCACCGCCGCCTCGCATTCGCTCTGGAGTCCGCTGCGCATCCCGGCCTTCCGCGGCCTGTGGGTCAGCAGCGCGATCTACTTCATCGGCAATGCGATGCAGGCCATGGCGGCGTCGTGGCTGATGGTGGAGATGACGGGCTCGTCCTTCCTGGCGGCCCTGGTGCAGACGGCGGTGTTCCTGCCGATGTTCCTGCTGTCGCTGCCTTCGGGTGTGCTGGCGGACACCACGGACCGGCGCCGCCTCATCCTTTCCGCGCTCGGCGTGCAGGCCGCCGTCGTCATCGTGCTGGCGCTGCTTTTGCTGGCCGGGCTCGCCGGGCCGGGCGTGCTGCTGTTCTTCACCTTCGTCGCCGGCTGCTGCACGGCGCTGTTCTCGCCGGCCTGGAATTCGACCGTGGCCGACACGGTGCCGCGCGAGGACATGCCGCAGGCGATCACGGCGATGTCGATCGCATGGAACACGGCCCGCGCCGTCGGTCCGGCGCTGGCCGGCGTCGTCTTCGCGGCGCTCGGCGCCGGCTGGGTTTTCGCGCTTGCCGTCGCCAGCTCGCTGGCCATGATGCAGGCCATCCGCATGTGGCCGCCCAGGCCGCATCCGGTGTCGAGGCTGCCTGCGGAGCGGCTGTGGGGCGGCACGCTCAGCGGCTTGCGCTTCGCCCGCCATTCGAAGATCGTGCTCGCGCAGTTGCTGCGGACCATGGCCTACAGCGGGTCGGGCTCGGCGCTCTGGGCGCTGCTGCCGGTGATCGGCCAGCGCCAGCTCGGACTGGGCGCGGCCGGCTTCGGCCTGCTGATGGCGTGCCTGGGCACCGGCGCCGTGGCGGCCGGGCTGGTGCTGGGCAAGGTGCGCGCGAAGATGGGGCTGGAGGCCCTGGTCAGCGTCAGCTGCGTCGTCTTCGGCGCGGTGATGGCGATCGCGGCGCTGGTCCGCATCCCGATCGTCGTGTATGCGGCGCTGGTGATCGGCGGCGCCGCCTGGATGGCCGTGATGTCGACCTTCAACACCGCCACCCAGACCAGCGCACCGCCCTGGGTGCGTTCGCGGGCCGCCGCGCTCCATACCCTGAGCGCGCTCGGCTCGTTTGCCATCGGCTCGGCGTTCTGGGGCGCCGTCTCCGGCCTCGCCGGCCTGCCCGTCACCTTGTGCATCGCCGCGCTGACCATGGTCGCCGGCGTGCTGCTGGCCAGGCCGTTCCCGCTGCGCATGGGCGAGCAGGACGAGGTGACGCCGGGCACGCAGTGGCAGGAGCTGTTCATCGTCGCCGAGCCGCGCCCGGAAGACGGCCCGGTGTCGGTGGAGATCGGCTACCGGATCCGCGAGGGCGAGTCGGAAGCCTTCCTCGATGCCGTCACGCAACTGCGGGCGCCGCGTCGGCGCGACGGCGCGACCCTGTGGCGCATCTACCGCGACCTGGCCGACCCGTCGCGCTATGTCGAGCGCTTCATCGTCACGTCCTGGGCCGACTACCTGCACCAGCGCGCCCGCGCCACGGCGGCCGACCAGGAGCTGGAGGGACGCGTCCGCGAATTCCTGGCGCCGGGTGAAAGCGCGACCTTGCAACACTACATCGCGGAGCGCGCATGAAGAATCCCTTGACCGGAATGATCCCGGCCATCCACCGCGTCGCGGCTGTCGCGGACGACCTGGCCCGCCGCGCGCTGGCGGCGATGCGCCGCCATCCCGTCCGCTCGGCGCTGGCCCTTCCGGCACTGCTGCTGGCCTACCTGCTGGTGCTGATCCCGCTCACGCCCGGCATCGCCGACCTGCGAAAGGCCAAGTCCGAGGTGCCGGCCACCGTGCTCTCGGCGGACGGCGTGGTGCTCGCCGAATACAAGCGGATGAACCGGCAGTGGGTGGCCCTGAAGGACATCTCGCCGTACGTGATCGACGCGCTGATCGCGACCGAGGACCGCCGCTTCTACCGGCACCACGGCATCGATTTCCGCCGCATCGCTTCGGCCTTCGTGCGCACCGTGTCGGGCGACCTGCAAGGCGGCTCCACCATCACGCAGCAGCTGGCGCGCAATCTCTACCCGGAGGAGATCGGCCGCGCCGCGACGCTCACGCGCAAGGCCAGGGAAGCCGTGACGGCGCTCAAGATCGAGTCGGTCTACAGCAAGGACGAGATCCTCGAGACCTACCTGAACACCGTGCCGTTTCTCTACAACGCGTTCGGTATCGAGATGGCGGCGCGGACCTACTTCGACAAGTCCGCCGGGCAGCTCGACGTGCTGGAGAGCGCGACGCTGATCGGTATGCTCAAGGGCACGGCCGCCTACAACCCGGTGCTCAATCCGGAGCGCGCGCTGCAGCGGCGCAACCTGGTGCTGGCGCAGATGGCCGGCTTCGGCAAGCTGGACCCGGCGCAAGTCCAGGCGCTGGCGGCGCGGCCGCTCAAGCTCGACTTCGAGCGCCAGGTCGAACAGATCGGCCCCGCGCCGCACGTCGCGATGTACCTGCGCAAGTGGCTGATCGAGTGGGCCGACCGCCGCGGCTACAACATCTATTCGGACGCGCTGGTCGTCCACACGACGCTCAACTCACGGCTGCAGAAGGCCGCCAACCAGGCGGTCGCGCGGCAGATGGCGCAGCTGCAGCCCTTGGCCGATGCGCGGCGCCGGCGCGGCGAGGAGCGCATGCTGCTGCAGGCCGGCTTCCTGGCGCTGGACCCGCGCAACGGCCAGGTGCGGGCCTGGGTCGGCAGCCGCGATTTCGCCCAGGAGCAGTTCGACCACGTCGCCCAGGCGCGGCGCCAGCCCGGCTCCACCTTCAAGCCCTTCGTCTACGGCGCGGCCTTTGTCCACGGCATGTCGCCCATGGACACCTTCATCGACCAGCCGGTCACGATCCGGGTCGACGGCGGCGCCATCTGGTCGCCGACCGACGCGACGCCGCCGACCGGCGATTCGATGACGCTGCGCGACGGCCTGGCGTATTCGAAGAACACGATCACGGCGCAGGTGATGCAGCAGGTCGGCCCCAAGCGCGTCGCGCAGCTGGCCCAGTCCATGGGGATCCGGCAAAGCAAGCTCGACCTCGTGCCGTCGCTGGCGCTGGGGACCAGCCCGGTCACGCTGCGGGAGATGGTCGCCGCCTACGGCACCATCGCCAACGGCGGAAGCTACATCGAGCCGGTGCTGGTGACGAGGGTGGAAGGCCGCGGCGGCCAGCTGCTCGAGGAGTTCCAGCCGCCTGCGCGCGAGCCGGGCATGCCGCATGCGCAGGCCCTGACGCTGGTGGACGCGATGCGCGGCGTGGTCGACCAGGGCACGGGCACCGCGATCCGCACACGCTACGGCATCCAGGCCGATGTCGCGGGCAAGACCGGCACCACGCAGGACAACAGCGACGGCTGGTTCATCCTGATGCATCCGCAGCTGGTCGCGGGCGCCTGGGTCGGCTTCAACGACAACCGCGTCAGCATGGCCGACTCGTGGGGGCAGGGCGCGCGCAGCGCCTTGCCCATCGTCGGCGACGTTTTCCAGCAGGCGCTGCGGGCCCGCTGGATCGACCCGCAGGTGGAATTCGCGATCCCGCGGCCGCGCCCGGCGCCGCCGGCGCCGCAACGGCCCCAGGACGCGCTGGGCGGCATCATCAACGACCTGTTCGGGCGGCTTTTGCGGCAACTCCAGTAGCCGGCGCTTCGAGTCGATCGCGGCCGTAACGTTTGCGCGTGTAACGCCCGTCGCAACGTAGGAATTGGCTGGCACAATCCGCTGCGTTCTGGAGGGAACGGGATGGTGTTGATGCAGATGCTCATGGTCACTGCCGTGGCCACGGTGTGCCTTTTTCTATTGCGCTGCGCCTGGCGCATGCTGGTCGAGATCCCCGACGCCAGGCAGGTCTGGGTGCCCGACGCCGTCGATCATTTCCTCAGTCGCTCGCTCAGCGCGTCGCTGCTGGGGAGCAGCGGCTTGTTCCTGGTGCTGATGGCGCGTTGATGTTGACGGGCGCGGCCGCCGGCCGTGCCAACCCGGCATCCGCGCGAGCTGCGCCGACACCGCCGACAAATCAGCGGGTCGGATCCTTGTGCGGCCCCGCGACGACGCCGCCATCGTGCAGCCGGCCGATGGCGGGCCCGTCCAGGCCGAGCACCTCGTGCAGCACTTCGTCCGTGTGGTCGCCCAGGCGCGGCGCCGGCGTCGTGACCTCGCGCTCCATCGCGCCGACCCGCACGGCCGCACCGGCCGACAGGTGCTCGCCGACTCCCGGCGTGACGATGCGCTCGAACACCGGGTTGGCCATGCTCACCCTCGCGTCGGCGGCGAGCAGTTCGCGCACCGTGCTGTAGCGGCCCCAGCAGACCTTGTTGCGTTCCAGCACGCGCTCGGCCTCGGCCTGCGGACGCGCCGCGAACCAGGGCTCGAGCAAGGCCGCGATCCGGTCGCGGCCTTCGTAGCGCTGCGCCTCGTCGTCGAAGTCCAGGCCGCTGCGCTGCTGCAGTTCGGCGATGGCGGGCGCGATGTCGCAGGCTTTCACCAGCGCCTTCCACTGGCCCAGCGAGATCGCCGCCACCATGACGCGCCGGCCGTCGGCGGTCGCGAAGTCGCGGCCGAAGGCGCCGTAGATGTGGTTGCCGATCGACGGCCGGTCCTGGTCCAGCAGTTCGGCCTCGGCCAGCACGCCCAGGTGCGACAGGGCGGTGAACGCCACGTCCGAGAGCGCCAGCTGCAGCTGCGCGCCTTCGCCGGTGCGGCGGCGCCGGTCGACGGCGGCCACGATGGCGAAGGCAGCCTGGTAGGCGCAGGCCAGGTCCCACGCCGGCAGCACGTGGTTCACCGGATGCTGGAGCGAGCCGCCGCCGGTGACGGCTGGATAACCGGTCGCGCTGTTGACGGTGTAGTCGACGGCGGTGCTGCCGTCCGGATTGCCCTGGATCGTGCAGCTGATGACGTCGGTTCGCCGCGCCGCCAGCACCGCGTGCGCCAGCCAGGGCGTGCCGATGTTGGTGAGCAGCACGCCGGCGTCGGGGCCCGGGGCGGTCGCCAGCGCCTGCACCAGCTCGCGCCCCTGCGGGCTGCGCATGTCGACCGCCACCGAGCGCTTGCCCTTGTTCAGCCCGCTCCAGTACAGGCTTCGGCCTCCCGGCATGCGCGGCATCCGGGCGTAGTCGATGCCGCCGCCGATCATGTCGACCCGGATCACGTCGGCGCCGAACTGCGCCAGCGTCAGGCCGGCCAGCGGCGCGGCGATGAAGGCCGAGCTCTCGACCACCCGCAGCCGGTCGAGCAGGGGATAGGTCATTGCTCGCTCACCCGCAGCACGATCTTGCCCAGGTGGGCGCCGCCTTCCATGTAGCTCTTTGCCGCCTCGAGCTGCCCGAAGCCGAACACCTGGTCGATCAGCGGCGCGATGCTGCCGTCGGCGAGCAGAGGCATCAGGTCGCGCGCGAAGTGGCGCGTCGCTTCGATGCGTTGCTCCACGCTGCGCAGCTTGTTCGACACCCCGTACAGCGTGAGCCGCTTCTTGTGCAGGGCGAGGATGTCGATCTGCGCCTTGACCACGCCGTCCACGTAGCCGACGGTCGCCATCCGGCCCTGGAAGGCCAGCGCCTGGACGATCTCCGCGAACATCGAGCCGCCGACGTTGTTCACGGCGAGGTCGGCCCCGCGGCCGCCGGTCGCTTCGAGCACGGCTTTCGCCAGGCCTTCGCCACGCGTCGCGACGCCGACGTCGAGCCCCAGCGGCTTGAGCCGCTCCAGCTTGTCCTGCGAGCCCGAGGTGCCGATGACGCGGGCGCCCAGCGCCTTGGCGACCTGCAGGCAGGCGACGCCGACACCGGAGGACACACCGGCCACCAGCACCCATTCGCCGGCCTGGAGCCGGCCCTGGGCGAGCAGGATGTCGTGGACCGTTCCGAGCACGAGGCTGGTGGACGCGGCCTGCTCCCAGGACAGGGCGGCGGGGACGGGCAGGGCTTCGCCCACGTTCATGCAGGCCCATTGCGCGAAGGACGCGTCGCAGCGCCCCATCACCCGGTCACCCACGTTGAAGCCGGTCACGCCGGGGCCGACCTGGTCGACCTCGCCGGCGGCTTCGAAGCCGGCCGGGCGTGCAGGCGCGCCGGCCGCATGCAGGCCGAGACCGGCGACGAACTCGCCACGGTTGAGCGACGCGGCATGGACGCGGATGCGCAGCTCGCCGGCCTTGGCCTGCGGCACCGGGCTGTCGCGCAGATCGAGCCGCATGGCGTTGCCTTCGGTCCGGATCCACCAGGATTTCATTTGTGTGGTCATCGTGTGCCTGTCTCCGTGCTTTGTTCGAGTGGCAAGCATGGTAGCCGCTCTCCTGCCTGCGCAGCGCAGTCGCGCCGTGCTACCGTGCGGCGAACTCCGGAGTCTTCATGCCGCGCCCCATCCTCGACGAAAACCACATCCATCCCGCGATCCGCACCAAGGTGGCGGGCCACCAGCAGGCCATCCTGCGGGAGGTGATGGAAGCGGTGCGGACCAACGACGTGGTCGTGGTCGGCATGGCGATGAATCCGTTCCCGAAGAAGGCGCGCGCGGCGCTGGAGCAGGCGGGGCAGCCGTTCGAGTACCTTGAATACGGCAGCTATCTCAGCCGCTGGCGCGAACGCAATGCGCTCAAGCTCTGGACCGGCTGGCCGACCTTTCCCATGGTGTTCGTCAAGGGCACGCTGGTCGGCGGCGCCGGCGAGCTGAAGGCGCTGATCGACAGCGGCGAGCTGCGGCGGATGCTGGCGTGAGCTTGGGCGAGCTCCTGCACGAAGCGACCGTGGACAGCATCCACGCGGCCTTCGCGTCCGGCGAGCTCAGCTGCGTCGCGCTGGTCGAGGGTTATCTGGCCCGCATCGCCGCTTACGACAGGCAGGGCCCATCGCTGCGCGCCGTGCTCACCGTCAACCCCGATGCGCTGAAGATCGCGGCGCGGATGGACCGGCAGTACCGCGAAACGGGTGGCCGCGTCGGTCCGCTGCACGGCATCCCGGTGCTGCTCAAGGACAACTTCGACACCTTCGACATGCCGACCTCGGGCGGCAACGTCGCGATGCGCGCGTCGCAGCCGGCGGCCGACGCCTTCACGGTGGACCGCATGCGCCGCGCCGGCGCCATCATCCTGGCCAAGGCCAACCTGCAGGAGTTCGCGCGCGGGGGTGTGTCGATCAGCAGCCTGGGCGGCCAGGTGCTCAACCCCTACGACCTGACGCGCACGCCGGGGGGATCCAGCGGCGGCACGGGCGCCGGCATCGCGGCCAACTTCGCGCTGCTCGGCGCCGGCAGCGACACCGGCCAGTCGATCCGCTCGCCGGCCTCGGCCAACAGCCTGGTCGGCGTGCGGCCCACCCGGGGCCTGGTCAGCCGCGCCGGCGTGATGCCGAACAGCTTCACGCAGGACGAGGTCGGGCCGATCGCCCGCAGCGTGAAGGACGCGGCACGCCTGCTCGACGTGATGGCCGGCTACGACCCCGCCGATCCGGTCACGGCATTCGGCATCGGCCGCCGCCCCGCGAGCTACGCCGCGTCGCTCGATCGCGGGGCGCTGAAAGCTGCGCGGATCGGCGTGATGACCAATCTGTATGGCAGGGAGCAAAGGCATGCCGAGGTCAGTCGCGTGATGGACCAGGTGATTCTCGCCATGCAGGAGCAGGGCGCGACCCTGGTCCGCTTCGACCTGCCGGAATACGACAGCATCGCGCCCACGGTCGGCACCGACCGCTACGAGGCCGCTGCCGCGATGGGGCGCTACCTCGCCGGGCTTGGCCCGCATGCGCCGGTCACCAGCTTTCGCCAGCTGGTGGATTCGCGCAGCGCCTCGCCCGACATCCAGAAGACGCTGGAAGCGGAGATCGCGATCAGCAACGGCCTCGACAACATCGCCTACAAGGACCGCATGCTCAGCCGCGACAAGCTGCGCGTCGTGGTCGCCTGCAAGATGGCGGACCTGGAACTCGATGCGATCCTGTATCCGCTGCAGCGGGTGCTCGTCGCGCCCGTCGGCGAAACCGAGCAGCCGGAACGCAACGGCGTGCTGTCGCATGGCACGGGATTTCCGGCCGTCAGCTTCCCCGGCGGGTTCTCGCGCCCGACGGCGAGCGCGCCGCTGGGCGTGCCGGTCGGCGCCGAACTGCTGGGCCGCGACTACAGCGAGGCGCTGCTGCTCTCGCTGGCCTATGGCTATGAACAGGCCATGCAGCCGCGCAAGCCACCGCTGAGCACGCCGACCCTGGAATAGGCGCTTGTGCCCTGCTCAGCTGCGCAGGACGGCTCCCACGCAAGGATGCTCGGCGTTCCCACCCCGGGGTCTGCTCGGCTGCGGGACTCTGCAACCCTGTCCTAATCAAGGAGTTCACCATGTTGTTCAAGAAGACGTTGTTGGGGGCCGTGCTTGCCGCGGCATCGCTGGGGGCCCTGGTTCCCGTGGCTGCGAACGCGCAGACCTACACCATCGTGCGGGTTGCGCCGCCGGAGCCGATGCAGGAAGCCGTGCCGGCGCCGCGCCGGGGCTGGGTTTGGGCGCCGGGTTACTACGACTACCGCGCCAACCAGTACGTCTGGGTCCATGGTCACTGGGTCCGCGAGCGTGCTGGCCATGAGTGGCGCGAGGCGCGCTGGGTGCAGACCCGCGACGGCGAGTGGCGCCGGGTCGGCGGCAACTGGGAACGGCGCGGTCCGTATGGCGACCGGGACCGCGACGGCGTGCCGAACCGCTATGACAACGACCATGCCCGCGGCCCCAACGGCGACCGCGACGGCGACGGTGTGGCCAACCGCCACGACCGTTTCCCGAACAACCCGAATCGCAGCTGATCGGGGGCACGACATCCCGGCGCGAGCCGGGACGAAAAAAGGGGCCGGTGACGGCCCCTTGCTTTTGGTCATTGCGCCGGCGATTGCCGGCGCTGCTCAACGCCCGTCGCGGTCGGCGTCGCCCGGCAGGGCGCGCTCGATGCGGTGCCAGCCGGCGCGGGCTGCGTGCTTGGCCTCGTCCCAGTTCAGGCGCGAGCTGCCCTTCATCGTGTCCCAGTCGTTGCGCAGCGAGGGCTCGTACTGGTCGAAATTGCCGCCGTCGTACCTGGCGCGGTTGGACCAGCCCATGCGATAGGCCGGCTGGTAGTCCTCGTACGTGAAGCCCGGCCGGTAATAAGGCTCGCTGGTGTGGGCGCCGCGCCAGTAGGCGTCTTCCTGGTCGTGGTTGACGGCGTGGGCCACGCCCTTGCCGGCAGCTCCACCGGCGACCGCGCCGACCGCAGCGCCGACCGCCGCACCGACGGGCCCGGCGACCGTCGCGCCCATGGCCGCGCCGCCCAGGGCGCCGCCGCCGGCTCCCAGGCCCTTGCCCAGGTTGTGGTCGTGCTGAACGTCCGTCGCTTCGGGGTTGGCCATCTCGGCCACGCCGCGGCCGGCAAGTCCGCCGGCAATCGCTCCGATCACCGCGCCGACGGCGGCACCGGCCGGGCCGCCCGCCGCGCCGATCGTCGCGCCCGCAACGGCGCCTCCGGCCGCGCCGACTCCAGTGCCGATCGGATGGTCGCTGCCCGCGTGGTCGTGGTTGAGGTCTGGTTTTTCCTTGGCTGCCATGGAAGGTCTCCTGGAGGTTGATGCGAAGCCTTCATGGTCAGGCCAGCAGTTCCAGCAGGACGTCGGACACCGGACGGCCGCCGCGTAGGAGCGGACCCGCAGAGGGAACGCCTGAGCCCGTTGTAGGACAAAGGTGTCTGTTTGCCGGTTTTCGCTGGCAGGTGGCAACCGGTTGCAGCGACTCAGCAGGGCGCAAGATTATCGGCCAGAGGCTCAAGCATTCCAGACTTTTACATTTTGGATGCCCATCCAGTGAATGCTGGAACCTAATGCATATCAGCACTTCCCATTGATGAGCAGTTTTGGTTCCGGCTCTGCAAGACGCGAAATTGCAACACTGGTGAACTTAGACGCTGTAGGTCCGGTCCCTTAGGAGCTGTAAGAAAGGGACTACACCGATGTTGATGAAGCCGAGTTGGACCGCGACCTCCGCCGTGACGTGCGCCGTTGTCTTGTCACTGGAAGCGATCGCAATCACCGGATGGTTCCGCGTCCGCCCCGTCCCGCCGACGCAACCGACCCCCGTGGTCCAGGTTCCCGCCGCCGCCGTCGCGCCAGTTGCCGTCCTGCCGGCTGCCGCGCCCGTCGCGGCCGCCCCCGTCAGGCATGAGGACGGCTATTACGCCCAGCTGCGCACCAAGATCCGCTGGGTCGAAACCCGGATCGGCGACGACAAGCTCATGACGCCCGACGCCAGCTCCCGCGTCTTGCTGGCCAAGTCGGCCGCGGAACGCGCCGGCCTGCACGAGGTCGGCCTGAGCTTCAAGGACGTGTACGGCATCATCAGTGCCGAAACTTCCTGGATCCCGCGCATGGGCGCCAGCAAGGACGGCACGCCCAACCTGGGCCTGGCCCAGTTCGAACCGGCGACCGCCCGCGCGCTCGGCCTGCGCAATCCCAACGATCCGGTCGAAGCCATCCACGTCGCCGCGCTGCACATGAAGGAAGCCGCCGAGTGGAGCGCCAAGCGCCTGTCCGGCCTGAAGCTCAACGCCGGCGAGCGCGCGCAGAAGCTGCGCGAAGGTGTCTCCATCTTCTACAACCTGTCGTCCAAGGGCCGCAGCCGCTGGAACGGCAACAACACGGCCAAGCTGCCGATCGAAACCCGCCTGCACATCCGCAATGCGCGCACCGGCGCCCAGATGGCCGGGGAACTCGCCGAGCGGCTCGAGACGTCGCGCCAGGTGTCCACCGGCTTCGTGCTGACCGGCGGCTGAAGCGCTCACGCTCCTGAACGCGCGGCCGGGTGTTCCCCGGCCGTGCGCATTTTGGGTGGACCGATCACGCCGCAGCGAGGGGCTTGAGCCGCATCTCCAATCCCACCGGATACATCGTCAGCGCGATCCGCTCCTGCGGATCGGCGCCGTCCGCTGTCGCAACCGACGCGATGTCGAAGTTCGCCAGCAGCATCGCCATCACCATCTTGATCTCCGTCAGGGCGAGGTAGCGGCCCGGGCACATGCGCGGTCCGGCGCCGAAGGGCATCACGACGCGCCTGGCGGAAGCGGGCGAATGCGCGGCGGCGCCTTCGCGCTTGATCCAGCGCTCCGGCTGGAATTGCATGGGCTCGGCGAAGTTGCCGGCGTCCAGGCCGGCAGGCCGCAGCAGGCACATCACCAGCGATCCGGCCGGCACCTCGATGCCGGCGACGACGCAATCCTTGAGCGCCTCGTTCACCATCAGCGGCGCGACCGGCTTGAGCCGCATCGCCTCCTGCGCGCAGGCCTCGATGAAGTCCAGCCGGCTCACCTCCTCGACGCTGCGCGGACAGCGCGCCTGGCCGAGCACGGACCGCGCTTCTTCCGTGGCTTGCCTCATCGACCGCGGATTCTTGTGCAGCAGCCAGATCAGCCAGGCCAGCGTGTTGGCCGTCGTGTCCTCGCCGGCCAGCAGCATGGTGAGCACGTTGCCCGACACGTCGGCATCGGTGATGCCGCTGCCGTCGCGGTCGCGCGCGGCCATCATCGCCTGGATCAGGTTGACCGGCTGCTCGCGCAGCGCCGGCTGCTCCTGGAGCTCGCGCGCCGTCCTCGCGATGAAGCCGGCCACCGCGGTGTGCAGCGCCCGCAGGTGGTCGGGCATCGCCTTGTCCTCGCGCGAAGGAAAGTACTTCCAGGCCGCGAACGGGGAGAACACCCGCTTGAACAGCGCCGGCAGGATGTGGTTCAGGTGAGACTGGATCAGCTGGCCGTTTCCGGCTTCGATGGTGTTGATGTCCTCGCCGAAGGCCAGCGCCGCCGTCACGTCCACCGTGTAGCGCATCAGGTCGGCCTGCAGGTCGATCGCCGCGCCGCTTTGCGCAGCCCGGTCCCAGCGCCGCGCGAAGCGCCCGGTGACTTCGATCAGCGTCGGGAAGAAGGCCTTGATGTGGCTCGGGTCCAGCCCGGCCAGCACCATCGGCCGCTGGCGCTTCCAGGTCGCGCCGTTGGCCGAGAACAGGCCCAGGAAACCGAACTCGCGCGAGATCTGCTCGAGCCGGCTGGAGCGGCGAAATCCTTCCGGCCGGTCCCGCAGCACGCCGGCCACGGCTTCCGGATTCGAGATCACGAGGAAGCGCCGCGACAGCAGGCTGAAGGTGAAGGCGTCGCCATGCTGGGCGGTCCAGGCCTCGAGCTGGGCATGCAGGCGGTGCCGGTCGATCTGCAGCGCGTTGCCCAGGATCGGCAAGCCGCGCGGACCGGGGAGCTCGCCGATCTTGCGCGCCGTGACCGGCGCGGTTTCTTCGGTTGTCGACATGGCCTGCCCTGAAGAGTTCGCGTGACCTTACGTCAGCCACCCAGCGATGGCAAGCGGGGTGCATGATGGCAACGCCCGGCTGGTCTTTCGGCGGGGCTTTGGCGAGAATGCAAATTCCAACAAGGAGACAAGTTCCATGCCTCGAAAGATGTTCCAGCGCTGGCTTCCTGTTCTGGCCGCGCTGCCGGCGATGCTGCTGTCCGCCGCACCGGCGCTCGCGCAGTCCGCGGCCTGGCCGACCAAGCCGGTGAAGATCGTGGTGACCTTCCCGCCGGGTGGCGCGCCCGACACGCTGGCGCGTGTGCTGGCCGACAAGTGGAGCCAGGCGCTGGGCCAGCCGGTCACCGTGGACAACAAGCCGGCGCCGGGGGCAACATCGGCGCCGACTTCGTCGCCAAGAGCCCGCCCGACGGCACGACGCTGGTGGTGGGAACGGTTGGCACGCACGCCATCAACCAGTCGCTCTACACCACGATGCCGTACAACAACGTGCGCGACTTCACGCCGATCACCTTCCTGGCCTCCACGCCCAACCTGCTCGTGGTGAACAACAGCGTGCCGGCCAGGACCGTCAAGGAGCTGATCGAGCTGGCCAGGAAGCAGCCGCTGACCTTCGGCTCGTCGGGCAGCGGCACGTCGATCCATCTCTCGGGCGAGCTGTTCAACACGCTGGCCGGCGTGAAGATGCAGCACATCCCGTACAAGGGCAGGGCGCAGGCCGTGCCCGACCTGCTGGGCGGCCGCATCAGCATGATCTTCGACAACATGCCCTCGGTGCTGCCGCTGGTGAAGTCGGGCGACGTGCGCGCGATCGCCGTCACCAGCGCCCAGCGTTCGCCGGCCGCGCCGACGATCCCGACCATCGCCGAGTCCGGCCTGCCGCAGTTCGAGGCGAGCTCCTGGTTCGCGCTGCTGGGCCCGGCCGGCATGCCGCGCGACGTGCAGATGCGCATCCATGCCGAAACGGCCAAGGTTCTGGCCATGCCCGACGTGAAGGAAAAACTGGCGACGCTGGGGCTGGACCCGGCGCCGGCCGGCCCCGAGGCGCTGGCCAGCCTGATCCAGGCCGAGACCGTCAAGTGGGCACGGGTCGTCAAGGAATCGGGCGCCAAGGCCGATTGAACGCGTGAGCGACCGCAAAGCCGCCATCGTCACCGGGTCCGCGACCGGCGTCGGCGCAGCAACCGCGCTGGCGTTGGCCCGCCGCGGCTATGACGTGCTGATCAACTATTCGCGCAGCGAGGCGCAGGCCAAGCAGACGCAGGCCGCCTGCCGCGATGCGGGAGCGGACACGCTGCTGCTGCGCGGCGATGTCGCCGTCGACGCCGACTGCCGGCAGCTCGCGCACGCGGCGATGGACCGCTGGAAGCGGCTCGACGCGCTCGTCAACAACGCCGGCATCACCAGCTTCGACGGCGCATCCAACTGGGACGCGCTCGACGCGCCCACCTTCCAGCACATCGTCGGCGTCAACGCCGTCGGCACCTTCCAGATGGTGCGGGCCTGCGCCGCCCACCTGAAGGCCGGCGGCGGCTGCATCGTCAACGTGTCGTCGATCGCCGGCGCGCTGGGCATCGGCTCGTCCGTCGCCTACATCGCGTCCAAGGGCGCGGTCAACGCGATGACGCTGCACCTTGCGCGGGCCATGGCGCCGGAGGTGCGCGTCAACGCCGTCTGCCCCGGCCTCATCACCTCGCGCTGGTTCGTCGAGGGCATCGGCCAGGAGGCGTACGAGAAGCTCAAGGCCGGCTACGAGCGCAACACGCCGCTGGGGCGGGCCTGCACGCCGGAAGACGTGGCCGAGGCCGTGCTCTGGCTGGTCGAGGGCGCGAGCACGGTGACAGGCGAGTTGTTGATGCTGGACTCGGGGCTGCACCTGGGCGGCTTCCCCAACGCTCCCGCCAAGCCCTGAGCATCAGAACCCCAGTGGGGCGAGCTTGTCTTTCCAGAACTCGGGGCCGGGCAGCTCGCCCGTTCCCGCGGCGGCGTTGTCCCGCATGTGGTCCGGATTCGACGTTCCGGGGATGGCGCAGGTGACGGCCGGCTGCGACAGCACGAACTTGAGCAGCAACTGGTTCCAGCTGGCGCAGCCGATCTCCGCGGCCCACGCGGGCAGCGGTTTGCTGCGCAGGGATTTCAGCACGCCGCCACCGCCGAAGGGCAGGTTGACCAGCACGGCCACACCGCGTTCGGCCGCCAGCGGCAGCAAGCGCTTCTCGGCGTTGCGCGACGCGATCGAATAGTTGAACTGCACGAAGTCCAGCGGCGTGGACTTCAGCACCTCTTCGAGCTCGGGATGCGCCGAATCCGTGTAGTGCGTGACGCCGATGAACGAGATGCGACCGTCGGCCTTCCACGCCCGCAGCGTTTGAAGGTGGGTGCGCCAGTCGACCAGGTTGTGGACCTGCAGCAGGTCGATGCGGTCGGTGCGCAGCAGCGCCATCGAGCGCTCCATCTGCTCGATGCCGGCGCGCTTGCCGCTGGTCCAGACCTTGGTCGCGAGGAAAGCCTGTTGCCGCGAACCGCCGGCCTGCAGCAGGTCGCCGACCACCTGCTCGGCCGAGCCGTACATCGGCGAGGTGTCGACGACGCGGCCGCCGGCGGCGAACAGCGTGGCCAGGACTTCGGCGCGTTGCGGCCATTCGCCGGAGTTGGAGCCGACGTCGAAGCCGATCCAGGTGCCGCAGCCGATCACCGGCAGCGTTGCGCCGGAAGCGGGAATGACGCGCGTGTGCATGGCGCGATTCTGCGACGGAAGGACCGGCCCGTGGTTCGCGGGCCGCTGTCGAGCCTAGTGTCCCAAGGCGGCCGGCTGGGTCTCGGCCCAGCTTTCGTCCAGCAGCTCGCGCAGGGCCTGGACGACCTGCTGCGGGGCGCTCAGGTGCGGAAAGTGGCCGGTGGCGCGCAGCCGGACCAACTCGCAGCGGGGGATGCTTTCCTGCATGAACTCGCCGACCACCTCGGGCACGATGTTGTCCTCGGCCGCCTGCAGGATCGTCGTGGGCGTCGTGAGCCGGGCCAGCAGCTGACGGTCGTCGCCGCCGAAGCACAGGCGCGCGAACTGCCGGGCGATCGCGGGATCGATCCGGTTCAGGGCGGACTCGAGCTCGCGGGCCAGTTCCGGCCGCTCCGGATGGCCCATGATCATCGGCGCCAGCTGCCGGGCCCAGTGCCGGTAATCGAGCTCCATGGCCTGGAGCAGCGTGTCCAGGTCCTGGCGCTCGAAACCGCCCAGGTAACTGCCGTCGTTGCGAAAGCATGGCGAAGGCGCGACCAGCACCAGGTGGCGAAAGCTGGCGGGCGAGCGGATCGCCGCCAGCATCGCCATGGTGGCGCCGCACGAATGCGCGACCGCCACCGCATCGCTTTCGCCGACGGCATCGCACACCTCCAGCAGGTCGTCCGCATAGCCCTGCAGGCTGGCGTACCTGGGGCCGGCCAGTGCGCAGCCTTGCGAGCCGCCCGTGCCGACGTGGTCGAACAGCACGACCCGCCGGCCGGCTGCGAAGAACGGCGCGACCGAGCGCCACATGCCTTGTTCGCCGCCGAAGCCGTTGACGAAGACCAGCGCCGGCTGGCCGAGGTCATGACCGCGGACCTGGACGTTGTTGCGGCGAAGCACGGCGTCGCGTGCATGCGTGAGGGGGGCCTGACTCAATCCAATCCTTTGCTCGCTGGGTCTCGACGGAGGACGGACGATGCTATCGGCCCCGCGGGACGGGACCGTAAGTGATCTGCCTAGCTCTTTTTCATCAAGGCGAGCGATGCAGCCGCGGCGCCGACAGCAGGGCCAGGTTGTCGGTCACGGCTGCGTCCAGGTCGCTGTAGCGACCGGTGAGGCCGGCCGAGGCCAGCGCGGCCTGCAGCTGGCGCAGGTCCTTGACCGTGGGCGCCACCTTGATCTGGGCGATCGCTGCCGCCGTATTGCCGCCCTTGACCAGGGCCAGGACCTTGTTGGGCCATTCACTCGCGCGTGCCATCTGTGCTCCGTTTTGCCATGGGGCAATGTACACAAGGAATCGATGTGCTTGCAAAGCGCGGGGCCGCCCCGAGCTACCTGCAATCATGAGCGAATCGCTGCACGTCGTCTGCCCCCATTGCCAAACCACCAACCGCGTCCGCAGGGACCAGCTGGGCAGCGCGCCGGACTGCGGCAACTGCAAGAAGGCGCTGTTCGACGGCCATCCGGCCGCGCTCGACGAAGCGACTTTCGACAAGCACATCGGTCGCAACCAGATCCCGGTGCTGGTCGACTTCTGGGCGCCGTGGTGCGGCCCCTGCCGGATGATGGCGCCGGCCTACGAGCAGGCCGCCGCGCAGCTGGAGCCGCAGATGCGCGTCGCCAAGGTCAACACCGAGGAAGCGCGCAGCCTGGGCGCGCGCCTGAACATCCGCAGCATCCCGACGCTGGCGCTGTTCGTCGGCGGCCGCGAAGTGGCCCGCCAGCCCGGCGCGATGACCAATCCCGCCGACATCGTGCGCTGGGCGCGCTCCAACCTGCGTTGAGCGCCGCCCGCGGGTTAAGCTTTCGCCCCATGACGACAACGGGGCAACGATGAAGAGCAGCGCAACGGGCGGCGGGCTCGTGTATTCGACCGACGCGGGCCGCATGTGCCCGGCCTGCCGCAAGCCGGTGGCGCAATGCATCTGCGGCCAGGCGGCGGCGCCGAAGGGCGACGGCGTGGTGCGCGTCTCGCGCGAAACCAAGGGGCGCGGCGGCAAGGCCGTCACGCTGGTTCGCGGCTTGCCGCTGCTGCCCGAGCCGCTGGCGCAACTGGGCAAGCAGCTGCGCACGGCCTGCGGCGCGGGCGGAACGGTGAAGGACGGCGTGATCGAGGTCCAGGGCGACCACGCGGACCGCGTGACCGAATTGCTCAAGGCCCAGGGCTACGCCGCAAAGCGCGCAGGCGGTTGATGCGATGGACGCGGATTCGCTGCAAAAACTGGTCTCGATGCAGATGCCTTACGGCAAGTACAAGGGCTCGCTGCTGGCCGACCTGCCGGGAAACTACCTGAACTGGTTCGCGCGCGAAGGCTTTCCCAGCGGCGAGCTCGGCCGCCTGCTGGCGCTGATGCACGAGATCGACCACAACGGACTGTCTTCGCTGCTCGAGCCGCTGCGCAGGCGTTAAGCTCGACGCGTCATGTCCTACACACTCACCCTCTACGATGCCGACGGCGCGTCGCAAGAACAGCACCGGCAGGCCGAGCAGCGCTTTCGACTGGCGCTGGACGAAGCGCTGGGCGACGAAAGCCTGGTCGCGCCGGTCTACACGGCCTACCTGCGCATCGTGCGGACCTACGGCGAAACGCCGGACCTGGACGACCTGAGCGACGCCGAGCGCGCCATCTTCGAACAATGGCAGGCGGCCGAGACCGCCGCGGTGGCCGCCGCTTTCGGCCCGAACCGCTACATGGGCGACGCGATGTACGAAATCGCGTTCTGACCCGAACCGGACTCTCCCCATGAAAAAAACATTCCAGCTTGCCGCCGAAGGCAAGAACCCCGACCGGCTGCTCGAGGCGATCAAGCACGAGATCCGCAAGTACGTGAAGCGGGAGCGGCGGCGCGAGCTGCCGGCCGGCGCCGACTACTGGGACTTCGACTGCCGCTTCGGCGCCAGCGAGGCGGCGGCGCAGCCGGCGCACCTGGCGACCCTGATCAGCCTGATCGACGGCGTCGCCAGGGAAGGCGGCAGCCAGTTCTACATCGAGATGCTGGCCAAGCCGGCGCAGCGCAAGGGCCGGCCGGCGGATGCGCCCGCCGGCGGGGGCGAAGAGCTCTAGCGGCTCTTGGGCGTGTCCGCTGGCTGCGACGCGGCGGCGGCGGCCCGCAGCTTGTCCTTCTTGCTCGGGCGCTTGCCCTTGATGCCGCCGGTCCCCGGACCGGCAGGCGCCGCAACCTGCGCCGGCTCGAAGCCCGGCACCTGTTCGCGCGGCAGGCTCAGGCCCTGGCGCTTCTCGATCAGGCGCCAGTGCGCCTCGGTGTCGCCGCTGACGAAGCTCACGGCCAGGCCGCTCTCGCCGGCGCGGCCGGTGCGGCCGATGCGGTGCACATAGTCGACGGCCGATCGCGGCAGGTCGTAGTTCACGACCACGGGCAGTTGCGCGATGTCGATGCCGCGGGCCGCGAGGTCGGTGGTCACGACCACGTCCCACTGCTCGTTCTTGAATTCGGCCAGGACCTGCGTGCGCTTGCCCTGGCTCATGTCGCCGTGGAAGGGCGTCGCGAAGACGCCGCTCTGGTGCAGCTTCCAGGCGACGTGCTCGGCTGCGTACTTGGTCGCGACAAAGACCAGCGCCCGGTCCCAGCCGCTTTCCTTCAGCAGGTGCCTGAGCAATTGCGTGCGCTTGTCGGGATCGACCTCGATCACCCGCTGCAGGATCGCCGGCTCGTTGGCCGCTGTCGCCGCCACCTCGACCCGGACCGGGTCGCGCAGCAGCGTTGCGGCCAGGGCCTGGACCTCGGGCGGGAAGGTGGCGGAGAAGAACAGGTTCTGCCGCTGCGCCGGCAACAGGGCCAGCAGGCGCTGCAGTTCGTCGGCAAAGCCCAGGTCCAGCAGGCGGTCGGCCTCGTCGAGCACCAGCGTCTCGACGAACGAGAGCTTGAGCGCGTTCTGCTCCAGCAGGTCGAGCAGCCGGCCCGGAGTCGCGACCACCACGTCGGCGCCGCCGCGCAGGCCCATCATCTGCGGATTGATCGAGACGCCGCCGAACACGACGGCGACCTTCGGCCGCTGCGGCAGATGGCTGCCCAGGCTGCGCAGCACCTCGCCGACCTGCGCGGCGAGTTCGCGGGTCGGCACCAGCACGAGGGCGCGAACGCGGCGTGGCGTATGGCTTTGGCCTTGCTGCAGCCGCTGCAGCAACGGCAGGCCGAAAGCGCCGGTTTTGCCGGAGCCGGTCTGCGCCGAGGCCAGCAGGTCGGCGCCGCGCAGGATGACGGGAATCGCTTGCGCCTGGACCGGCGTGGGCGTGCTGAAACCGAGTTCGCCGGCGGCGTGGACGAGGTCGGGGGAGAGGCCGAGGGTGGAAAAGGGCATGGTGAGGTCTTGGTCCCAGTTTAACGGCGACGGCGGCCCCGAAAAAACCGGCTCCGGCGACGGCCGCGGCCGATTTGCTATGGTTGCGCAATGACCGATCCCTCTCCCGAAACCTGTCTCGACCCGACGCCCCTGGTGGACAGCGACCATCCCGCCGTCCAGGCATTGGCGCGCCAGCACGCCACGGGCGGCAGTGATCGCGAGCGCGCGATCGCGCTGTACCACGCCGTGCGCGACGACTATCGCTACGACGCCTACCGCATCGACCTGGATGCCGACAGCATGCGCGCCAGTTCCGTGCTGTCGCTGGGCTATGGCTGGTGC
Source organism: Ramlibacter sp. (assembly GCA_028291885.1). Taxonomy (GTDB): domain Bacteria; phylum Pseudomonadota; class Gammaproteobacteria; order Burkholderiales; family Burkholderiaceae_C; genus Ramlibacter. The sequence continues at coordinate 2,264 of JAQGNJ010000093.1, read as the reverse complement.
GTCCCGAAGGCCGCATTGCTGGCGGCCGCCTGCCGTGCTGCGGGCATCCCGGCGCGGCTGGGCTACGCCGACGTGCGAAACCATTTGTCGACCGAGCGGATGCGCCAGACGATGAAGACCGACGTCTTCATCTGGCACGGCTACACCGACATCTGGCTGGACGGCGCCTGGCGCAAGGCGACGCCGGCCTTCAACATCGAGCTGTGCGAGCGCTTCGGCCTGCATCCGCTGGAGTTCGACGGCGTCAACGATTCCATCTACCACCCGTTCGACCGCTCCGGCAACCGGCACATGGAATACCTGGCGCAGCGCGGCGCCTTCGCCGAGATGCCGCTGCAACGGATGGTCGAGGATTTCCGCCGCGTCTATCCCGGCTGGATCGGCGGCGGCCAGACCGCAAGCCAGCTGCACAGCGGCGATTTCCTGGCGGACATTGCACTGGAGCCGGCCGCGGGCACGCGTCCCTCGTGACCCAACTCTGAGGCCGCTCTCGGGGTGGCCTGCTATCGCAGCAGGCCGCGCGCCGCCAGGTTGGCGAAGAAGTCGCGCAGGCCGAAGCTCCAGGGCGCGATGCGGTCGCTGGTGTTGACCGTGTTCTCCAGCACCCCGAGCTTGTCGCTGGAGATGCGGACCACGTCGCCGAGCTTGTGGGTGAAGCCGCCGCCGGGATGGTCGCGGTCTTCCCTGGGCGCGAACATCGTGCCCAGGAACAGCATGAAGCCGTCCGGGTACTGGTGGTTCTCGTTGCAGGTCTGCGCCACCAGGTCCAGCGGGTCGCGGCTGATCTGGCGCATCGAACTCTCGCCGCGCAACACGAAGCCGTCCTTGCCGCGCACCTCGAGGTTGACGGTGCAGCCGCGCACGTCGTCGATCGAATAGGTCGCGTCGAACAGGCGGATGAGGGGCCCGATCGCGCAGGAGGCGTTGTTGTCCTTGGCCTTGGACAGCAGCAGGGCGCTGCGGCCTTCGAAGTCGCGCAGGTTGACGTCGTTGCCCAGGCTCACGCCGGCCACCACGCCGCGGCTGTTGACGGCCAGAACGATCTCCGGCTCCGGGTTGTTCCACTCGGACTTGGGATGGATGCCGATCTCGGCGCCCGGCCCGACCGACGACAGCACGGGTACCTTGGTGAACACCTCGGCGTCGGGGCCGATGCCGACCTCCAGGTACTGCGACCAGAGGTTCTGCTGGATCAGCAGTTCCTTGAGCTTCATGGCCTGCGCCGAGCCGGGGACGAGATCGGCGAGCGTGCCGCCCAGCAGCTCCAGCACCCGCGCGCGGACCGCCTCGGCCTGGGCCGGATCGCCCTTGGCCTGCTCCTCGATCACCCGCTCCAGCAGGCTGGAGGCGAAGGTCACGCCCGCGGCCTTGACCACCTGCAGGTCGCAGGGCGCGAGCAACTGCACGGAAGCGATGTCGCCGACGCGGCGGCCGGCCGTGGCGCGGACGGCCGCCGCGGGATCGGGCAGCTCCAGCAGGCCGCTCATCGTCGGGAACTGCGGCGACAGGTCGTAGACGCCGTCGGCGCGGATCGCGACCACGCCGGGTCCGGCGATCGAGTCGGCGCAAGCGGGGATCCAGGCGCGGCCGACCAGGGTGCCGGCCGTGCCGTCGTCGGGAAGAATCATGGTGTCTTTCATGGTCGGAAAATTATCGCCCGCCGGCGACGTCGACCACCGTGCCATGCACATAGGACGCCGCGTCGGACGCCAGCCAGAGCGCGACCTGCGCCACTTCTTGGGCGCTGCCGGCGCGGCCCAGCGGAACGGCGGTCTTGGCCATCTGCTCCATCTTCGCGACGCCGCCGTGCACGTCGTGCATCCCGGTGGAGATCAGGCCGGGACGGATCGCGTTGACGCGGATGCCTTCTGCGCCGACCTCCTTCGCCAGGGCGAGGTTGAAGCTGTCGATCGCGCCCTTGGACGCGGCATAGGCAGCGCCGCCGCCGAGGCCGCCCAGCCGCGCCGCGACCGACGACATGTTGACGATCGCGCCGCCCTTGCCGCCGTGCGCGGTCGACATGCGGCGCACGGCTTCGCGCGAGCAGAAATACATGCTGAACACGTTGGCGCGGAACAGGTCCGCGACGTTGTTTGCGTCGACGGTGTCGACCCGGAAGTTGGCGAGCACGCCGGCGTTGTTCACCAGCACGTCGAGCTTGCCGAAGGCGGAATCGAGCCTGGCGAACATGCGCTCGACCTGGTCGAGCTCGCCGACGTCGGCCTGCAGCGCGATGGCTTCGCCGCCGGCCTCGCGGATCCGCG
>JAQGNJ010000039.1 GCA_028291885.1 Ramlibacter sp. | reverse complement strand
GCAGCGACTTGGCGGTGGCCCACGGCTACTTCAACCAGGTGATCGCCGAAGTCGGCGGCGGCACGGATGCGATCGCCGGCTCGCACGCGCTGATGCGAGCGCTGGTCGCGGGCGACCAGGCGGCGCTGGACGGCCTGCTCGCACACGCCCGGGCGGACCTGCGGCTGGACTTCCTGCAGGTGGTGGGTCCCGGCCCCCACCAGTTCGCGCCGCCGGGCCAGGGCGAGGAGCGCATCCGCGGCGCCCAGCTTGCCGTCTTGGACGGGGAGACCTTCTCGCTGATGGCGCCGCACTTGCGCGACCGCATCCGCATCCCGCTCATCCCCACGCGCAACGCAGCGCCCAGCGATCGCCGCATCGAAGACCGCGCCTTCGCGGTGCTGGCGGTGTCGGACGTCGTGGACGACGCCGGCCGCGTGATCGCCCGGCTGCGCGGCGGCATCCTGTTGAACCAGAACCTGCCGTTCATCGACCACATCAACCGCATCGTCTACCCCGAGGGCTCGCTGCCCTTCGGCAGCCAGGGCACGGCGACCCTGTTCATGGACGACGTCCGCATCACCACGAACGTCCGGCTGTTCAAGGACGAGCGGGCCATCGGCACCCGCGTCTCGCAGGCGGTGAGCGACGCCGTGCTCCAGCAGGGCGCCACCTGGCTGGATCGCGCCTTCGTGGTGAACGACTGGTATGTCTCGGCCTACGAGCCGCTGCTGGACGGCTCGGGCAAGCGCGTCGGCATGCTGTACGTCGGCTACCTGGAGGAGCCGTTCCGGCTGGTGAAGTTCGGCATGCTCGCGACCATCGGCCTGATCTTCCTGGCGGTGATGGCGCTGGCGGCGCTGTTCTCGCTGCGCTGGGCGAGCAGCATCTTCCGTCCCGTCGAACAGATGAACCGCACGATGCAACTGGTGGAAGAAGGCCAGAGCGCGGCGCGGGTCGGGCCGGTGGAGGCGCGCGACGAGATCGGCACGCTGGCCAACCACCTCGACCAGCTGCTGAACGTAATCGACGAGAAGACCCGCAGCCTGCAACGCTGGGGCGAGGAGCTCGATCTGAAGGTCGCCGAGCGCACCCGCGAGCTGGCCGCCAGCAACGAGTCGCTGCAGCAGGCGCAGCAGCAGCTGGTGAAGTCGGAAAAGCTGGCCGCCATCGGCCAGCTCACGGCCAGCATCGCCCACGAGATCAACAACCCGATCGCCGTGATCCAGGGCAACCTGGACCTGATGCGCGAAACGCTCGGGCGGCATGCCACGCCGGTCGCCGCCGAGATGCGCCTGCTCGACGAGCAGGTCGAGCGCATGCGCCTGATCGTCACCCAGCTGCTGCAGTACGCCAGGCCGACCGAGTACGCGGGCTACGTGGAGATGCTGGACACCGGCCGGGTGCTGGAGGACTCGCTGGTGCTGGTCGGCCACCTGCTGGCGCGCACCCGGATCCAGGTCGTGCGAAGGCTGGACGCGACGGCCCGCGCGGGCTGCAATCGCCAGGAGCTGCAGCAGGTGGTGATCAACCTGCTGGTGAACGCGATCCAGGCGATGCCGCAAGGCGGTGTGCTGACGCTGGCGACGCGCGACACGCGGGGTGCGCAGGGCCGCGCCGGCGTGGTGATCGAGGTCCAGGACAGCGGGGCCGGCCTGGCGCCCGAAGTCCGGGACCGGCTGTTCCGGCCCTTCTTCACCACCAAGAACGACGGCAACGGCCTGGGGCTGTGGATCAGCCTGGGGCTGGTCGAGCGCTATGGCGGCAGCATCGCGGCCCGCAATGCCGCGGAGGGCGGCGCCGTCTTCAGCGTGACCCTGTGGACCGAGCCGCAGGTGCCCGAAGCGGCGGCGGCGCCGACCAACAACGGCCGCGCCGAAGTCTCCCCCGGCCCTTAATCGAGCATGTCGAAGCCCTGGGCCTCGACGCCCACGAACGCCCGGGTGAAGGCCGCGACCACGGCATAGAACCGGGCTTTGGGGTGCGCGATGATGGTGTCGCACAGGCCCGCGATCCACGGCTGCAGGTGCGCCGCGAAGAACTCCGACTGGCGCGTGAGGTTCGCCACCGCCGCGTCGTCGCCCGCGATCAGGTAGCGCATCACCTCGCTCAGGTAGGCGATGTGGTCCTCCGTGTCGGACATGGCTCCGTGCCGCTCCAGCCCGAGTGCGGCCAGGTCCGAACGCAGCCTGACCAGCGGCCGTTCGTTGAGGAAGCCGCTCAGGTAGTGCGAGCCGAACAGGTAGATCTCGGGCTTGCCGACGCCGCCGAAGAGCGCGTCGTATTCGCGGGCGATGGCCTGGTCGTCGAGGGCTCGCGCGCTGGCGACGACGTCGCGCCACGGCTCTTCGAGGAAGCCGCCGGCCGCCGGCGCTTCCGTCGGCGCGACGCGCAGCGCCTCCAGCAGTTCAGGCGTCGGCGGCGAATAAAACAGCTGGGCGAGAAGCCCGTAGATTTCGGCGCGCGCGGTCTCTTCGTCCAGCGCGGACGACTGCGGGATGGCGTCAGACATCGGTGATCTTCGCCTCGTTTTCAGCCGAGTAGATGTCGATCACGCGGCAGTCGCCGCACATCTTGAGGCGTTCGAGCGCGGCGCCCTGGAACATCGAATGGCCGGCCAGCTTGCCCAGCATCGCCTCGATCGCCTTGAGCGTGCCGAAGGGCTTGCCGCAGCGGATGCAGCCATAGGGCTGGGTCTCGTTGAGCACCCGCGCTTCCTTGCGCTGCGGCGTGAGCAGCAGGCGCGGCTGCAGCGTGATCGCGTCTTCCGGGCAGGTGCTGGCGCACAGGCCGCACTGCACGCAGTTCTTCTCGATGAAGCGCAGCTGCGGCTGCAGCGGGTTGTCCTGCAGCGCGCTGGCCGGGCAGGCGCTGACGCAACTCAGGCACAGCGTGCACTTGGCCTTGTCGACGACGACGTTGCCGAAAGGCGAACCGGCCGCCGGCAGCGCGATCGCCTCGGGACGCAGCGTCGCCTGCTCGACCAGGTGGTCCAGCGACATCTCCAGCGTGCTGCGCTTTTCCTGCGCCACGGCGAAGCGGGCGGGCACCTTCGGCCCGGTCTGGCGGGTCTGCCCCAGCGCCTGCAGCGACGCATCGAGTTCGGCCGGCGTAGTGGCCCACAGCAGCTGGAAATGCGTGCCGCTATAACCCAGCCCGTTGACGATGGCCTGCGCCACGGCCATCTGCGCCTTCAGGCCGGTGATGTACTGAAGTGCCTCTTCGTCCGTGGTCAGCACCGCAACCTGGCTGGCGCCGAAAGCGAATGCCGACAGCCACAGATCGACGCCGACACTGGCCGTGTGCCAGAGCGGCACGGGAATGACGTTGGCCGGCACGCCGGCCGCGGTCTTGACCTGCGCGGCGCGTCCGAGCTGCTCCACCAGCGACTGGCCTTTTTCCTGGCTGTGCAGAAGCAACACGGCGTCCTTGCCGCCGGCCCCGGCATAGGTGGAGAGCAAGGTGCGGAACTTGACGCCCTGATCGCCGGCGCGCGGATAGGCATAGGTCAGGGCGCCGGTCGGGCAGACGGTGGTACAGGCGCCGCAGCCGACACAGAGATTGGGATTGACCTTGATCTGCTGGCGCGACTTCTCGCTGCTGATGGCCTCGGCGGAACAGATCTCGATGCAGGCGTTGCAGCCCACCGTCTCGTTGCGGCTGTGGGCGCACAGCTTCTGCTTGTAGACGAAGAATTTTGGCTTCTCGAACTCGCCGACCAGCTCGCGCAGCTTGAGCAGCGTCTGCAAATGCCCCTCGCCTCTGCCCTCTCCCGCAAGCGGGACAGGGAGATGGAAATAGCCTTGCGGCAGCGCGTGCCGCGTGAACGCCGGAGCCGCCCGCAGGTCCAGCACCAGGTCGAACTGCTCCGCGAGCGCCTGCACCGGCCGGCTGAAGTCGATCGCGCCCGCCACCTGGCAGGCCTGCACGCAGGAGCGGTGATCGGTGCAGCTGTCCAGCTTGACCTGGTAATCGAAGCCGATCGCGCCTTCCGGACACGCGGTGATGCAGGCGTTGCAGCGGGTGCACAGGTCCAGGTCGATCGGGTTGCCTTGCGAGTACTTCAGCTCGAAGGCGCCGAGCCAGCCGTCCAGACTGTCGATCTTGCCGGCCAGCACCGGCCAGCGCCGCTCCTGGGCGCCGGCGCCGCCCTGCGCAAACACGGTGACGGCGAGCACGTCTTCGAGCATCGCGGCGGCGCGCTCGGCTTCCTGCAGCGCGCCGATCACCAGCAGCCGGCCGCCGCTCCTGTAGGTGACGGTCGGCACCGGCTCGGGCTCCGGCAGGTGGGCCGCCGCCAGCAGGGCGGCCAGCTTGGGCATCGCCTGCGACGCGTCGCGGCTCCAGCCGCCGGTCTCGCGGATGTTGACGAAGCGGATCGGCGACACGGCGCCTTCGGTTTCCTGCGCCAGTTCGGCGAAGAGGCGCTTTTCCTGGGTGCAGGCGACGACCACTTCGGCGCCGGTCCTGATCGCCTGCTGGAAGGCCCCGGCTTCGCGCCGGCACAAGGTGGAGTGGAGCGTCAGCTCCTCACGCAGCGCCGCCCCCAGGAGTTTTTCCTGGAGGGGCATGGTCTTGTTGCAATCGCAAATCAGGGTCGTCATTGGGGAGGGCTGGGGAGTCTGCGGGCGCCGCCGCAGACTGTGCCACGGTTTCGGCCGTGGGGTTATCGGAAACTTCCCTCTCGCGGCGGGCGATTTCCTGCGCTTCCTGTTTTTCTTCCGCGTCGAACAAGCCCAGGAACTTGGCGCTCGCCAGCTTGCGCAGCATGTCCTGGGGGATCGGATCGGGCTGCGAGTAGTCGTCGATGTAGGTGTCGAGCCGGTCCATCACATTGAAATGCGGATCGCTGAACAACTTCTTCATCGCGGCGTTCCGCACTTCGGGCGCGACGCCGCGCGCCGCGAAGGGCCGGAAGTCGGATTCGCTCGTCAGGGCCTGGGCGTCTTCGAGCGTCAGCGGGAGAGGCTCGGCGGGCTGCCCCTCACCCCCCTGGTGCGAGGGGGCCTGCAATTCGCTCCCTCGCCCGCTCGCGGGAGAGGGCTCGGGTGAGGGCAAGGGCGGTTCCGCTTCCAGCGGCTTGCCTTCCTTGGCATCGAGCTTGCGCTTGGACCAGCGGCCCAGAAAGCCATCAGCCATTGTCCTCGCCTCCGAATTTCTTGACGGTCGTCACGGTCGCGGGATTGCCGAAGCGATCCTCCAGCCGCTTGAAGCTTTCCGGACGCTTGCGCTTTTTCGGTTCGACCACGTAGTGCTCGTCGACGAAGGCGCGCATCCACTCGATCACCTCCGGCGGCGCCGGCACCTGCTCCACCGTCTCCTGGGCATCGAGCCAGCGCCCGGCGTCGTGGTAGCTCAGAGACACCATGGCCGGCCGGGCCAGCGGCTCCGGCGCAATGGTCGGCTCCTCCTCCATCCGCCAGAGCACGAACCAGCACGGCGCATCGGTCGTGGCATTGAGGTAGTAGCCCTCGGCGTCGTCGCGAAACAGTTCGACCTTGAACCCGGGGTGCAGCCAGACTTCCTCCCGGTCGTTCCTGTGCATCAGCCGCGGCTCGGCGCCGAAGCCCGGCTCCTGCGCGACGACCTCGGCCAGGATCCAGCGCCAGGGCTGCCAGCGGTGGTCGATGCGCTCGCGCCGCATGACGACGGCGACGTCGATGGCGGGGCGTGCTGTCATGGCCTGGGGTGCACGGCGCCGTGCGCGAATTCTGTTTGCATCGCCGAAAATCGTAACAGCCCCGGCCGCCTTCACGATTCGTTGACACCCTTTGCGTAAAGTGGTCGCGATGAAGTCATCCCACCAGGCCCTGGGCGCAGCCCTCGTCACCCTCCTGCTGGCAGGCTGTGGAGGCGGCGGAAGCGCCGGCCCGGCCGGCACGCCCGCCGCTCCGGAGCAGCCGCGCGCGACCGGGACCCTGCTGCAAAGCCCTCCGCCCCGCACGCTGGCCCTGAGCGCGGCTGCGTTCAAGCGCCTGATGCAGAGCGGCCCGGCCCGCGACCAGACCCTGCTCGCGCTGGCCGGCGACCCGATCTGCGACATCGAGGTCCGCTACCTGCGGTACACCACCACCGGCGGCGCCGGCGAGGCGACGAGCGCTTCCGGCGCGCTGATGACGCCCGGCGGCAGCGATGCGCGCTGCACCGGCGCGCGCCCCATCGTGCTGTATGCGCACGCCACGCATCCGGAGAAGAACTTCAACATGGCCGGCCTCGGCGACAACGCCAATCCGGCCTATACCGAGAGCCTGACGGTGGCGGCGATCTTTGCCGCCCGCGGCTACATCGTCGTCGCGCCGAATTACGCCGGCTACGACAGCTCGGCGCTCGCCTACCACCCCTTCCTGAACGCCCAGCAGCAATCGTCCGAAATGCGCGACGCGCTGGCGGCGGCCAGGACGGCGCTTGGGAGCTTCACCCCGAGCGTCGCTGCCGGCACCAGGCTGTTCCTGGCCGGCTATTCGCAAGGCGGCCATGTGGCGCTGGCCACCCAGCGCGCCCTGGAGGACGCGGGAGTGGCGGTCACCGCCTCGGCGCCGATGTCGGGCCCGTACTTGCTCGCCAATGAGCTCGACGACAACTTCGCCGGCCAGGTCCACTACGGGTCGACCCTGTTCGCCAGCATGCTTGCCACGAGTTACCAGCGCTCCTACGGCAACGTGTATGGCACGCCGGGCGATCTGTACGAAAGCGCCTATGCCGGCGGGATCGAGACGCTGCTGCCCGGCGCCGACGCCGCCACGCTGGCCAGGACCGGCAAGCTGCCCGAGGCGGCGCTGTTCAGCCGGACGCCGCCCCAGGCTGCGGCCGGCTCCGGCCTGCAGCCGGCGCTGGACGCGCTGACCCCGCCCACCGGCACCGGGATGGACGCGGTGTTTGCCCGCGGCTTCGGCAGCAACAACCTGTTCACCAACAGTTTCCGGCTGGCCTACCTGCAGGACCTGCTGGCGCGCCCGTCGGATCCCCGCTTCGGCTTGCGGCTCGACGCCAGGGTCAACGACCTGCGTGGCTTCACGCCCAAGGCGCCCGTGATGCTGTGCGGCGGCTCCGGCGACGCCACCGTGTCGTTCGCCAACACGGTGGCGATGGCGCGGGCCTGGAGCAGCCTGGGCGCCGGCCGGGTGCTGCCGGTGGACCTCGACCAGCGCCCGGCGACCGCGGCCGATCCTTTGGCGGCCGAAAAGCTGGGCTTCCTGCTCCTGAAGGAAGCGACGCAGGCCCAGGCCCGGCTGGCCGGCGACGACCCGCAATGGGAGCTGGCCCGCAACTACCACGCCGGTCTCGCTCCCTTCTGCATCTCGGCCGCCGGCAGGTTTTTCGCGCAGTTCCAGGAATAAACCGCCGCCTTTGTGCGTCTGCCCCAGCGTGAGCCGTGCGCTCACGCTTGGATCCACCACAGAGAGGGCAAACGCATGACAACCACCCGACTTCTCGCCGGCCTGCTGCTGGCGGCCGGCTGCACGCTGGCTTCGGCGGCCGACCCGGCCAGCATCGTCAACGGCGCCATGGTCGCCGGCAACGGCATGACGCTCTACACCTTCGACGCCGACAAGTCGCCCGGCGCCAGCGCGTGCAATGGCCCCTGCGCCGCCCTCTGGCCGCCGTTGCTGGTCACCGCCGCCGAGCAGCCCACGGGGGCGTACAGCGTGATCGTCCGCGCCGACGGCGCCCGCCAGATCGCCTACAAGGGCAAGCCGCTGTATTTCTACAAGGGCGACCAGAAGGCCGGCGACCGCACGGGCGACAACTTCAAGGACGTCTGGCACGTCGTGAAGGACTGACCGGCCGGGCGCACACTGGGGGCGCATGGAAGCCGACGAAGACCAGTTGCTGCCGTGGGTGCCGCGCCTGCGCCGCTATGCGCGGGCGCTGGCCGGCAATCGCGACGACGCCGACGACCTGGTGCAGGACACGCTGGAGCGGGCCTGGGCGAGGTCGCGGCTATGGCGCGGCGTGGGCGACATGCGGGCGTGGCTGTTCGCGACGATGCACAACCTCCACGCCGACGGTGTCCGGCGGCCCCGGCTGCAGACGGTCGCGCAGGATGACGACACGCCGGAGATCCCGGTGCCCGCAGCACAAGGCGACCGGCTGGCGCTGCTCGACCTGCAGGCGGCCCTGGAGCGGCTGCCGCTGGAACAGCGGGAGGTCCTGCTGCTGGTCGGGCTCGAAGACATGAGCTATGCGGAGGTTGCGCAGTTGCTGGCAATCCCGCCCGGAACCGTCATGTCGCGCCTGTCGCGCGGCCGCGAACGGCTGCGCCTGCTGATGGAAGGCGAAGGCCGGCCCGACCCGGTGCGCCTGAAGGTCGTCAAATGAGCCGGCTGCAATGAACCCGAACCCACCCGACCAGACGCCCGTGACCGAGGCCGACCTGCACGCGCTGGTCGACGGCCAGCTCACGGCCGAGCGCCGCATCGAGGTCGAGCACCTGCTGGCCAGCCGGCCGGACGAATCGGCGCGGGTCGACAGCTACCGGATGCACAAGCACGAGTTGCGGGTGCTGTTCGATCCCGTGCTCGACGAGCCCTTGCCGGCGCGGCTGCGGGCAGCCGTGCGGGGGCCGACACCGTGGTACCTGCAGCGGCTGGCGGCCGGGCTCGCGATTGCGCTGGCGAGCGGCGCTGCCGGTTGGGCCTTGCACGGCGCGGCGTCCACGTCGACGCAGTCGGCCCAGCGCGCTCCCGACACCGGTTTCGCGCAACGCGCCGCCGTCGCCCACGCCGTCTACAGCCCGGAGGTGCGGCGCGCGGTGGAAGTGAGCGCCGAGCAGGAAGACCAGCTCGTGACCTGGCTGTCCAAGCGCATGGGCGCGCCGATGAAGCCGCCGCACCTGCAGGCGCTGGGCTACACGCTCGAGGGCGGCCGGCTGTTGCCCGGCGGGCGCGGACCGGTCGCGCAGTTCATGTACCACGACGCGGCCGGCGTGCGGCTGACGCTGTATGTGTCGCGGGAAATCCCGGCGGCCGACGGGGCCGATCAGGGCGGGAACCGGCAGGAAACCGCCTTCCGCTTCGCGCGCGAAGGCAAGGTCAACGTCTTCTACTGGGTGGACGCGCCTTTCGGCTATGCGATTTCGGCCGGCGCCGACCAGGCGGAACTGGCGCGCGTCTCGGGCGAGGTCTACCGCCAGCTCACGGCCGCGCGGTAGCTCCAGGCGCCGTTCAGGTGTCCTTGGAGATCTTGATCGACGGGAACTTCGACGAGAAGTCCTTGGCCTTGGCCGCGATCTTGATCGCCACCTGGCGCGCGACGGCCTTGTAGATGCCGGCGACTTCGCCGTCCGGGTCGGCGACCACCGTCGGCTTGCCGCTGTCGGCCTGCAGCCGGATCCTGATGTCCAGCGGCAGCGCGCCCAGGTAGTCCATCGAATAGTCGGCCGCCATCTTCTTGCCGCCGCCCTCGCCGAAGATGTGCTCCACGTGGCCGCAATTGCTGCAGATGTGCACCGCCATGTTTTCCACGATGCCCAGGATCGGCACGCCGACCTTCTCGAACATCTTGATGCCCTTGCGCGCGTCGAGCAGCGCGATGTCCTGCGGCGTCGTGACGATCACGGCGCCCGTCATCGGCACGCGCTGCGACAGCGTCAGCTGGATGTCGCCGGTGCCGGGCGGCAGGTCGACGATCAGGTAATCGAGGTCCTTCCAGTTGGTCTGGCGCAGCAGCTGCTCCAGCGCCTGGGTCGCCATCGGGCCGCGCCAGATCATGGCCTCGTCCTGGTTCACCAGGAAACCGATCGACATCACCTGCACGCCGTAGTTCTCCAGCGGCTCCATGGTCTTGCCGTCGCTGGATTCGGGCCGGCCGTCGATCCCCATCATCATCGGCTGGCTGGGGCCGTAGATGTCGGCGTCCAGCAGGCCGACGGCGGCGCCTTCGGCCGCCAGCGCCAGCGCCAGGTTGACGGCCGTCGTGCTCTTGCCGACGCCGCCCTTGCCCGACGCGACGGCGATGATGTTCTTGACGCTGGGCAGCAGTGCGACGCCGCGCTGCGCCGAGTGGGCGACGATCTTGCTGGCGATGTTGGCCGACACGTTGCCGACGCCGGCCACACCCTTTGCGGCGGCGACCAGCGCCGTGCGCAACGCCGGGATCTGGCTCTTGGCCGGATAACCGAGCTCGACGTCGAACGAAACGTCCGAGCCGTTGACCTGCAGGTTCTTCAGGGCCTTGGTGCTGACGAAGTCCTTGCCGGTGTTCGGGTCGGTGACGGCCGCGAGGGCCGAAAGAAGCTGTTCATGGGTCGCCATGGGTCTTGTTTCCTGTTGCGAGGCAAGTGTAGTGCCCGCCGGTAAAATCGCCGGTTCCCCTCTGGAAAAGTCCCCCATGCCCGCACAGCGAAAGCTCTTCGTCACCACCGCCCTGCCGTACGCCAACGGCAACTTCCACATCGGCCACATCATGGAGTACATCCAGGCCGACATCTGGGTGCGGCACCAGCGGATGCAGGGCAGCGACGTGAACTTCGTGGGCGCGAACGACGCCCATGGCGCGCCGATCATGATCGCCGCCGAGAAGGCCGGCAAGACGCCCCAGCAGTTCGTCGCCGACATCGCCGCCGGCCGCAAGCCTTACCTGGACGGCTTCCACATCCGGTTCGACAACTGGCACTCGACGGACGGACCCGAGAACCACGAGCTGGCGCGCCAGGTCTACCTGGACCTGAAGGCCAACGGCCTGATCGAAACCCGCGTCATCGAGCAGTTCTTCGACCCCGAGAAGAACATGTTCCTGCCGGACCGCTTCATCAAGGGCGAATGCCCGCGCTGCCACAGCAAGGACCAGTACGGCGACAACTGCGAGGTCTGCGGCGCCGTGTATGCGCCGACCGACCTGATCAACCCCTACTCGGCCCTGTCCGGCGCGACGCCGGTGCTCAGGAGCTCGGAGCACTTCTTCTTCAGGCTGTCCGATCCGCGCTGCGTGCAATTCCTGGAGCGCTGGACCCAGGACGGCCGGCTCCAGCCCGAGGTGGCCAACAAGGTCAGGGAATGGTTCACCGTCCGCGAGAACGCCGACGGCACCAAGAGCGAGGGCCTGGGCGACTGGGACATCTCGCGCGACGCGCCCTATTTCGGCATCGAGATCCCCGATGCGGCGGGCAAGTACTTCTACGTCTGGCTGGACGCGCCGATCGGCTATCTCGCCTCGCTCAAGAACCTGCTGGACCGCCGCGGCCAGGACTACGCCGCCTACATGGCCGACCCGGCGCTGGAGCAGGTGCATTTCATCGGCAAGGACATCGTCACCTTCCACACGCTGTTCTGGCCGGCGATGCTCAAGTTCAGCGGCCGCAAGACGCCCGACAACATCTTCGTCCACGGCTTCCTGACGGTGAACAACGGCGAGAAGATGAGCAAGAGCCGCGGCACCGGCCTCGATCCGCTCAAGTACCTGTCGCTGGGGATGAACCCGGAATGGCTGCGCTATTACCTGGCGGCCAAGCTGTCGGGCCGCAACGAGGACATCGACTTCAACCCCGAGGACTTCATGGCCCGGGTCAACAGCGACCTGATCGGCAAGTACGTGAACATCGCCAGCCGGGCGGTGAAGTTCGTCCCCGGCGGCAAGCTCACGGGAACCGGCGCAAGCCTGGCAGCGATCGACGCTTCCGCCCTGTGCGAGAGCGTCCGCTCGCTCTACGAATCGCGCGACTACGCCAGGGCCCTGCGGGAAATCATGGCGGCAGCCGACCTGGTGAACACCGCCTTCGACCACGCCGCTCCCTGGAAGCTCGCCAAGGAGGGCAAGGGCGCCGAGGCGGCGGCCGTGGGCAGCTACTGCCTGGAGATGTTCAAGGTGCTCACCGCCTGCCTCAGGCCCGTGCTGCCGGAACTGGCGACGCAGGCGCAGGCCTTCCTCAAGTGCGCTGCGCTGGACTGGAGCAATGCCGCGACGCCGATGGGCGAGGGCCACGTCGTCGGCGACTACAAGCACCTGATGCAGCGCGTGGATGCGAAGCAGCTGGATGCGCTGTTCGAGGCGCCGGCAGGGGAGCAGGCGCCAGCGGGTCAGCCCGCGGCCCAATCCCCTCCCGAGGGCGAGGCGAGCGCACCGGGCGGCGAGGAAATCGCCCCCGGCATCACGATCGACGACTTCGCCAGGGTCGACCTGCGGATCGCGAAGATCTTGAACTGCGAGGCGGTGGAGGGCTCGACCAAGCTGCTGCGGCTGACGCTGGACGTGGGCGAAGGCCGGACGCGCAATGTGTTCAGCGGCATCGCGTCGGCTTACAAGCCGCAAGACCTGGTCGGCAAACTGACTGTGATGGTCGCCAACCTGGCGCCGCGCAAGATGAAGTTCGGCATCAGCGAAGGCATGGTGCTGGCCGCAAGCGACGCGGACGACAAGGCCGGCGGCATCTACGTGCTCAATCCCTGGCCCGGCGCCCAGCCCGGCATGCGGGTGCGCTGAGGCCAGGTCCTAGAATCGTGCCATGCACAGCAATCCGACGACCGCCGGCCGCAAGCGCCGCGCCTTGCGCGTCCAGCTGGCGTGCGCACTGGTCGCGGCCACCGGCCTGCTTGGCGGCTGCGCCGTGATCGCGGTCGCCGACACGGCGGCCAGCATTGCGGTCAAGGGCGTGGGCCTGGCGGCCGACGCGGCGATCGGCACCGTGCGGCTCACGGGCCGCGCGGTCGGCGCCGCCGCGGACGTGGTGCTGCCAAGCCCGGAACGCTGAAAACGATCCGACCGGAAACCGGGCAAGCTACCTGTTCTCCGGCGCCTGCGGATCCGGCGCCATGGACGTCCGCAGCACCCTGTAGTCGGGGTTGAACCACACGGTGAAGACCATCGCGGTGTTGGGCGGCTCCAGGTAGCGCCACTCCCAGGCCGCCTCGTTCTTCAGCGCATAGCTGGTCGTGCGGGCCGGCTTGCCCAGCATCTTGCGCACCTCCTCCATCATCATCCCGGGCTGGACGCGGGCAAAGCTGCCCGGATTCAGCACCTGGCGCAAGGCGCTCATGCGGCCGTCGCGGCCGATGGTGATCATGTAGTTCTTCTGGCCGGCGGGCTGGCGGTTGTATTCCAGGATGCGCGCGCCGCCGGGACCATCCCAGACCTGCTCGGGTTGGCCGAAACGCGCGCGGACGTCTTCTTCGGTGGCGACGCCCTCCTCCAGTTCGCTGATCCGCTGCGGGTCGCAGCCCGCGAGCAGGAGGCCGGCCAGGAGAGCGGCGGGCGCCGCGAGCGCCAAAAACCTGTGGGCCATGACGGTCCAAGTAAAATCGTGGAAAGGTCCAGTCTATATGTCCATCCTGCTCAAAATCTTCCGGCGTCCCGACTACAAATCGGAGGTCACCCAGTTCATCGAGCAGCTCAAGGCCAAAGAGCCCGATCTCGAGGCGCGGCAGCGCGCCGGGCGCGCCCTGCTCTGGGACAAGCACGTCGATCGCGAAGCCTGGGGCGAATTCCGCGAGGGGCAGGTCGCGCAGAAGCCCTACGTGTACCAGAACAACACGCGCTGACCGGTTTGGCTGCCGCCCCCGCCACCCTGCCCGATCCGGACGCGCCGGCGGCGCCCGGCATGCCCGAGGTGGTCGACCAGGTGGCGCTGGCGCGGCTCTATGGCGAACCGCTGTTCGCCATGCCGACCGACCTGTACATCCCGCCCGATGCACTGGAGGTCTTCCTCGAAGCCTTCGAAGGCCCGCTCGACCTGCTGCTGTACCTGATCCGCAAGCAGAACTTCAACATCCTGGACATCCCGATGGCGGGCGTGACCCGCCAGTATCTGGTCTACGTCGACGAGATCCGCAGCCGCAACCTGGAACTGGCGGCCGAATACCTGCTGATGGCGGCGATGCTGATCGAGATCAAGTCGCGCATGCTGCTGCCGCCGCGCAAGACGGCCGGGGGCGAGGAAGCGGAAGACCCGCGTGCCGAACTCGTGCGCCGGCTGCTGGAATACGAGCAGATGAAGGCGGCGGCTTTCCGCCTGAACGAGGTTCCCCAGGTCGGTCGCGACGTGCTGCGGGCCCAGGTCTACATCGAGCAGTCGCTGCAGCCTCGCTTCCCCGACGTCGACGTGGTCGACCTGCAGGAAGCTTGGCGCGACATCGTCAAGCGCGCCAGGCTGGTCCAGCACCACAAGATCACCCGCGAGGAGCTTTCGGTGCGCGAGCACATGAGCATCGTCCTGCGCAAGCTGCAGGGCCGCAAGTTCGTCGAGTTCGAGCACCTGTTCGACGTCTCGCGCGGCATGCAGGTGCTGATCGTCACCTTCATCGCCATGCTGGAGCTGGCCAAGGAAACGCTGATCGAGGTGACGCAGGCCGAAGCCTTCGCGCCGATCTATGTGCGGCTGGCCTACTCGCCGGCCTGAAACCAGAACAACAAGAATGACAACTTCCGTCCCGCAGTCCCCGCACGATTTCGATGTGCTGATCGTCGGCAGCGGCCTGGCGGGCCTCTCCGCGGCGATGCACCTCGCGCCGACGCACAGGGTGGCGATCCTCACCAAGCGCTCGATGAGCGACGGCTCCAGTGGCTGGGCCCAGGGCGGCATCGCCGCCGTGCTGGGAGAAGGCGACACCTTTGCCTCCCACGTCGACGACACCCTGGTCGCCGGCGCAGGCCTGTCCGACCCCGCGGCGACGCGCTTCGTCGTCGAGCACGCGCCCGAGAGCATCGCCTGGCTGCGCCAGCTCGGCGTGCCGTTCTCCGAGGAAGACGGCCACCTGCACCTGACGCGCGAGGGCGGCCACAGCGCGCGCCGCATCGTGCACGTGACAGACGCCACAGGCGCCGCGGTGCAGCGCACGCTGATCGAGCACGTGCGCCGCACGCCCAACATCACGCTGTTCGAGCACCACATGCTGGTGGACCTGATCACCAGCGCCAAGCTCGGCCTGCAGGAGAAATCGGGCAACCGATGCCTGGGCCTGTACGCGCTGGACGAGAAGACCGGCGAGGTGCTGACCTTCCGCGCGCCGCACACCATCATCGCGACCGGCGGCGCCGGCAAGGTCTACCTGTTCACGACCAATCCCGACACCGCGACCGGCGACGGCATCGCCGTGGCATGGCGTGCCGGCTGCCGCGTGACGAACATGGAGTTCATCCAGTTCCACCCGACCTGCCTGTTCCATCCCAGCGTCAAGAGCTTCCTGATCACCGAGGCCGTGCGTGGCGAAGGCGGCCGGCTGCTGCTGCCGGACGGCACGCGCTTCATGCCGGAGCACGATCCGCGCGCCGAACTCGCGCCTCGCGACGTCGTCGCCCGCGCCATCGACTTCGAGATGAAGAAGCACGGCCTGGACTGTGTGTACCTGGACATCTCGCACCAGCCGCCGGAGTTCGTGCGCGAGCACTTCCCGAACATCCACGCGCGCTGCCTGGAGCTGGGCATCGACATCACCAGGCAGCCGATCCCGGTGGTGCCGGCCGCGCACTACACCTGCGGCGGCGTCCACACCGACCTGGCCGGCCGCACCGACCTGGCCGGCCTGCACGCGATCGGCGAGACCTCGTACACCGGCCTGCACGGCGCCAACCGGCTCGCCAGCAACTCGCTGGTGGAATGCATGGTGTTCGCCGACGCCGCGGCGCAGGACATCCGCGCCACCGAGCTGCCCGCGCCGCCGGCGCTGCCGGCCTGGGACGAGAGCCAGGTCACGGACGCCGACGAGGCGGTGGTGATCTCGCACAACTGGGAAGAGCTGCGCCGCTTCATGTGGGACTACGTCGGCATCGTGCGGACCAACAAGCGGCTGGAGCGCGCGTCGCACCGCATCCGCCTGCTGCAGCAGGAAATCCAGGAGTTCTACAGCGCCTTCCATGTGTCGCGCGACCTGCTGGAGCTGCGCAACCTGGTCCAGGTGGCCGAACTGATCGTCCGCTCGGCCCAGTCGCGCCACGAAAGCCGCGGCCTGCATTTCAGCCGCGACTACCCCGCTCTCGACCCCAACTCCAAGCCGACCATCCTTGTTCCCTGAAAGCGGGGGCGGACAACCGCTTTCAAGCGGCGCCGATCTCGGGAACGAGAGCCCCAGCCGCCTGGCCAGACTTCTTCAGGGCGGCGGTGAAGGCCAGCATGCGGTCGATCGGCAGCCGGGCGCGTTCGCCGAGCGCGGGATCGACGTGGATCTCGTTGGCGCCGGTCTCCAGCACGTGGGCCAGGCCGGCCAGGCCGTTCATGGCCATCCACGGGCAGTGCGCGCAGCTCTTGCAGGTGGCACTGTTCCCGGCGGTGGGCGCTTCGATGAACACCTTGTCCGGGTTCAGCGTGCGCAGTTTGTGCATCATCCCGTTGTCGGTGGCGACGATGAACTCCCTGGCGTGCATTTCGCGAGCAGCCTTCAGGATCGCCGAGGTCGAACCGACCGCGTCCGCCAGCGCGACGACGTCGGCCGGCGACTCCGGATGCACCAGCACCTTGGCGTTGGGATAGTCCTTCTTGAGCGCCTCCAGCTCGAAGGCCTTGAATTCGTCGTGGACGATGCACGAGCCGCTCCAGAACACCATGTCGGCGCCGGTCTGGCGCTGGATGTAGCCGCCGAGGTGCTTGTCGGGCGCCCACAGGATCTTGTGGCCCTTCTCCTTGAGCGCGCCGACGATGTCCAGCGCGCAGCTCGAGGTCACCAGCCAGTCGGAACGGGCCTTCACCGCGGCGCTCGTATTCGCGTAGACGACGACGGTGCGGTCGGGATGCTGGTCGCAAAAGGCGTCGAATTCGTCGATCGGGCAGCCCAGGTCCAGCGAGCAGGTGGCATCCAGGTCCGGCATCAGCACGCGCTTTTCGGGCGACAGGATCTTGGACGTTTCGCCCATGAACTTGACGCCGGACACGACCAGCGTGCGCGCCGGATGGTCACGGCCGAAGCGCGCCATCTCCAGCGAATCGCTGACGATGCCGCCGGTTTCCTCGGCCAGGTCCTGCAGGTCCGGGTGCACGTAGTAGTGCGAGACCATCACCGCATTGCGCTCCTCGAGCAGCCGGCGGATCTTGTCCTTGAGCGCGGCACGCTCGTCGGGCGAAGGCTCGGGCGGGATCCGCGCCCAGGCGTGCTTGGTGTCGCAGGCGTTGCCGGGCAGCGGATGCTCGTACTCGACGTCGAAGATGGGAATGACCGCGCTCATCACAGCTCTTTCAGGCGCATCGAGAAGTCGGTCGCCTTCACGTCCTTGGTCAGGCCGCCGACGGAGATGCGGTCGACGCCGGTTTCGGCGTAGACGCGCAAGGTTTCCATCGTGACGCCGCCCGAGATCTCCAGGCTGGCGCGGCCGGCGTTGATCCGCACGGCCTCGCGCAGGTCGGACAAGGGCATGTTGTCCAGCAGGATCATGGTCGCGCCGGCGGCCAGGCCTTCTTCCAGCTGCGCCAGGGTTTCGACCTCCAGCTGGATGAAGTCCGCCTGCGCCGCGACGCGTTTGGCGGCCTCCAGCACCGGTCCGATACCACCGGCGGCGGCGATGTGGTTTTCCTTGATCAGCACGGCGTCGTACAGGCCGATGCGGTGGTTGACGCCGCCGCCGGTGCGCACCGCGTATTTCTGCGCCAGCCGAAGTCCCGGCAAGGTCTTGCGGGTGTCGACGATCTGCGCCCGCGTGCCGCGCACCGCTTCCACATAGACGGCGGTCTTGGTCGCAACGGCGCTGAGCAGCTGCAGGAAATTGAGCGCGGTGCGTTCGGCGGTGAGCAGGCTGCGCGCCGAGCCTTCCACTTCGAGCACCACCTGGTCGACCTGGCTGCGCCCGCCTTCCGGCACCAGCCAGCGAAATTGCAGGGCCGGGTCGACCTGGCGCAGGGTCGCTTCGACCCAGGGCGCGCCGCAGATCACGGCGCTTTCGCGGGCCAGCACGCGGGCCTGGCCGCGCCGGCCCTCGGGAACGAGGGCGGCCGTGAGGTCGCCGCCGCGGACGTCTTCGGCTAGGGCGCGGGCCGCGTCGGCGCGCGCCAGTTCGGCCAGGGATGAGGGAGAAAAATCGAAAGCAAAACTCATCTGCCAAGCATAGCTGCAACGCAGGCGGCTCGCCGGCGCAAAGGCCGTCGGCGGAAAGCGGTTAGCCTCGGGCGATGCCCTTGAATGCCACCCCTGCCCGCCGCAAACTCGTCGTCATCGTCCTGCTCGTTCTCGCGCTGGCCGGCGCCGCCGTCCGGCACTGGGCGCCCAATCCTTCCACCCTGCGCGACCTCGGCTCCCTGATGCTGGTGCTCTGGGTGCCGGTGATCGGCAATGTCATCGCGTATTTCGGACGCAAGATCAAGCTGGGACGCAAGTCGCCGTTCGGCGGCCGGCCTTTTGCCGGCGAGTTGCTGGTCGAAATGACGCCGCTGGCGCCGGCCCCGGCCCTGGGCAAGCCGCTGGACGGCGACACCTGCGCCCTGGTGGTCGGCACCGAAGCCTTCTCCGCCCGGCTGTCCCAGCCGCTCGCCGGCTGGCTGGCCTCGGACGCGCCGATCCGCGTCCAGGCGCAGTTCCTCAAGCCGAAGATCGCGCTTGCCCGGTTTCCCCAGGACACGTCGTTCCGGGTGGTCGCCCAGGAGCGGCTGGTCGGCCAGGGCCGGGTGCTGCAGGTGCTCAGCCAGGCGGCGGTCGAACGACGGACAGGCGCCGATGATGCGCGAGGCGCCGGCTGACGCGCAGGCGGTGCGCGGGGGCAAATAATCGGGCGATGAACACCGAGTACGAGAACCCGGGGCCGACCCGTGCTGACGTCGATTCCCTGCAAGGGGCGGCGCTGCTCGAGTTCGGCACCCCATGGTGCGGCTATTGCCGCGCCGCCCAGGGGCCGATCGCCGAGGCACTGGCCGGCCATCCCGGGGTGCGGCACCTGAAGGTGGAAGACGGCAGCGGCCGGCCGCTGGGCCGGTCGTTCCGGGTCAAGTTCTGGCCGACCCTGGTCTTCCTGCGCGATGGCGCGGAGGTCGGGCGGCTGGTCCGCCCGCACGACGCCGGCCAGATCCGCGAGTGCCTGGCCCAGGTGGCTTCCCCGGCCTGAAGAGCGCGCCGGCCGACCGGCGATCTGGCATTGCTCTTGCGTGTTGGTATACAAACCAACCGGAGGTCAGGCCATGGACAAACGACGGTTCCTTCAATCGGGGATGGTGGCAGGCGCGGCGGCGGTTTCGGCCCCCGCGATCGCGCAGACGGCGCCCGCCATTCGATGGCGGATGGCCTCCAGCTTTCCCAAGACCCTGGACACCATCTATGGCGGCGCGCAAGTGCTGTCGCGGCGCCTGGCGCAGATCACGAACGGACGGTTCCAGGTCTCCGTGCACGCCGCCGGTGAGCTCGTGCCCGCTTTTGGTGTGGTCGATGCGGTGCAGGGCGCCAGCATCGAGTGCGGCCACACGGCCAGCTACTACTTCGTCGGCAAGAACAAGGCCTTCGGCTTTGAAACGACGCTGCCGTTCGGCCTGAACCAGCGCCAGCAGAACGCCTGGATGCTCTATGGCGGCGGCCTGCAGCTGGTGCGCGAGTTCCTGCGCGACTTCAACATCGTCAGCTTTCCGGGCGGCAACACCGGGGTGCAGATGGGCGGCTGGTTCCGCAAGGAGATCCGCTCGCTGGCCGACCTCAAGGGCCTGAAGATGCGCATCCCCGGCATCGGCGGCGAAGTGATGGCGCGGCTGGGCGCGGTGCCGCAGCAGATCGCCGGCGGCGACATCTACCCCGCGCTGGAAAAAGGCACGATCGACGCCGCCGAATGGGTCGGCCCCTACGACGACGAAAAACTCGGGTTCTACAAGGTTGCGCCGCACTACTACTACCCCGGCTGGTGGGAGAGCAACTCGATGTACTCCTTCTACGTCAACACCAAGGCCTGGGAAGCGCTGCCCAAGGATTACCAGGCGGCCTTCGAAGCCGCCGCGGCCGAGGCCAACCTCGACATGATGGCCGAGTACGACTTCAAGAACCCGCCCGCGCTGCGCCGGCTGGTGGGCAGCGGCGTCAAGCTGCACGCCTATTCCACCGAGTTGATGAAGGCGGCGCAGGACGCGGCGTTCGACATCTACGCCGAGGAATCGGAGAAGAACCCGGCGTTCCGCAAGCTCTACGAGTCGTGGAGCAAGTTCAGGGGCGAGGTGCTGCTGTGGCACCGGTTCGCCGAGCACACCTATTCCAGCTTCGTCTACAACAACCCGCCGCGCAGGACGTCCTGAGGCGACCCGTCAGCGCTCGGTCGTGGCGTCACGCCCCATGAGCGCGGCGACCGCCTGCTGCGGCCGCAAGCTGCCATCGAGCAGGTCGACGACGGCCCTGGAGATCGGCATCTCCACCTCCAGGTGCGCCGCGCGCTGGACCACCGTGCGAGCGCAATAGACGCCCTCGGCGACGTGGCCCAGCGAATCGACTGCCTGCTGCAGCGTCTTGCCGGCCGCCAGCTGCAGCCCCACCTGGCGATTGCGGCTCAGGTCGCCGGTGGCGGTGAGCACCAGGTCGCCCAGCCCCGACAGGCCCATGAAAGTGTCCGCCCGGGCTCCGAGCGCCACTCCCAGCCGGCTCATCTCCGCCAGGCCGCGCGTGATCAGCGCCGCGCGGGCGTTCAGCCCCAGGCTGAGCCCGTCGCACAGGCCGGTGGCGATCGCCAGCACGTTCTTCACGGCGCCACCGACTTCGACGCCGGGCAGGTCGTCGTTCGCGTACACCCGCACGCTGGCGGAGTGGAAGGCGTCGACCAGCGCTTCGCGCACCAGAGCGTCCGCGCTCGCCGCGACCAGCGCCGTCGGCTGGCCGCGCGCGACCTCCTGGGCGAAGCTCGGTCCGCTGAGTGCGCCGGAGCGCAGGCGCGGCGCGACTTCGGCACGCACCTCGTGTCCGAGCAAGCCATACGGCCCGGACACCGGTGCTTCGAATCCCTTGCACAACCAGGCGACCGGCGCCTTGCAATCGCGCAACGCCAGCAACAGCCCGCGCAGCCCCGCCATCGGCGTCGCGATCACCACCAGGTCGAAGCCGGCGGCCAGCGCCGGCAGCTCGCCGGGGGCGGCGTCGAGCACGTCCAGCGAAGGCGGCAGTGCGATTCCGGGGAGGTAGCGGGTGTTTTCGCGCGAGGTTCGCAGGGCGGCTGCCTGCGACGGATCGCGCCCCCAGAGCGAGACCTGGTGCCGTGGCGCGGCGCTCACCGCCAGCGCCGTGCCCCAGGCACCGGCACCGAGCAAAAGAATCTTCATCGGAGCGACAGCGCGGGGATGGTCCAGGCCTGCCGCCGGCGCTCAGGCCTGGGTGATGATCTGCGGCGCCGGCTGCTGCTGGGCCAGTTCGGCTTGCTGTTGCTCGTACATCGCCTGGAAGTTGATCTCCGCCAGGTGCACGGGCGGGAAGCCGGCGCGGGTGACCAGGTCGGCGACGTTGCCGCGCAGGTACGGATAGACGATCTGCGGGCAGGCGATGCCCATGATGGCGTTCATCTGGTCCTGCGGCAGGTTGCGGATCTCGAAGATGCCGGCCTGCTTGACCTCGACCAGGAACACGGTCTTGTCCTTGATCTTGGTCGTGACGGTGGCCGTCACGCAGACTTCGTACACGCCGTCGGCGGCCTGGCCGGCTTCGACACCGAGCTGGATGTCGACCGAAGGCTGTTCCTGTTCCAGCAGGATGGCGGGCGAATTGGGCTGTTCGAGCGACGCTTCCTTCAGGTAGACGCGCTGGATCTGGAACACGGGGTCTTGCTGGTCGGCCATGGAATTCTTTCGGGGTTCTGAAAGGACGCCCGCCTCGCAAGCGCGCGGCGGGCAATCCGGAAGGGATGCGCGATTATCTCAGCGCCGCGGGCTCAGCCGGCGTTCAGCAGCGGCACCAGGCCGCCACGACTGTCGAGCGCCATCAGGTCGTCGCAGCCGCCGACATGGGTGTCGCCGATGAAGATCTGGGGCACGGTGCGCCGGCCGGTGATCTCCATCATCTTGATCCGCTCCCCGGGCTCGGAGTCGATGCGGATTTCCTCGATCTGCTCGACCCCCTTGGCCTTGAGGATCTGCTTGGCCCGGATGCAGAACGGGCAAACGGCGGTGGTGTACATCTTGACGGCTTGCATGTTTCTTGTTCCTTGGCGGGACGACTCACGCCTTCTCGACCGGAAGATTAGCTTCTTTCCAGGATTTCAGCCCACCCGCCATCGCCTGGGCCTTGTCGTAACCCAGTTTCCGGGCGATGGCCTCGGCGCGGACGGCGCGGCCGCCGCTGGCACAGACCAGGATCAGCGGCACGGTCTTGTTCTTGACGACCTCGGGCAGACGCTGTTCGAACTGGCCCAGCGGCACGTTCCTGGCGCCGCCCACGTGTCCGGCGGAGAACTCCTCGGGCTCGCGGATGTCGACGACCACGCCGCGCTCGCGGTTGATGAGCTGGACGGCGCCAGCGGGACTGAGCGCGCCGCCGCCGGCGCCCTTGACGAGCGGCCACAGCAGCAATGCGCCCGAACTCACGGCGACGGCGATGAGCATCCAGTTCTCAACGATGAAATTCACGGTTTTCCTTGAAGTAGGGGAAGAAGGCCAACCCGCGATTCTAAAATGCCGGGTTCCATCCTGCTCTTTCCCAACCCAAGCCCATGTACAAACTCGTGCTGATCCGCCATGGCGAATCGACCTGGAATCTCGAGAACCGTTTCACCGGCTGGACCGATGTGGACCTGACTGCGACCGGCGTCGAGCAGGCCAAGGAGTCGGGCCGGCTGCTCAAGGCGCAAGGCTACGACTTCGACCTTTGCTACACCAGCGTGCTCAAGCGCGCCACCCGCACGCTCTGGCATTGCCTGGACGAGATGGACCGCACCTGGCTGCCGGTGGCCCACAGCTGGCGCCTCAACGAGCGCCACTATGGCGCGCTGCAGGGGCTGAACAAGGCGGAGACGGCAAAGAAATACGGCGACGCCCAGGTGCTGGCCTGGCGCCGCAGCTACGACACCCCGCCGCCGGCGCTCGAGCCATCCGACCCGCGCTCCGAGCGCGGCGACATCCGCTACGCCAGGCTCGCGCCGGACCAGATCCCGCTGACCGAATGCCTGAAGGACACCGTGGCCCGCGTCCTGCCGTTCTGGAACGAGTCGATGGCGCCGGCGATCAAGGCCGGCAAGCGGATCCTGGTGGCCGCCCATGGCAACTCGATCCGCGCGCTGGTGAAGTATCTCGACGAGATTTCGGACGCCGACATCGTGGGCCTGAACATCCCCAACGGCATCCCGCTGGTGTACGAGCTCGATGCGCAGCTCAAGCCGATCCGCCACTATTACCTCGGGGACGCGCAGGCGGCGGCGAAAGCCGCAGCGGCCGTCGCCGGCCAGGGCAAGGGCTGAGCGCGCGTCAAGCCAAGGTAAACATCAGGACTTTTCCACAATTTGCCAACAGCCCCGGGAACCAGCCGGGACGGTCCGCGTCATACACCTTTCCCAGGTGTAGTATTGAAAGTCGAGAGGACTTTTCATCGTTATGAGCCACAAACTCAAGATTGCCGGCTGGATTTCCGTAGGCGCATTGGCCGGTGCGCTGACGACCGTTTCCCTGCAGACGGTCGCGCGTGGCGCGATGGCCCCGCTCCCGCTCGAAGAGCTCCAGCAGCTCGCCGCCGTATTCGGCATGGTCAAGTCCGACTATGTCGAGCCTGTCGACGAAAAGAAGCTGATCACCGACGCCATCTCCGGCATGGTGGCCAGCCTCGATCCCCATTCGCAGTACTTCGACAAGAAGTCGTTCAAGGAATTCCGTGAAGGCACCTCCGGCCGCTTCGTCGGCGTCGGCATCGAGATCTCGCAGGAAGACGGCCTGGTCAAGGTGGTTTCGCCGATCGAGGGCTCGCCCGCCTTCCGCGCCGGCCTCAAGCCCAACGACCTGATCACCAAGATCGACGACACGGTGGTCAAAGGGCTGAGCCTGAACGACGCCGTCAAGCGCATGCGCGGCGAGCCGAACACCAAGGTGCTGCTCACCATCTTCCGCAAGGACGAAAACCGCAGCTTCCCGGTCACGATCACGCGCGAGGAAATCCGCACGCAATCGGTGCGCGGCAAGGTGGTCGAGCCGGGCTACGGCTGGATCCGCCTGTCGCAGTTCCAGGAACGCACGGTCGACGACTTCGTCAGGAAGGTCGACGAAATCTACAAGGCGGAGCCCAATCTCAAGGGCATGGTGCTGGACCTGCGCAACGACCCGGGCGGCCTGCTCGACGCCGCCGTTGCGATCTCGGCCGCCTTCCTTCCCGAGAACGTGACCGTGGTCTCGACCAACGGCCAGCTGGCGGAAAGCAAGTTCGTCTACAAGGCGGCGCCGGAGTTCTACCAGCGCCGTGCCGGGGCCGACCCGCTGCGTCGCCTGCCCGCTTCCCTCAAGACCGTGCCGCTGGTGGTGCTGGTCAACGAAGGCTCGGCTTCGGCCAGCGAGATCGTGGCCGGCGCCCTGCAGGACCACAGGCGCGCCACCGTCCTGGGCAGCCAGACTTTCGGCAAGGGTTCGGTGCAGACCGTGCGCCCGCTGGGTCCGGACACCGGGCTGAAGCTGACAACGGCCCGCTACTACACGCCCAGCGGCAAGTCGATCCAGGCCAAGGGCATCGTCCCGGACGTGATGGTCGACGAAAGCGAAGAAGGCAATGTGTTCGCCGTGCTGCGCACCCGGGAAGCAGACCTCGACAAGCATCTTGGCAGCGGCCAGGGCGCCGAGGTGAAGGATCCCGCGCGCGAGAAGATGCGCGAAGAGGCGCGCAAGAAGGCTGAAGACGAAGCCAAGAAGCCGCCGGTGGACCGCAAGGCGCCGGAATTCGGCAGCGACAAGGACTTCCAGCTGGTCCAGGCCATCAACCAGCTCAAGGGCCGTCCGGTCCTGATCAGCAAGACCATGGTCGAACGCAAGGAAGAAAAGAAGGAAAACTGACACGGCGACGCCGTGTCGTCCCGGCCAGCGCCGGGTCCCGAGAACAAGCCGGCGCCCTGCCGGCTTTTCTTTTTCTTCCTCCACAATCGTGGCAATGACGGACGACCAGTTGCTGCGCTATTCGCGCCACATCCTGCTGAACGAAGTGGGCATCGAAGGCCAGGAGCGAATGCTCGCGGCCCATGCCCTGGTGATCGGGGCCGGCGGCCTGGGATCGCCCGTGGCCCTTTACCTGGGGACGGCGGGCGTCGGCAGGATCACGCTGGTCGACAACGACACGGTGGACCTGACCAACCTGCAGCGCCAGATCGCCCACGACATGGCACGCCTCGGCTCGCCCAAGGCGGAGTCGGCCCGGCAGGCCATCGCGCAGATCAATCCTGAGTCCGAGGTGATCGCCGTCAACGCCCGTGCCGACGCGGCGCTGCTGGACGCACTGGTCCCGCAAGCGGACGTGGTGCTGGACTGCTGCGACAACTTCGCGACCCGCCACGCGATCAACGCGGCCTGCGTGCGGCACGGCAAGCCGCTGGTCTCGGGCGCCGCGATCCGCTTCGACGGCCAGGTCGCCGTCTACGAGCCGGCGGATCCGGCCTCGCCCTGCTATGCCTGCGTGTTCCCGCCGGATCTGGAGTTCGAGGAAACGCGTTGCGCCACGATGGGTGTGTTCGCTCCCATGGTGGGGATCATCGGGTCGATGCAGGCGGCCGAAGCGCTCAAACTGCTCTCCGGCGCCGGCCCTTCGCTGGCCGGCCGGATGCTGATGCTCGATGGACGGACGATGGAGTGGAGCGAGCTGCGTGTGCCGCGCAACGCGGCCTGCCCTGTCTGCTCCGCCCGGCCGGCGCCGACGGCGAAAGTCGGCTAGCGCTGCCTGGCGGCGGCCGCCGCGTCCCGCTCCTGCGGAAGGCGCTCCAGCCGCTCCAGCCGCTCACGCGCCAGCTGCTGCGGCGACACACCGCTCTTTGGCGCCGCTCCCATGACGTTGGTGGTGTTGCCCTGCGCGGGCTTGGACGGGTCTGGCGTGCCTGCGGCCGCGGCGCGGGCGGCGGCAGCGGGATCGGCTGCCTCCTGCAGTACGGAGCGGCAATCGGCGTCCTTGCCCGGACCGGTCTCGATCGTCGCCGCCAGCCCCAGCAGGGGATTGATCGCACCCAGCGCCAGCACGACGCCGGCCTTGCCGGTCAGCGCCGCCTTGTCGACGCCTGCCTTGGGCTTGGCGAACGTGCCGGCAAGCTTGAGCGGCGAGCGGAACGCCAGGATGCTCTTGTCCTTGGGATAGGGATTGAGCGTCAGGTCCATCGCCTCGTTCGCGAGGCTGACATAGCCGTCGCCGTAGATCACGGTGTCGGAGGTGTCGAGCACCAGGGCGCGGCTGGTCATGACGCCGTTCTTCACGTCGAATGCCGCGGCGGCGCAGCGCAGCTCCGCGTTCTGGTCGCCCTCGGCGAAGAACTTGATGATCTCGCCGCCGTCGAGCCCGGCGATTTCCAGCAGCAGGTTGCTGATCTGCCCACGCCCCATCAACAGGGCAAAGTTGCCCGACGAGGTCCCCAGCATCTGGGCCACCGAGTTGCCGCGGCCACGCAGGTCGATGACGCCGTGGATCTTGCCGAAGCTCGCCCGGGTCAGCTTGGCGGAGGGAAAAAGCTTGCCCAGTTCGAGGGCGCGCGCGTCCAGCTTGATCTCCGCGACCGCCGGATCGCTCTTGCCATTGATCCGGATGCGTCCGGTGAAGCGTCCGCCCGCCACGCCCAGGTCGGTCGGGTCGAGCTGCAGCACGCTGTCCTTGAGCTTGACGTGCACGCTCATTCGCTCCAGCGGCAGCTGCCGCACGTTCGTGATCTTCGCGGCGCTGTACTGCACGTCCGCGTTCATCGCCTTCAGCCGCGCGACGTCCAGCGCCGCCGTCGGCAACACGCGACCGGGTGCAACGTTGGCGCGCGCCGCCTTCGCAGGGGCAGTGCCGACGGCAATTGGCGCGACGTGCGGCAACGCCGCCGCGCTGCGCGGTTGCTCGGGCAGGCCGACCAGCGGCGCGAGATCGTCGAAGTCCAGCGCCCTGGACTGCAGCTTGCCGGTCAGCAGCGGCACGGGCTGCGACCGGTCGAAGGTCATCTGGCCGCTGATGTCGGAGTTGCCCAGCTTGCCGTTGATCTGGTCGACTTTCCAGACGTCGGCCTGCTTGGTCATGTGGCCACGCAGCTCGTAGCGAGGCGTCTCGGGCAGCACGACCCCGAGCAGCTTGTACAGCTCGGACAGGTTGGCGCCTTGCATCGTGAAGCTCGCATTGGCCCCGTCCATCGTGGCCAGGTTGTCCACCGTGCCCGATGCCTTCAGCGTGGTGTGCGCGGCCGCCGCGGCGATCTCCAGCGGGAACGATCCCTTTTCCGCGCCTCCGAGATTCATCACGTTGCCGGCCCGGCCCTGGGCGGTGAAGGGCTCCTTCTGCCACGTTCCGCTGGCCTTGTATCCGAGCGGCAGCTTGGCGTCGCCGCGGTTGTCGATGGCGAATTCGGTCCGCACGTCGGCGCCGTATTCGCTTGCCAGGAAGTGCATCGTGCCCTGATCGACGACCAGTGCGCCGATATCCGGCAGGTTGCCCTTGTCGGAGGTGTCGCGCCCGAGCGCCCAGCTGCGGCGCCCGTCCGGCTCCATCTGCAACCCGAGCTGCGGCCGGGTGAACTTGATCAACGGCAGCTCGATGCGTCCGCGCAGCAACGGCAACAGCCTGATGTCGATCTCCGCCGCGTCGGCCTTCACCAGGTGCGAATCCTTGGCCCACTCGGGATTGGCGAACTCGATGCCGTCGGCAAAGACGCGGGTGGTGCGTCCGACTTTGACATCGAGATGGCGCGTGATCTCGAAATGGCGGCCGGTGCGGTCGGTGACATAGCGGTTCACCGGCCCGCGCAGCCAGTCCCAGGGGAAAAAGACGACCAGCAACACGAGGGCCAGCAGCAGCACGACGAACCCGGCCAGCAGCTTGACCCAGAGCGGACGGCCGGTGCCGGGACTGCGTGCGGTGGCGGTCGTTCCGTCCATGGCGTCGATCAGCGTGCGCCGAGGCCCGCGTCGGTCCAAGCGACGCTGACCAGCGGGCGCGAGTCCGGAGCACCCGCCTGCGCACCATTGCCCGATTGCGTGGCAGCGCTCCTGACGAAGGCTTCATCGGCCTTGCCAGGCTCGCCCAGCGCCACGACGGCGGCAGCCATCAGCGTGCCGAAGAAAATCATTGCGGACTGGATCAACAGTTTCATTTTTCGGATGTTCCCTGAACCGGTTTCGGTGTCCCGGCGTTTACCTGTTTCACGCCAGTGTGCTGGGTGTGCAATTGCTTTGCTGCCAGTAGTGCGCCTGAGCTCCTGTCGGTGCGTGCCTACACTCGAGCTGTAGGAAAGGTCCTACGATTGGCCCGCGGTCGCACTGGCAAAATGCCCGCTGGAGGAGAAGCGCCGGGTGATCGCCCGGCCCGCAATTGCCCGAAAGCCGACGGCGCGTGTGCCTTGGAACGCGCCATGAATTGACCACCGTGGAACTGCGCACTTATATCGTCGAAGACAACGCCACGATCCGCGAAAACCTGATCGGGACGCTGGAAGAACTGGCATGCATCAAGGCGCTGGGCTGGGCCGAAACGGAGAACGAGGCACGCAGCTGGCTCTCGGGCCATCCCGCGGCCTGGGACCTGACGATCGTGGACCTCTTTCTCAAGCAAGGCAGCGGCCTGGGCGTGCTCGAGGCCTGCCAGGGGCGGCAGGGAGCGCAGCGCGTGGTGGTCCTGAGCAACTATGCGACCGAGGACATGCGCAAACGCTGCGCCCAGCTCGGTGCGGACGCGGTCTTCGACAAATCCAACGAGATCGATGCGCTGGTCGAGTACTGCATGGAGCAGTGCACGCCCTCCGCGCCCGCGCCATGAGGCGCGCAGCGGGCTTCAGTCGATCAGCTTGTTCTTCAGCGCGTAATAGGTCAGGTCGCTGTTCGAGGCCAGGCTCATTTTTTCCATCAGGCGGGTGCGGTACGTGCTGACCGTCTTGACGCTCAGCGACAGCGCCTTGGCGATGTCACCGGCCGTCTCTCCCTTGGCGAGCTTGAGGAACACCTGGAATTCGCGCTCGGAGAGCTGCTCGTGAGGCGCGCCGCCTTCCTTGCGATTGAGCTGCTGCGCGAGCAGTTCGGCGACGGCCGGAGAGATGTAGCGCCGTCCCAGCGCGATGGTGCGGATCGCGTTGACGATCTCCATCGGCTCGCATTCCTTGTTCAAGTACCCGCTCGCGCCCTGGCGGATCAGGTTCATCGCATAGTGCTCCTCCGGATAGCCCGAGAGGATCAGGATGCCGACGTCGGGCGCCTTGGCGCGGATCATGCCGAGCGCGTCGATGCCGCTCTGGCCAGGCATGGACAGGTCCATCACCAGCACATCGAGTTCGGTGGTGCGAACCAGGTCGATGGCCTCGCGGCCGCTGGAAGCTTCCCCGACGACGCGCAGGTCGACCTGCTCGGAGAAAAACTGCTTCAGCCCCGACCGCACGATGGCATGGTCATCCACAATTCCGACTTTGATCATGTCTGGTTCTCTTTCGCGATGACAAGCACAGGCCCGTTTGTACAACAACAGCGGAAGGGGCCGTCTCCCTCTAGTGTCGATTATTGGCGATTTTATTCATAACGAAGGCGGTTTGGAGTGATATTGATGCGATCGTTTTCTATGCCGAAGATGGCTATCAGCCTGCTTCTGGCGATTCTCGCGGCCTGCATCCTGATCGGGATCAACGAAACCGGCTACAACCGGTCGAGCGCCGCGCTGGACGACATCGCGGAGGCGTCGCGCACCCGGGGCACCCTGAACCGGCTGCTGCAGCACGTGCTGGACGCCGAAACCGGCTCCCGGGGCTACCTGCTCACCGGCGACCCCCGCTACCTGGAGCCGTACAACGCCGCGGTGGGCGAGATCACCCAGAACCTGGACAACCTGCGGCTGCTGCACACCTCCAACGCCGACGAATTCGCCACCCTGTCCCAGCTCGGACGCAACGTGCAGCGCAAGCTGGCCGAGATGGACCTGTCCGTGCGCATGCGCAAGCAGGGCAACGAGGAAGCCTGGAAGTTCGTGCTGATGACGGACGTCGGCAAGGAGCACATGGATGCGATCCGGGAACAGGCGACCAAGCTGATCGATGCCAGCACCGCCCGGATGGAGGTCAGCCAGGTGCAGGTGCGCCGTTCGCTGCTGCTCTCGCGCATCGGCATCGCCGCCGTCGCCATGGCGGGCCTGCTGGCGTTCTACCTTTACCTGCGCCAGACCACGGCGCTGAAGCTCGCCGGCGAGCAGCAGCAGCAGATCCTGCAGCAGGAACGCGATCTGCTGGAGCGGCAGGTGCGCGAGCGCACCGCCACGCTGGCCGAGCTCGCGACCCACCTGCAGCAGGTGCGAGAGGAGGAGCGCGGCCACCTGGCGCGCGAGCTGCACGACGAGCTCGGCGCCCTGCTGACGGCGGCCAAGCTGGACGTCGCCCGCCTGAAGTCCAAGCTGGGCGCCCAGGCGCCGGAGTTCGCGCAACGGCTGCAGCACCTGACCGAAACCCTCAACAGCGGCATCGCCCTGAAGCGGCGGATCATCGAAGACCTGCGGCCCTCGTCGCTGTCCAACCTCGGGCTCACGGCGTCGCTCGAGATCCTGGCGCGCGAATTCGCGGAACGCTCCGGCATCGAGGTCGCCACCAACCTGGAGCCGGTCGAACTGGACGAGTCGAGCCAGCTGACGGTGTACCGGCTGGTCCAGGAGTCGCTCACCAACGTCGGCAAGTACGCGCAGGCCGAGCAGGTCGACATCAGCGTGCGCAACTCCAGCGGCCAGGTCGAGGTGGACATCAAGGACAACGGCAAGGGCTTCGACGTCAACGACGTGCGCAGTTCCACCCATGGGCTGGCCGGCATGAAGCACCGGGTCGAAGCGGCAGGCGGCCGGCTGGTGGTGCAATCGCAACCGGGCACCGGTACGCGGATCGGCGCCACCCTTCCCTGCAGTGCGCAGACCGCCTGAAATTCCCGTCCGGGTGTCGGCGGACTCCTACAGGCATCCATCGCGGCCACCGACAACCAGTCACGCTTGCCGCTGATCAGCAATGGCTGACCTTCCGTTCTAAGCTTGGGCTCAAGCGTTCCACCAGGGACGCACGGGTGCCACGGGCACTCGCCCAAGGAGAACGAAGATGCTTCATTACGCCGTTGTATTCCTGATCGTCGCGCTGATCGCCGCCCTGTTCGGCTTCGGCGGCATCGCGGCGGGCGCCGTCGAGATCGCCAAGATCCTGTTCTTCGTCTTCGTCGCCATGGCGGTCGTGACGTTCATCGTCAGCATGGTGCACAAGCGCAAGGGCTGACGCCCGGCCCTGCATCCCTGCCCGTCCAGGCCACCAGTTTCCAGTCCACGTCCACCAACCAGAAGAGGTCACCATGAACACACCGAGCACCAGATCCCTGCGCAGCAGCACGCCCGCTTCCTACGCCGACGAGGCCATGAACGGCGCCGAGAGCGCGCTCGACAGCACGCGGCAGCTCGCGAGCCAGGTGATCGGCAAGGCCAGCGAGAAGGTCCGCGACCTGGGCTTCGGCGCCAAGGACCTCGCCAGCCGGGGCGTGGACGTCGCGTCCGAAGCAGCCGCCGCCGCCCAGAAGCAGCTCTCGCGCTATGCGGACGTGACCGGCCGCTACGTCTCGCAGCAGCCGGTGAAATCGGTGCTGATCGCCGTGGCAGCCGGCGCGGTGATCGCGGGACTGCTCGTCGCAGCCCGTCGCCGCAACCGTCTCTGATCCAACCGCACGTCCAAGCGATGGCGATGATCCATCCCATCTTCAGGGTCCTGGTCAGCCGGCCCGAGCTGGTTGTCGACCACCTCAGTGGCTACGCTGCCCTGGCGCAGCAGGAGGCGGCCACCCTGGGCGCGGA
Source organism: Ramlibacter sp. (assembly GCA_028291885.1). Lineage (GTDB taxonomy): Bacteria > Pseudomonadota > Gammaproteobacteria > Burkholderiales > Burkholderiaceae_C > Ramlibacter. The sequence goes on along the minus strand of JAQGNJ010000039.1, from coordinate 3,127 downwards.
AGTGCTGCGCCGCGCCATTGCCTGGGGCGTCGCGGCCGTGTCCTTCGTCGTCTTCCTGGTGCTTGCCGGCGTGGCCGTCATGCTGGGCTTCATGCAGGGGTTCCACTGGGTCCTGGTGCTGGCGCCCGGCGTCGCGCTCGCCCTGGCGCTGGTTTCCATGAGCATCGCGCGCAAGAGCCTGCCGACGCAGGCTTTCGTCGAACTGCGCGGACAGCTCGACGCCGACGCCCAGGCTTTGCGGATGGCCGGAGCGCGTTCATGACGCCCTCCGAGAAGCTGGCCCGCAGCCGGCTCGCCATCGTCGAATACCTCGGACGCCACGAGCACCGCGGTGAGCGAGACGCCAGCGACGCGGAATCCCCCGACGCCGCCGGCGGCGAAGCCGCGGACGGCGAGCGGCGCTCGCGCCGCGGAGGCTGGTTCGGCGGCCTGTCGGGGGCGGCGCGCTCCTGGTGGCGCCATCACCCGGCGCAGATGGCGCTGGAGATGGCGAGCCCGGCGCTGCAGTCCTATATGCGCAGGAAACCGTTCCAGGTGCTGGCGATTTCCGCCGGCGTCGGCGCCCTGCTGGTGGTGACCAGGCCCTGGCGATTGATCTCGCTGACGACCCTTGTGGTCGCCATCGTGAAGTCCTCGCAACTCTCCGGCGTCGTGATGTCCGCGCTCTCGGACGCGCAGGGCTGGCATGCGCAGCAGCAGGGCCGCGAACCCGAACTATGACCGCAACCCCGCCGACGTAGTGCCCGGCGGGCGAGCTTTTTGCAACGACAGGCACAGACGAACCGATTCACTCGAAGGAGAAATACATGAACACGAAATACATCCGGGCCCTGGCATTGGCTGCCCTTGCAGGCACCACCATCCTCACGACCGGCTGCGCTGTGGTGCGCGGCCAGGAAACCCCGGGCGCCTACATCGACGACGTGGCCATCACCACCGCGGTGAAGGCCAAGTTCGTCGAGGACAAGACCGTCGATGCGGCCGCCATCAAGGTGGAAACGCTGAACGGGACCGTCTCGCTTTCCGGCTTCGCCAAGTCGAACGCCGAGAAGTCGCAGGCCGAATACCTGGCACGCAACTCGCGCGGCGTGCGTGAAGTGCGCAACAACCTGGCCGTGCGCCCGTAAATCCACCGCACCTAGCAGGCAGGCCGGGCGGCAACGCCCCGCCTGCCTCTTTTCTTTTGGAACGTCCTGTCGAGCACGGAATATGAAGTTATTCAATTGCGACAACTGCGGCCATGCCGTTTTTTTCGAAAACGTGTCCTGCCTGCACTGCGGCAGCAAGCTGGCTTTCCTGCCGCCGCGCATGTCCGTCGCCGCGCTGGAGCCGGTGCCGGAAAGCGACGGCGTCTGGATCCGCAAGAAACGCGGCAACGCCACGTCGACCCGCCGCTACAGGCTGTGCCAGAACAACACGCAGCACCAGGCCTGCAACTTCGCCATCCCCGAAAGCGACCCGAATCCGCTGTGCGTCTCCTGCCGGCTGACGCAAATCCTGCCGGACCTGTCGATCGAAGGAAACCACGAGCGCTGGTTCCGCATCGAGACGGCCAAGCGGCGGCTGTTCTACACGCTGGCGCGGCTCGGCCTGGTGTCGGTCGACCCGCCCGCGGGCGAGCAGGACGGGCCGGTGTTCCAGTTCCTGGCCGACCAGCCTGGCCAGCAGGTCATGACGGGCCATTGCAACGGTTTGATCACGCTCAACGTGGCCGAGGCGGATGACGACGAGCGGGTGCGCCGGCGCCTGCAGCTGCGCGAACCCTATCGCACGCTGCTCGGGCACCTGCGCCATGAATCCGGCCACTACTACTGGGACCGCCTGGTGCGCGACGCCGGCCGGCTGGAGGAGTTCCGGGCCGTGTTCGGGGACGAACAGGCCGACTACGGACAGTCGCTGCAGACGTACTACGCGTCGGGGGCGCCGGCCTCATGGCAGGACAACTTCGTCAGCGCCTACGCCACCGCCCATCCCTGGGAAGACTGGGCCGAGACCTGGGCCCACTACCTGCACATGGTGGATCTGCTGGAGACCGCCGCGTCGTACAACACCCGGCTGGTCGTGCCGGGCCCCGAGGAAGACTACGACGAGGTGAGCAACCCGTTCGAGACCGGGCCGACCGACTTCGACCATCTCGTGGAGCAATGGGTGCCGCTCACGCTGCTGTTGAACAGCCTGAACCGCAGCCTTGGCCAAGACGACGCTTACCCGTTCGCGCTCAGCCCGGCGGCGCTGGACAAGCTGCGCTTCATCCATGACCTGATCCAGTCGCCGCACGCACAGCTGGAGCAGGAGCCGCAAAGCGACAACTGCCAGGTGGGCCAGGTGGACGACGGTTCCCAGAGCCCGCAGGTGGAGCCCGCGGAACCGCCTGCGCAGTCCGGCGCACCCCAGCCGGCCGAAACGACCTGAGCTGCCGCTCAGCCGGCCTGCACGCTCAGCTGGTTGTTGACCGAGGTGACGCCCTTGACGTTGCGGGCGATCTCCTCGGCCCGCTCCCGCGCCGCCTGCGTGGGCGCGGGGCCCTTGAGCGTCACGACACCGTCGCGGCTGTTCACCTTGATCTTCAGCGCGCTCAGGTTCTTGTCGGCCGCCAGTCCGGTCGTGACCTTGGCCGTGATCGTGACGTCGTCCAGCTGCTCGGCGAACTTGCGCGCGGCTTCGGTGGCGCTCTCCGCGGCCTGTGCCGTCACGACGGCGGCCTTGGCGCTCGCGTCCTTCAGTTCGGTGGCCGCGCTGGCGCCGGCGTTCCTTGTGGCCTCCGCGGCCTCCTTCGCGGCCTGCTCTGCGTCGACGGCTGCGGCCTGTGCTTGCGCCTTGGCTTTCTCCGCCGCCTTGTCCGTCTTCGCGGTTGCGGAGTCGAGTCGCTCGCCCATCGTGCGGTTGTCGGTGCGGTCGCAGGCGCCCAGCGACAGCAGCGCCGCCAGGCAGGAGATTGCGACCAGGCTCTTGCGTTCGATGAGGTTCATCCTGGTTCCTTTCGTGAGGCCATGCGGGCGGCAAAGCCCGCGCTTCCATTCAATGTAGTGACGCACAAGCCAGTGGCCAGTCGGCCACGGCCGAGTCCACCGTAGGACAGGGCGGACTGAACCTTGTTCAGCGCTCGTCGGCTTCCATGTCGCGCAGG